>CAZIVO010000130.1:0-9182 GCA_964542765.1 uncultured candidatus Brocadiaceae bacterium | reverse complement strand
ACCGATTCTGTGATCTCGGTAGTAAGAATGCTGAATCCATGCCTCTCAAACAGTCGCTTGATCTGGCTCAGCCTCAAGCGATTCGAGCTATTCACAAGTACCTCGGAGCTCTCAATGGTCAGAAAATTCAAAGGATGTATCTGCGAATTCGCGTAGTACTCGTGGTCAATGAAGTCGATCCCATGCACCATCAAACTATCAGGCCGCAGAACGCGATACGTTTCCTCTATCACGGAGACGGGGTCCGAAAGGTGCTCGAAAAACGAATTCGAAAAGATGTAATCCACCGATTCATCTTCGAGCGAGAGGTCGCTCGCAGACTCGATCGCATGCGAAAGTCGCGAGCTATCAATACCTTCAGAATCGCCACGGCCCATTGCCCGAAGGTCGAAACTCGCGAGATTCCGCAGAACTTGTTCAGGAGAAATCTCCCGTTCGCGAAGGATCCGCGACGGGTCAACTAGCAAGCACGCTACCACATCCGCGAGCGCCTTCACCGCGCGGGGGAAATCCTCCACCGGATCAAGGTCGACAACGATGCCCCGCGACAAACCCAAGGCCACAAAAACGAACATCAAACCTGCAGGGTTCAGGCCACCGCATCCCAGTTCGAGGAAGGTCGCCCCATCCAATGCCGGTTTTTTGGAACCGAGATCCTCGTAGTAGATTGCAAAAAGATCGCCGTAGCGCCGGCGCGAGAAACGATTCTCGTGCACCTCGATGCTCTCGCCGATTCGGTAGTACAGTTCGCTGACCAAATCTGCATCAATCTCCGAGAACCATCCCGACTCCTCGCCAATGCGTTGCGCAAGTTCCGTGACGATTTCGTCGATCGACACATCCACCAACTTCCCCGAACGACTCTCTCGGGTGCGGCGGAGCCGCCCACCAGGAACCTCTCGGTCCGGGCTTGCTCCATCATCAGAGGGGATAGATTCTAGTTCCGACACATCGACACTCCAAAATCCGGTTGCCGTAGATCACCTCGCGAGGCGAGCGAGGGGGCCCTGTTCTTCGGGACCGGCGTAGCTACTCTAACCTATATTCCCGCGACTGTGGAGACGGGCCTGACTCCGACCGCTCATGCGGATCAGCGGTCACGAGGAATCGCAATCCCCCTGTTTTCATGCGGGCTGTCAGCGATCCTTTTCCGTCGGCGGAAAGCGCTTCCGCGCGGCGCTGGGCACGGGCCCGCCGCGACGGAGGCTCCACCACTCACCAGCACGATCCGGATCATGATTTGGATTGACGACCGGCATGCGGGCGAGGACCTCGCCGCGCCACGATGCCAGCTTCCTCTTCAAGTCGGCGACCCTGCCCTTCTTGCTGCCGGCAAGGTTGGTCGTCTCCCCGAGATCTTCGGCGAGGTGATACAACTCAAGATCACCACTGCCGTCGAGGTATTCGATCAGCTTCCAGCCCCTCTCCCTGATGCTTCCGGCCGGCCGGTCATGGTGATAATGCGGATAGTGGAAGTGGAGCGCGCTGCGCGCCAACCGCCCTCCCGGATCCGACAGTAGCGGAACCAAGCTCAGCCCATCGATCGTCTGGTTCAGCGGCAGGATGCCGCCGGCCAGTTCCACGAAGGTCGGATAGAAGTCGTAGCTGATCGCCGGCTCCGCGCAAATCGAACCGGGGCGAGTCAGGGGCGGATACTTCACGATCAGAGGGACCCGCACACCTCCCTCATGCAGCGAACCCTTCTCTCCCCGTAAAGGGGCATTGCTGGTGACCACGTCATCAGCCTCGGGACGGTAATCGTAGCGACGATGGAGTCCGCCATTGTCGGAGGTGAAGACGATCATGGTCTTTTGTGTGAGACCCGCCGCTTCGACCGCGTCGACGATCCTTCCCACCATCTCGTCGCAGTGTTCGATCATCGCCGCATACACGGGATGGGGAAGACTCCGACCGGAGGTCTCGGCCTTTTTGCGGTACTTCGCAACCTTCTCGGACATCGCCCCCAGCGGGATATGCACGGCAAAGGGAGAGATCATCAAGAAGAACGGGCGGTCCTTGTTTTTCTCGATGAACTCGATGCCGAGGTCCGCCTCGAACTCGGTCCGATACTGGCCTTGGCGGGGTGTGAGGTCCTTTCGCCCCGACACCCGGTACTTGCCGGGGAGATGGGGACCGCTGATGACCGCCGAAAAGGCATAGCCTTGATGATCGGGCTGGAACGCGCGATCCCTGCCCAGGTGCCACTTGCCGATATAGCCGGTCGCATAGCCCGCATCGGCGAGGGCCTCTCCGATCGTGACCGTATCGAGGGGAAGAGCCATGGTCGTCTGCGGCGTGATCACGCGCTCGAAGGGGCGCCAGTGACCGGGAATATGCGCCGTGATCCCGATCCTCGCCTGGTTCTGCCCGGACTGCACCGCGCAGCGTGTCGGTGAACAAACCGCGCCAGCGGCGTAGAAATCGGTGAACCTCAACCCCTCGGCCGCCAACCCATCGATCCGCGGCGTCTCGACAACATCATTCCCGTAGCAGCCGAGGTCCGACCAGCCGAGGTCGTCGATGAAGATCAGGATGACGTTGGGGGGCGGCGCTTGGGCCAGTTGGGCGGCGGACGGCGTGGCGGTCAAAAGCGCGAGGAACAGGAAAGCAAATCGTCGACAGAACATCTTCAGCCCTTTGAGGGAGAACTACCCAAGCAGCATATAGAGGGACTGCATGCTAAGCTTCGGGCCAACCAGCAAGGCTCTGCTCCGCATGCGCCGTATCTCTCTTTCACGATCGATCATCACCCTCGCCATACCCCGGCGCAACCTGTCATGCTCGGGACATTGATCGCCGCACTTCTGGCCTTGCTGCTGCTCGACGCAGGATGTCGAGTCGCCGGACGCCTCTGCGCCCACGCCCCCTGTTCCGCGCAGGTCCTCTCAGGGGCCGTTCTGGGCTCCAGCTGGCTGTTGGTGCTCCTGCTCGCCCTGGGCTCCGTGGAATCGATCTACGGCGCCTGGGTGGCCATCGGTGTGATCGCCTTCTGGCTGGCTCCACTCGGGCTCAAGATGCCCTCGCCCCTCGCAGGCTTCGCACGCAAGGCCGCCGTGCTGCTCGTGCCACGCCAGCGAGAATGGTCCCGCGCGGTGGCGGCATGGTTCCTGGTCGGAATCTGCGGATACGCGATCTGCGCGAGTCTGGTGGCACCGACAGCTGAATACGACGCCCTCTCCTATCATCTTCCCTACACCGCCACCATCATCGATAGCGGCGGCATCCCTCTGCTGGATACACCCTTCGGCGACAGTGCTCAGGCCTACCAGCCCAAGAACGATGCCGTTTTACGATCTCTGTTCAGCCTGTTCGGCAGCGACGAGCAGCTGACCTGGTGCGGCGCCTTGCCACACCTCCTCCTGCTCCTGCTGTCCATCCATGTTGCCGCTCGCGCCCTGGGATCTTCGCGACGCGCCAGCTTGTGGGGTGCCGCCACCCTGATGATCTCGCCGTTGATCCTGCAGCAGGCGCGAGGCGCGATGGTCGACCTCCCGCTGGCATCCTGGTGGTTCGCCTTTGCCGCCCTCGGACTGCGCAGCGCAGGGCGACCCGCGATGGCTCTGATCGCCGGACTGGCCCTGGGTCTGGCCTACGGGACCAAGTACCTGGCAGTGCCCTTCACACCCATGGCGATGCTCGTCCTTCTCGCCGCATGGCTGCATTGGAAGGAATCCAAGCGCGGGCGGTCGATGATGTACCTGGCACTCGGCGTGCTGATCACCGGCAGCTTTTTCTATCTCCGCAACTGGGCGCTGACCGGCAACCCCATCTATCCGGTGCAGATCGAACTCTTCGGTCAGGTTCTGCTGGAAGGGAACTACGGTGCCGACGCGATGCGTGCCTGGGTCTTCAACTTGAGCGAAGATCCGAGCTTGCCCCTGTGGACCAGGTTGGCCGCTGCCTTCGCCCCCCTCACCGGCTTCTTGCCCGGCGATCTCGCCGCGACCCTGACACTACCGTCCGGCCTGCTGGTCCTCGCCGTGCCGATCGTCTTGTGGATCGTCGGCTCCGCCGCCAGCCTGCGCCGACCCGAAGTTCTGTTGATGCTGGCGATCGCACCGCTCATCGTCGCCGCTTGCTGGTGGGTCATCCCCTTCCAGTACGGGCGCTTCGCATTCCTTGCCGTGGCCTGCCTGGGAGTCGCCGCCACGCGAGTCGAAGATACGCGTGGGCTCCGCCATCTGGTGCCCATCCTGATCGGCCTGCATCTGATCCTGACCAGAGAAACCAACTTTCCAGCCCTGGCGGCGGCCGGCGCCGCCGTCGCCGTCGTGGCGATCACGCACCTCGCCAGACTGCAAACCGGACAACCGCTGACCCGCGCACGTGCCACGGCAACCGTCGCCATCATCTCGATGCCCGCGATCGCTCTCGCCGGCATCCTTGCAATCCCGGCCGATCGCGTCTTTCTGAACAAGGGGCACCCCTCTTTCGCCGAGATCTGGGCGAAAACGGACCAACTCGATGGCGACGGTCCAATCGCCTATGCGGGCAACAACCTCCCCTACCCCCTGCGAGGCCCTCGAGCCAGGCCCGTGATCCATGTCCCGATCGACGGTCGCTCCAACCTGCGCTTCCATGACCGGGCCCAGGCGTGGCGGAATGACGGCCTGTCAGCTGCGATCTGCCCCGAACCTGGCTTCTATCGCCGCCGGCAGGACGCTGCCGCCTGGCTCGCAGACCTGCGCCAGCGAGGAGTCGAGTTCCTGGTGGTCACAAGATTGACCGCACAGCAACTCCTCAATATCCGGCACGACCCGCAAGGCTTTCCCATCGAAGCCACCTGGGCACGCGCCGCTGAGCCGGCCCTCGCGCTCGTCGAAGAAGATGCCACCGCAATGATCTTCCGCCTGCATCCCGATCTCGAACCGGCAAAGCCACTGCCGGTTGCGATCGAGCGCCGTGAGCCGGACGCCTTCGCCTTGCTGAGCCAACCAAGCGAACTGGGACGCCACTACCCTCTCAGCATCGAGGAGCTAACCCAACCGCGATACGCTCGCACTCTGGAACTGAGCCCTCGCTGACCGACTGAGAATGCAACGCCGGTTAGCGAGGCTTCTGAGGAAGCTTGATCTTCTGACCCACCATGAGACGGTCTGGGTCGAGACCGGGGTTGAGCTTCTTGAGCTGGTCGATGAAGGCTGGCGCCTTGTTATCACTGCCCGCAAAACGAACCGCGATCTTCCAGAGCGCATCGCCCGACTTGACGACATATGCCTTGCTAGCGGATGCGTCCGCCGCTGATACAACGGCAGCTGACGAAGTTCCAGAAGCGGGCACCGCAGGCGACACCGCAGGCGACACCGCAGGCGACACCGCAGGCGACTTCGCCGCAGCAGCTCGCCGCTCCTGCTCGGCAACAACAATGACCTCATCCTCCACCCAGGGCAGGCAGATCTCTCGCCCCACTCTCAGGCTGTTGAGTTGCAGGCCTTCATTCAAGGCCTTGGCCGTCACGAGGTATTTCAAGCTACCGCACCAGCGCAAAACCATCTCGTTGAAGGTGTCCTCGGCGCGAACCGTCACGATCCGGTAATCACGATCTCGGCGGCTCGGACCAAATCCAGCGATCAAGCTCATACGCTCTTCGACCCGTGCACGATGATTGAGAGGCACGGGCACAATCCCGGACTCATCAGCATGGCCGGCAGCGCCGGAATCAGCGACAGCAGCAGGATCAGCGACAGCGCCGGGATCAGCGACAGCGTCAGGATCAGCGACAGCAGCGGGATCAGCGACTGCGTCAGGATCAGCGACAGCAGCGGGATCAGCGACCACGACCTTGGAATCCTCGTTACCGAGAGCTCCTGCCGGATTGACATTCATCAACTCCTCAAGCCCCTGTGCCGCAGTCTTCGGCGACGCCGGGTCAAGGTTCGGGCCGGCCCCCCCACTCGTATTGTCATTGCCGAAGACAACCGCAATCACGAGGATGGCGAGCAGGATTCCGGTCACCCCATAGACCAGGACGGTTTCATTGCGCTTCATTTAGTCCCTCCCAAAGGACCCTTGTTCTGTCCAACGCCGACTTGCAAAGGCCAGCGCAACCCGTCAGCGCAGCCTCTCGATAAGACGCTCAGGTGAGATCCTAGTCCTTTGCCGTCCAGATTCCATCCCTTGCCCACACGAAACAGTCAGGTAAACTCCCTCCCTTGCGAAGCGCGACCGGCATCCCCCTCTGCCTTCTCACGCTGGCCTTGGTCCAGTGCGCATCCGGTCCCGCCATCAAGAGAGCGATGACTCTGGGTGCGGGCGAGCGAGCCGAGATCGTTTTTTCCGAAGGCTCCATGCGGCTCAGCATGATCAATGCTTCCTCCATCTCTCCGGAAACCGCCTACAGCAAGGCATCGGGGGATATCATGACGAAGGTGATCGCTGATGAGCAGATGCAACGCCTGCTCGACGGGCTATCGGCACTCGACTTCTTCTCCCGTGCCGAGCCTGCGCGCAGCCGTGAGGCCAAGGCCGCAATCGAGGTTGTCCACCGGGGCCGCCGCCATGTCATGGCCCGCCGACCTCTCAAAATTTCCTCGGTCAAGGATGTCGGAGAGTTCCATCAATGCGCAGCGCTGGTCCGTTATTTCTACGACAATGCGCGCGCCTATCACACGGGTGTCAACATCCGCGGAAATGACTTCAAGGCACTCAACGAAAAGCTGAACAAAGACGCTGCCGAGCGCGCGAAGGACAGAAGGTGAGCGGCCCCGGAAAAGCCGTCGCTATTGTCCCTGTTCGCGTCTCCAGCCAACGCCTCCCCGGCAAGGCCCTCCTTGCCTCGAGTGGCAAGCCCTTGTTCGTGCATACCTGCGAACAGGCCATGCAAGCAGCCTGCTTTGATGCCGTCTACGTCGCCACCGATAGCGACGATGTCGCCAAGGCCGCCGGCGATCACAACATTCCCATTGTCCTCACTACCGAGCATCCCAGGACAGGGTCCGAGCGCTGCGCGGAAGCCCTCGCAAAAGTCGATGCCGAGTTCATCGTCGATGTGCAAGGCGACTGGCCCGAAATCGATCCGCACGATCTCGAACAACTGGTAGAAGCCCTCGCCAAAGAACCGACGATCTGCGCAACGCTGGCAGCTCCATTGGCCGACGATCAAAAAGCCAAGGACCCCAACGTGGTAAAGGTCGTACGCTCGATCGATGGTGATGCTCTCTACTTCAGCCGCGCTGCTATCCCTCACTCGAAAGAACACGGGGCCGAACGCCTTCGTCATATCGGCGTCTACGGCTTCAATCGCCAAACCCTCTTGCGCATCCCCGGGTTGCCGTCGAGCGGGCTCGCCGAAACCGAAGGCCTCGAACAGTTGAAGTTCCTGGAAAATGGCATCCCGATCCGTGTCCTGATCGCGCAAAGCGATCCCTGGGGCATCGAAACACGCGCTGACTACGACGCTCTTCTTGAACGACTCTCACAACGTGCTCCCCCCCGATCATGACCAAGTACATCTTCGTAACCGGCGGCGTCGTCTCATCCCTGGGCAAGGGCCTCACATCCGCAGCCATCGGCTGGATCCTTGAACGACACGGTCTGACAATCTCTGTTCAGAAGCTAGATCCCTACATCAACGTCGACCCGGGAACGATGTCTCCCTTCCAGCACGGCGAGGTCTATGTGACCGATGATGGCACGGAAACCGACCTCGACCTGGGACACTACGAACGCTTCACGCACGCGGTCCTCACCAAAGACTCCAACTACACGACGGGCAAGATCTACCGGTCCGTGATCCAAAAAGAACGCCACGGCGACTACCTCGGAAAGACCGTGCAGGTGATCCCGCACATCACCGACGAGATCAAGGCTGGCATCCGGCAAGGGGCCACTGCCAAGCCCGACGTCGCGATCACCGAGATCGGAGGCACGGTCGGAGACATCGAGAGCCTGCCCTTCCTCGAAGCAATCCGTCAATTCAGCCTGGAGGCCGGACCCCGAGACTGCATGTTCATCCACCTCACCCTCTTGCCATATCTGCGAGCTTCGGGAGAGATGAAAACCAAGCCCACCCAGCAATCCGTCGGCAAGCTCCGTGAGATCGGTATCCAACCGCACGTCCTGATCTGCAGAACCGAACAGCCGATGACCGAGGAGATGTCGGCAAAGATCTCGCTATTCTGCAACGTTCGCCGCGAAGCCGTCATCGAAGAGCGCGATGTGGACTTCTCCATCTACGAAGTTCCGATCAACCTCATCGACGCCGGGCTGGATAGCCAGATCCTTTCGGGGCTGGAACTCGAACCTCGGCGCAAGCCCGATCTCGGGGACTGGAAACGGTTGCTCGAAACCGTGAAGTCGCCCGATCACAAGATCGAGATTGCAGTTGCCGGGAAGTACATCGAGCTGCATGACGCTTACAAATCCATCTACGAGGCTCTCTCCCATGCAGGAATAGCCCATTCGGCAGAAGTCATCCTCCGAAAAGTCTCCGCCGAACAGGTCGCAGCCGAGGGCGCGCAAGAACTGCTCCGCGGTGTGGACGGCATCCTCGTGCCAGGAGGATTCGGAGAGCGTGGGTTCGAAGGCAAGATTGCGGCCATCCAATACGCACGAGAGAACCGCATCCCATTCCTGGGAATCTGCTACGGCCTGCAGGCCGCCGTTGTCGACTACGCGCGCCACGTCCTCGGGATCGAGGATGCCACCACCACCGAGTACGATGACGAGGCTAAAAACCCTGTCATCAGCTTGATGGAGGAGCAGAAGACGATTTCCGATCTGGGAGGAACGATGCGGCTGGGAGCTTTCGACTGCAAACTCAAGGAAGGCTCTCTGTCACACGCGGCCTACGGTGAAACCTTCATATCCGAGCGGCACCGCCACCGGTTCGAATTCAACAATGCCTACCGCCAGCAACTCGAAGATGCCGGGCTGGTGCTGGCAGGAGTCAATGAAAAGCTCGATCTGGTCGAGATCGTCGAAATTCCTGACCACCCATGGTTCGTCGGCGTCCAGTTTCACCCTGAATTCAAGACCAAGCCGATGACACCGCACCCGCTGTTCAGGGACTTCGTTGGAGCCGCCCTGGGGGAACACCTCAAGAAGGCGGGCATCGAAACCAAGGGCGCCACCAGCAACTGAGCCCCTTCAAAGTCTCAGCACACCGCATCCAGGCCGGTGATCTCCTTGCCGAGAATCAGGGTGTGGATGTCGTGGGTTCCCTCGTACGTTCGCACCGTTTC
>CAZIVO010000129.1:0-9383 GCA_964542765.1 uncultured candidatus Brocadiaceae bacterium | reverse complement strand
GCCGCCGCCGCCGTCGTGTGCAGTCTGATCGCCTTCTTCACGACCCGGGGTGATGAGGGGGTGTTGAGTGTACGTTTCTTGGGGATCGGCGACACCTTCTACGATGGTCTGGTTCTGAGTCTGCCGTTCGTGCTGGGTCTTGCCGGGCTCTTGATGGTGAGCAGGTTTCCTTATCCGCATCTGGTCAACCGTCTGGTGCGCGGGCGACATTCTTTTCCTTTCTTCGCGACGCTGGTCGTGCTGATCTTCATCGCTGCCATCGAGTGGCAGCTGGCGCTTGTGGTTCTGTCGGTCTGTTACCTGCTCTCGGGGATGGTGATCGGGCTGTGGCGGTTGGCGACGGCTGGCCGTATGGGGCCGCCGCCGGACAGTGCTGATGGGGCGGCTGATGATCCTGCGGATTTCGCGCATGCGGCTCCGGGTTCGTCGCCAGGGCTCAACTGATGGCGATGGTGGCTTGGATCGATCCATGGCTGTGATCGCATATCTCGGTCTGGGAGCCAATGAAGGCGACCGTGAGAGGCAGATCCACGCGGCGATCCAGAGGCTTGCCGCCTTGCCAGGCTTGCGGGTGCTCGCCGTGTCCTCGCTGCGGGAGACCGAGGCTGTCGGTGGGCCGCCCGATCAGGGGCCCTACTTGAACGGGGTCGCGCGGATAGAGACGGATCTCGATGCGGTCACCTTGCTCGATCTGTGCAAGCAGTTGGAGAGGGAGGCCGGTCGGGACATTTCGAGTGCGCCGAATTCATCGAGGCCGCTCGATCTCGACCTGTTGCTTTTCGGCGATCAACGGATCGACACCAAGAATCTGATCGTTCCTCATCCGCGCATGTGGGACCGGGACTTCGTGCTGCAGCCGCTTGCGGAGATCGGCGTGGAGTCAGGTGAACTTGCGCGCCCGGACAGTCCGCGCGTGTGCGAGGATGTTGCGGATTTTTCTGCCGTCAATATGACGTGGCTCGCAGGTGGTTGCGTGACCGGGTTGGTGCCAACGATGGGAGCCTTGCACGATGGGCATGTGTCGTTGTTGCGCGCGGCCCGCGCCGAGTGCGATCGTGTTGCGGCTACCATCTTCGTCAATCCCAAGCAATTCGACTCGGGGGATGACCTTGGGCGATACCCGCGCACCTTCGAGCAGGATCTCGAGATCCTGCGCGCGGAGGGAGTGGATGTCGTGTATGCGCCCGACCCGACCGCGATGTATCCCGAGGGCTTCTGCACCGATCTCGCGATCGGTACCGAGGCGAAAGACATGGAAGGAGCCTTCCGGCCGGGTCATTTCGCGGGGGTCGCGACGGTGGTCGCGAAGTTGTTCGCCGTCGCTCGCCCGACGAGGGCTTACTTCGGTGAGAAGGATGCCCAGCAGCTTGCGGTGATTCGACGCATGGCGAGCGATCTCGATTTTCCGATCATGATCCGTGCCTGCCCGATCCAGCGGGAGCCCGATGGACTCGCCCTCTCCAGCCGCAACGTCCATCTCTCCGTCCAGGAGCGCAAGGCGGCGCTTTCTCTGTCCGGCGGCCTCATCCGTGCACAGGAGTTGTTCCTTGCGGGGGAGAGTTTGGCGGAGAGCCTGCGGGCTGCCGCACTGGCGGTGATCGAGGCGGAGCCGCTGGTGGAACTCGAGTATCTGGAGTTGCGCAACGAGGAGGATCTCGCACCCCTCGATGCCGACATCGTGACGGCGGCGAGGATGCTGGTTGCGGCACGTGTTGGAGCAACGCGGCTGATCGACAATATCTCGCTCGGGAGTTCGTGATGCGTTCGCGCTAGAATCTTTTCCTATCGAATCTCAGGAGAATGTCATCGCGCTAGGCATCGCCGCTCCCGCCAAGGTGAATCTCACCCTTCGTCTGCTGGGCCTTCGTGAGGATGGATACCACGAGGTCGAGACGGTGTTACAGGCCTTGGCGTTGCACGATGAACTCGTGGTGCGGCCCGCACCTGCGGGGATTTCTCTCGAGGTCGATTTCCCGCCCGAGGGTCACGCTGCCGGTTTCGATGTCCCGACTGGTCCGGAGAACCTCGTTTGCCGTGCCGCCAGAAAGTTTATTTCCGAGGCGGCGATCGAGACCGGTGTGGAGTTCTTTTTGCGCAAGAGGATTCCGCCCGGCGCGGGTCTTGGCGGCGGCAGTTCGGACGCTGCGGCGGCTCTTCTTTTGCTCGATGAGTTGTTCGATCGACCTCTCGACCGTCAGGCTCTGATGCGCCTGGCAGGCGGTCTCGGGGCGGATGTTCCGTTCTTTCTCGAGGCCGGTCGTCAACTCGGTAAGGGCATCGGGGATCAACTCACTCCTTTGGTCGAAGAGCAGCCCCTGCACTTCCTCTTGATCCTCCCCCCTTTCGGATGTTCGACCGCCGCGGTGTACGAAAAGCAGCGGGCAAGATTGACCGCGATTTCCCCCTCCCATAAAGTCCTGGAAGTTAAGGGCGGTTCCCACAAGGGATTAGAGATACCTGAGGGGTTGGTGAACGACCTTGAGTCGGTAGCCATGGAGCTTCATCCAGAACTGGAGCAGTTGGTTGCGCGGGTTCGTGCGGCGGGATGTCCGGATGTTCGGATGTCCGGAAGCGGGTCTGCGCTCTTTGTTGCTTCCACGAGCGAGGCTCGCATTCGGGAAGCCGAAATGCGGCTGGCTTGGGTATGCGATGAAGGAGTGGCCACCCTGTGCACCAGCTCGGATCGGCGAGAGCCTGTGGCCAAGGGCCCCTGCTCCGTGGCTTGGCCCGGGAAGGATCGCTCGGAGGAGGGGCAGCAGTGAAGATCACCGAGATTCGTGTCAAGTTGACAGACGATCCGCGCAGCAAGCTCAAGGCTTACTGCAGTGTGACCTTTGATGACGATTATGTCGTTCGAGACCTGAAGGTCATCGATGGTGGCAAGGGACCTTTCGTTGCAATGCCGAGCCGCAAGCTCGCAGATCGCTGCCCCCGGTGTAGCGGTAAGAATCATTTGCGCGCGGCATACTGCAACAACTGTGGCGAGGAGCTTGATTCGGAGCGAGCTCCAAAAGATCAGCGCGGCCGCGCTCGATTGCATGCCGATCTTGCGCACCCTATCAATCGTGAGTGCCGCATTCAGCTTCACACAGCCATCGTCAATGCTGTTGCGGCGGAGGTGGAGCGTGCGGGTCAAGAAGGCTACACACCCTCATCTTTCGATGATCTCGATGATGTGAACGATCTCGTCGACGAGGATTACATCGATTATCTGGCGGGTGACGTCGGCAAGCTGAGCCCCCGAGTCGAACATGGCAGCGAGCACTGTGCCGAAGCGGGAGGCTGAGGAGTGGTTGGAGAGTCCCTTTCTGACGCTGCCCCCCTGCTTTTTCCAGGTGCCGGGGAAGGACGATGACCACTAGTTTTGCCGTGGTAGGACCTGGCCGAGTAGGTTCCGTTCTCGCGCGGCAGTGGTGCACATCGGGCTTTGAGTGTGTCGGCTTCATGGGGCGGGATCCGGCCAGTGCTTCTGCCCGCGCCGCGGTTGAGTTCGTGGGTGAGGGCACTGTTCTCGGTGAGCCTCACGAACTCCTCGAAGCATCGGTGGTCCTGCTGTCTGTATCCGACTCTTCCCTCGCCGATGTCGTGAACCGTATTACGAAGTCCGTCCGACCCGGCTGCCTCTACCTGCATACTTCGGGTTTCCATTCGCTGGACCCACTGGAGCCGTTGGCCCGGCTCGGGGCGCGGGTGGGATCGCTGCATCCCCTGTGCCCCTTCTCCGACGTCGAGACGGGTTGCGAGGACCTTCCCGGCAAGCCGGCTGTTCTTCAGGGGTCGTCGTCGTCTCTGCGGCTGTTGGCGGTGCTCGCGCGCAAGGCGGGGCTCTTGCCGGTTCACATGGAGGACGGTGACCGTGTGCTCTATCATGCGGCCTGCGTGCTTGCTGCAAATGGTTTGACCGCCCTGTTCGATCAGTGCCAGCTTCTGTTTCAGAAGAGTTGCAGTGTTGACGAACCTGCGGGTGAGGCATTGGCATTGGCGCTGATGCGGGCAGGGCTGGATGCTTGCTCCAAGCAGGGTCTGCCCACGGCCTTGACCGGCCCGGTTCATCGTGGTGACCACGAACTCGTTGCTCACCAGTTAGGAGCCTTGCGAGACACGGAAGGCGATTTCGCGGGTAGTTACGCCGAACTCATGAAGCATGCAGCGCATCTGGCAGCGCGTGGTGGCGCCCTTTCGCCCGAGCAGGTGGACAGGTTCATCGGTATCCTCGGTGCAGCGGACAGCGATGACTGAGATCATCGCATCGGTCATGGCGCGAGGCCCGCAGCAGGCATTACGTTCAGCGCGACATGCTGCGATGGCGGGCGCCGACTGGGTTGAACTGCGCCTGGATCGATGGCCGGCTGGCGCGAATCTGTCCGAGGTGATCGAGGGGACCGACCTTCCTGTTCTCGTGACTTGTCGGATGCCGCGGGATCATGGCGAGTTCGAGGGGACGATCGAGGATCGGCGGATCTTGATCGAGCAGGCAATCGCCGCTGGCGCGCAGGGAGTCGACCTCGAGGATTGGGAAGATTGGCAACCGGCTTACGGCAGTTCTTTGCGCCTGATGATCCGGTCGTTTCACGATTTTGAATCTGTCCCCGATGATTTGCCTGCTATTCGCGACCGTCTGCTCGCCCAGAATGCGAACCTCGCCAAGATTGTCGTGACGGTCACGGAGATCGCGGATGCTGCTGCCGTCATGGATCTCCTGTCATCGACGGATCAGGAGGCAGAGCCGACCGTCGCCTTCGCGATGGGGCCGACCGCCTTTCCGACGCGCGTGCTGAGCGCCCTGCTCGGCTCTCCCTTCGTGTATGGCAGCCTCGCCGAAGGCGAGGAGACGGCGCCAGGTCAGATCCCGGTGAGTGACCTCGCCGGGATCTACCGGGTCAAGTCGCTCAACTGTGAGTCCGGGATCTTCGGCCTGCTCGGCATGCCGGCCATGCATTCGTTCGGGCCACTTTTGCACAACCGTGCCCTGCGTAAGCTGGATGTGGATGGCGTCTACCTGCCCTTCGAGACGGCACGCCCCTTGGATGTGGTGCGGATGCTGCCGGCGCGGCGCTTGCGAGGTCTGTCCGTGACGGCTCCATACAAGGAGGAGGTGCTCTCGCTTTGCCATCGTCTGGATTCGTCTGCGGAGGTGGCGGTATCGGCCAACACGCTTGCCTTCGAGGCGCATGGTCAGGTGGTCGGTTACAACACGGATATCGCCGGGGTGATAGGAGCGCTCGAACGCGCCGGGTTATCTTTGCCCGGCGAAGGTCAGCCGGGCATCGTTCTCGGTGGTGGTGGTGCGGCTCGTGCCGCTGCAGTGGCCCTGATGAAGATGGGCTTCGGAGTGACCCTGCTGGCGCGCTCGACAGATCGTCTGCGCGGTTTTGCCGAGGAGCATGGATTTGATCTCGCTCCTCTCACCGAGCAGGAGCTTACCTCGCGAACTGCGCGTGTGGTGGTACATGCAACGCCGGTGGGTATGGCAGGGGCGGATGAGGACCCGGGCTGCCTGTTCCCCGGCTGGGTCCCATCTCCCGATTGCCATGTGCTGGACATGATATACCAGCCTCACTTCACTCCCTTGCTGACAGCCATTTCCTCGGCTGGGGCGACCCCCGCCTTCGGCCTCGAGATGTTTCTGACGCAGGCGGCCGAGCAGCTGCAGGTCTGGACAGGTCAGACCCTTTCAGAAGCGGAACTGCGTCGCTATGTCGGAGGCAGGGTGTGAGTTCGAGCCGCTGTATAGCTCTGATCGGCCCTCGGGCTTCGGGCAAGACGACCCTGGCGAAGGCGCTCGGCGATCGTCTGGAGTGGGAAGTGCTCGATGGGGATGAACTCCTCGCGGCCGAGGTGGGCCTCCCAGCGGGCGATTACCTCGAACAGGCCGGCGAGGCGGCCTTCCGCGAGATCGAGGAGAGGATCACGCTCACAGCCCTTGCCGAGGGTGAAAGCTGCATTTTAGCCCTCGGTGGTGGGGCGATCCTGTCAGGCGCGATCTCCACGGCTCTGCAGGCTCAGGATGTCCTGGTCGTTTTTTTGGAGGCTTCTGCTGATTGCCTCGTCGAACGTCTGCGCTCTTCGCGCTTGCACCGCCCCAAACTTCTGGATTTGCCCCTGGATGAAGAGGTCGAGGAGGTTCTTCGCCGCCGCGGCCCTCTCTACGACAAGGTCGCAGATCTAAGGTTGGATACCTTCTCTTCAAATGTCGATGCGTGTTGCACGGCAATATTGGATAAGATGATCAGCAGTGCTTGATCGGCGGGCAGGTGGGTGGCGCCGTGGTCGGGTGCGAGATCGATGAACGCGAGTTGCTTGAGAATGGTATGGGTCGGCTTCGCCCTGGTGGTGGGGACCGCCGTGGGTATGGCCGATGAGATAGCCCCCTGCTGGGCCGGTGGGCAGAATGGTCAGCAGAACGGCCAGGGAGAGGGCGATGAGATCGCCAAGCTCCGGGAGGCTCTCCGGCAGCCGGGTTCCGAGGGTCGGCGCGGTCGAGAGATGGCCGTCAACCAGCTCTTGAGCATGAAGGATGCCGCTGCCCACGATCTTCTGTGTGAGTCCCTGTCGCGAGGCGGCGATGAAGATGGACTATCACTTTTCATCCTCACGGCATTGGGCAGCCGGTTCGGCAACTCCTTCGACGGGGTTTTTGGCACGAAGAATACTGATGCCGCCGGACGCGCCGCATTGATCGGGCAGTACGTCGGCGCGATTCTTGGCCCCGTCGAGGACTGGACCAAGGACGGTGAGGGTCGCTTGCGTGTCCATGCTCGCCATTGCCTGCTGGCTCTTTCGACGGCTGACCGCGTACCTGCATTCGAGACGATTCTCCAGGGCGACGATGCGCCGCTCAGGGTGCAGGCGATAGCGGCGGCGGCTCGTTGTCGCGACCTCAATCTGGCGCAACTCCTGGCGGATTTCATCGAGCATCCGGTGCTGGCGGAACATGTGCGGTCGGCTCTTCTCGGTCTGACCTTCCGCAACTTCACCTCGAAGCAGGAGTTCGCTGATTGGTTCGAGAAGAATGAATGGACCTATCTGGATCTGCTCGAGAATGCCAATCGCAGTGGCCAGAAAGCATTGGCGGCCGAGCAAACGGCACGAAACCGTGCGCAGATGGAGCTGACCTTGCTCCTTCTCGATGCGTTGGTGGAGCGTGATCCGGTCGATTGGGAGCGAGTGCGCGAACAACTCCTGAAGACGGACCCTCCGGGCATTCTGGGATCCGGCCTCGCTCGCCTGCGGGATCTGCTCGCCGCCAAGGAGAAGACGAGCGGCGTGGCTGCCGATCGCCTGAAGCTCCTTGCGGATCTCAGCAAGCGTCTGGAGAACCCATCGAGCGCGACCGAGCACGCTTCTTTGCTGGAGGTTTCGGCCTATCTGGTCGCGCCCGGCGAGACCGAGCAACTAGCTCTCGTGCATGAGCGCTTGCTCGCGGCCTTGGGGGCTAAGGAAGGAACCCATGCTGAAGGGTTGAAGCTGGCGGCTTTGCGCGGTCTGTCGCGCTTTCCTTCGGCAGAAGGGAGTCGTGCAGCGGTGTTGGGAGTCTTGCAAGCTGCCCATTCCGCGCGCAATCTCGACACCCTGAAGGAGGCCCTCGCGGTTCTTCATGCCAAGAACTGGGCGGCACCAGCCGCGGGTGTGCCCGAGCGCAATCTCTGGGTACCGCAATTGTCGAGGATCTTGTTCGACACAGATCTGGATCGGGCGTACCGCCAGGAAGCTCTGCGGGTTCTCAATCTCGGTGACGATCAGAAAAAGCGAGTTCCGGAGGTGTTCGACGCGTTGCTGCTGCTGGTTCGAAAGGACGGACAGGATTCAGTGCTGCGGATGGCTGCCCTTTCACAACTCGCTGGTTTCACCGTCGGAGATGAGGAGCGTGCCGATCAGTATGTGGCGGAACTGGCCCAACGCTTGTCGGACCCGGACACGGGTGTGCGCGGTCGAGCTGCGAAGCTCATCGACGCATTGCCGGCATCAGGTAATGCCGCCAAGCTTGAGACGTGGCAGCTTCAGATTCTCAATCAGGTCAAACCGCGACTGGTAGTGGAGCCCGACGAGAATGTCTTGCGCGAACTCGTGGCCAGCGTCAAGCGACTTGCTGACAAGATGGGCAAACCGGAGAATGCTGTGGTCCGAGTGGCGATCGCGGTCGAAGAGTTCGCGGCCTTGCCGCCGGAGAAGCGCGCAGAAGCCTTCCGCCGCGAGGCTCTTGTTGATGGGCTCACGGTTCTGGCCTCGAAGCAGGGCGTGCAGCCGATGCTTTGGGTGCGAGCGGGTGAGGCCTTGCACAGGCTGGGCGACCGCCAGAACCTTCGTCGGATTCTTGCGCGCCACAAGCCATCCGCGCTCAAGGCCCCGGCGGTCGATCCCGAGATTGTCAACAGGGCCATGCTGCTCGTCTTGCATACGGCTGCGCTGGCAGGTCCGCTGGACTGGGCAAAGAATGCCGAAGAAGCGGGTCAGGCCCTGGCTGCGTTCGACCGTCTTGTTGCGGCGAAGGCGCTACCGGCCGAACCTGCCCTGTCAGCGTTGCGGATCGAGATTCACGCTGGTCGTGGCGAGCACGGGAAACTTCTCGAAGTGATCGCGGGCCTCTCCGCCGATGGGGGAGAAACCCTGTCGTTGCCGATGGCGCGGCGGGTGGCCTTCCTCAAGGCGCAGAGCCTGCTGGCATTGGCGAAGCCGTCCGAGGCGGCTGTTGCCTTGCCGGGCGCCTTTGCCAATGGGCAGACACCGTCTGCGGTCCATGAACTTCAAGAAGCCATCGTCCGCAGCTTGATCGACAAGAAGGATAAGAAGTCCTACGCACAGGCTGTTCCCTTGCTGGAGAGCCTGGTGGCAAAGACCCCCGAGGATACTGCCCTCCACCTCACGCGGGTGCTCCTTTTGGCGAGGGCCAAGTTCGACGCGGACCCCGTGGAGGGTCGCGCCGACGCGCTGAAACTGCTGGACGCGAAGCGGACCCTGTTCGATGCCAAGAGTGTTTCGGAGAAGGCCAAGCAGGGTTATGCGGCTCTCCGCGCTCGCATCGAGAAGGGTTCCAAGCCTGCTGATCCGGGTTCCAAGCCTGCTGATCCGGGTTCCAAGGCGACTCCCCCTGTTGCCAAGCCCCCGAAGTCGGGCGGCTAGCTCCGGGATTCCTGGGCGAAGGGCAGAATTGTCTTCGAAGATCTCTTGCAGGCATTCGCCGTGGGACTAACCTGCCCTGCCCACAATTGACGCGGGGTGGAGCAGTCCGGTAGCTCGTCGGGCTCATAACCCGAAGGTCGCAAGTTCAAATCTTGTCCCCGCAACCACATCGTACGCCCCGGCCCTCTTCGAGAGCCGGGGCGTTATGGTCTCTGGCGTGAACGACGACCCATTTCCGTCCAAGGACTACACCGACGCCGTGC
>CAZIVO010000128.1:0-9433 GCA_964542765.1 uncultured candidatus Brocadiaceae bacterium | reverse complement strand
CCCTGGTGGATCTCGGAGCGGAAGTTCGCTGGGCATCGTGCAATATCTTCTCGACGCAAGATCATGCTGCGGCCGCTGCCGTGGTCGGTCCCGATGGTACGATCGAGCGTCCCAAGGGCGTGCCGGTCTTCGCATGGAAGGGCGAGACTCTGGAAGAATACTGGTGGTGCACCGAGCAGGCCTTGACCTGGCCGGACGGCGACGGCCCGAACATGATTTTGGATGACGGTGGCGATGCCACCATGATGATTCTGGATGGCGCCAAGTTCGAGGCTGCCGGCGGGGTGCCCGAGCCCGAAGACGATGCCCCCGAAGATCTGGCCTGTCTACTCGGAGCCTTGTCGGCGGCCTTTGCCAAGGACCAGGAGAAATGGACGAAGATCTCGGCACAGATCAAGGGCGTCAGCGAGGAGACCACAACAGGTGTCCATCGTCTCTACCAGATGGTGGAGGCTGGTTCCCTTCCCTTCCCCGCCATGAACGTCAATGACTCGGTCACCAAGAGCAAGTTCGACAATCTCTACGGTTGCCGTCACTCACTCGTGGACGGTATTTGTCGTGCCACTGACGTCATGCTCGCCGGCAAGGTGGCTGTTGTTTGTGGTTATGGCGATGTCGGCAAGGGCTGCGCGCAGTCTTTGCAGGGCCAGGGAGCGCGGGTCATCATCACCGAGATCGACCCGATCTGTGCCTTGCAGGCGGCCATGGAAGGATATGAGGTCAAGCGGCTCGAGGACGTGGTCAGTGAGGCCGACCTGTTCGTCACGACGACCGGCAACCGCGACATCATCACTGCCGAACACATGTCGAAGATGAAGCACAATGCCATCGTCGGCAATATCGGCCATTTCGACAACGAGATCGACATGGCTGGATTGGCGGCGTTCACCGGGATTGAGAAGACCAATGTCAAGAACACCCTCGAACACGGTAATCAGGTCGATCAGTGGGCTTTCCCTGATGGTCACTCGGTGATCATTCTGGCCGAGGGGCGTTTGCTCAATCTCGGTTGTGCGACCGGTCATCCGAGTTTCGTGATGTCCAACAGTTTCACCAATCAGGTGATGGCGCAGATTGAACTTTTCGCCAACCACTCGCTCTACGAGGCCAAGGTCTACACCCTGCCCAAGCATCTTGATGAGCGTGTTGCGCGCTTGCATCTCGCCAAGCTGGGCGTCGATCTGACCGTCTTGACCAAGACGCAGGCCGATTACCTCGGTATTCCGATGGAAGGGCCATACAAGCCCGATCGCTACCGCTACTGAGTTGGGCTCGAGGTCGTCGCGGGCCGGCATGGCCGGCTCGCTCCGACTCAGCGGGACGGTTTGCGGCGTTGTTTGAGTTCCCGTGTCCGTCGGGCTTCCTGGGCGATCCTCTTCTTGGTGGCCGCCCATGAGCAGATAGGGCAGTTGCGCAGGTCGTGGCGTAGAGCCGGTCATGCCCTTCCCCCTCCTCTTGAGGCGACGAGATCACCGTTGCCGAAGAAGAAGATCACCCCCTCACCATCGGGCTAGCAACAGCCGACCCCAAATGGCAATTTCGTGAAGGGATATAGCCCAATCGAGCCAACAGATATCCCTTCGCGAGTTCCTCGGCCGCCTCACCGCTGCGAGATCACAGCGATGAGGGGCAAGTCATCTGACTAGCCGTTGAGCTTGATCGTGGTCAGATACTGCTTTAGGAGAATGCCACTTGTCGAGGCGTTGTTGCCAGTCCTGTAGACCATCGTCGCCGGCGCGCCCTTGCCATCGCCGATCGTCCACTTGCTACCCCAACCGGAATGAACGGCAGGCATCTTGGTCACCGGATCCGTATCCAGACTCAGCGGCTGCGTGAAGAAGACCGCATTGCCCAGCACCGGGGTATTAGGGATGTTGAAGTTCGCTGAAGCCAGGCTGGCGCTGCTGGTGCCAGGCGTGTAGGTCAGCGGGATCGTGAACAGGATGTCGTTGGCGAGGAAGCAGGTTTGAGCCCGCGGCTGGATCGTTGGAATCCCGAGGCTCGCAATGTCGAACGGCAACAACTTGCCACCGTAGATGTCGCCCGGGCCCTTCGTTCCCAGCGTCAGCACACTCGCCTTGAGGCTGGGCGTGTTCAGCGGGTAACCGTTGTAGCGGTTCATCCATGTCCCACCGACGACCGGCATCCGGTAGCTCATCGAGCAGGGACAAGCATTCCCACTGTGATAGCACTTGGTCGGGCTGGACGTTGTCAATCGCGCGCCGGAGTTGGGCCGGGTGGCCTCCAGATACCAGGGTGACGTGGCAGTTCCCATGGAACAGGTTATCTCGATGACCAACGTCTTGCCCATCGCCGTGGCGTAGGGAAACGGAGTGTTGAACTTGATCAATGGGAACCAGGGGTCGGGCCATGCAGGACCGCGAGAGGCTTGAGGCAGATTGAGCACGCCCTTGAACACTCCAACCGGCTTGGCGCCATGGTTACTGGCATATGTCGCGGTCGCCGCACTCGAACCGTTCGGGGACACGGAGCAGATGACCGTGACGTTATATTTGTTCACCGGGCAAATATTGATGAGCCGCTGCGGTCGTCGATGCTGGAGCGATTTGATGTTCATTCCAGGAATGCTGATGCCGAAGGTATCGATGCAATACTGAACACGACCTTCCTTCGGAAGGGTCGTGGACGACGTTCCGTAGAACGGGAACGGCGAATTATAGACATTCTGTCTGGTAGGAGCGTTCTTGGCCGCTTCTTTGGGAATGATCACGCTGGTCTGGGCCATAGCAGGCACGGCCAGAGCGAGGATGAGGGGGAGAGCGATGCGCATGGTTGAACCTCGGATAGTGGCGCGGTCCACGACTGAAGGTGGACAACGGAGGAAAAAGGAATCTGGGCGCTGAATTACCCCTCAATAATAGCAGATTCATTCGAAAGCCTCTCACACCAGTGTCTCGCCATTTTTGGGACTCCTTTAGCCCGCACCAGAACCCGCACTAGAACTGTTCCAATTCTCGCCTTCTGAGCATCACTGCTGCCGACTAAAAACGTTTACGAACGGCACCTAACTGTCACTTATTTGGCAGGTTGTGATAGTGCTGAGGATCAAGGGGAGAAGGGCTCTAACTCGGCACTATTTGCCTGATCTAATCCTCTTCTTGGTGGCCGCCCATGAGCAGATAGGGCAGTTGCGCAGGTCGTGGCGTAGAGCCGGGCAGTAACGGCGGCCGAAGCCGATCAACTGCAGGTGGATCTTGCCCCACGCCGAGCGCGGGAAAAGAGGTTTGAGGTCGCGCTCGGTGCGTTCCACGGTGCTGCCTTTGGACAGGCCCCAGCGCGCAGCGAGGCGGTGAATGTGGGTGTCGACCGGGAAGGCGGGAATATCGAAGGCCTGGGCCATGACGACGCTGGCGGTCTTGTGACCGACGCCCGGGAGTTCTTCCAGTTCTTCGATCTTGGCGGGAACGATGCTGTCGTGCTCGTCTCGCAAGCGTTCGGAAAGACCTTTGAGGTTGCGCGCCTTCTGTGGTGCCAGACCGCAGGTGCGGATGAGTTCGTGGATTTTTTCTACCCGAAGGCTGGCGAGAGCCTCGGGTGTCGATGCCTTTGCGAAGAGTGCGGGTGTTACTTTGTTGACCTGTTCATCGGTGGTCTGCGCCGAAAGAACCACGGCGACGAGAAGGGTGAAGGGGTCGTCGTGGTCGAGCGGGATCGGTGGACGAGGGATCAACTCATCGAGGATCGCTTCGATCTTCCGGGCTTTCTCGGCGCGTTTCACTGCGGTCGTGGTTGATGACTGGTCTGATTCATTCGGCAGCCCAGGCGCAGGTTATGAAAGCAAGATGATGGTGCGGGGACCGGGACTCGAACCCGGACGGGAGTTTCCTCCCAGCGGATTTTAAGTCCGCTGCGTCTGCCGATTTCGCCATCCCCGCATACTCAAGGACTATACCTGTGCGGTCCGCTCTACATCTACCATGGCTGGTAAGGGGGAGTGCGTTTGCTTCTGTCTCATGGTTGCTAGCCATTGCCCTGGGCGGGAGCCGACCCGGAGCGGGAGTCCTCGGGCTTGTTCTCGTCAGCGGATTTGGGCCGGACTTTGCTCACCACGGCGAAGACGATCGCTTTCAGGGCTACCCAGGGGATGTAGAAGGCGATGACGATCACCAGCGACAAGACGATGTCGATGGTGATCAGAACCGAGAAGACGAACCAGCTGAGGATGCGTGCGAACATGGAAAAGCTCAGGCGGACAGTGATCGTCATCCGCTGATAGAGAAGTATAGTCGCCAGCGCACCGGATCCACGTCTTCTGCAACTTCGATGACGACAAGATGCCCGACCGTTCTGGTTCTTCTGGCCCATGGTGCCGAAGAGATGGAGACCACCATCATCGTGGACGTCCTTCGGCGCGCCGAGATAGAGGTCACGCTGGCAGGTGTCTCGGGTGCTGAGCCCGTTATCTGTAGCCGCGGAGTCCGGATCCTCCCCGATCTCGGGCTTGAAGAGGTCAGGGGGGAATTTGACCTGCTGGTATTGCCGGGCGGCCTCGAGGGGTCTGAGCGGTTGAGCCGCTCGGACGAGGTTGCCGGGCTTTTGAGACGGCAGCATGGCGAAGGGAGGAAGGTGGCCGCGATCTGTGCGGCCCCGTGCGCTCTGGTGGCCCATGGTGTGTTCGAAGGGTATGCCTTGACCTCCCATCCTTCGGTTCGTGAAGCGGTTTCGGGGCATGGGCAGTACCGAGAGGACGCGGTGGTGGTGGATCGTGAACTGATCACCAGTCGGGGTCCCGGCAGTTCCTTCGAGTTTGCATTGGCTTTGGTTGGCGAACTCCTCGGTTCCGAGAGGGCCGATGAATTGCGTGGCCCGATGGTCCTCGGTGAAGGCCCATGCGAGACGGATGGGTGAAGATGCAGGAACTGCTCGCGGGCCTGCAGGAGGGTGGCGAGGTAGGTAATCACACGGTTCTTTGCAGCCATGGCAGGCCAAAAAAAGTGACGGCGAGCAGGATGTAGGCGGCTGGAGCAAAGCATGGCGCAGTTCGCTGCATAGCCGATCCGAGTTGTTCCGGTTCAAGACGGGTAGCGAGTGCAACGCTATACTTCCGCGCGATGAAGTCCCCCCGACTGCTGGTGTTCGCGATCTTGCTGGCACCTGTTCCTTGCCAGGAGGATGCACACGAGCACGCTCCTGGTGTTGCCGCGATCCCTGTCATCGACCGTGAGTGGCGAAGCCGGACCGATGAGGCCTTCCCTGGTGAACTCGTCGGAGTGCAAGGGGGTCATGCCGAGTTGTTGCGTGCCGATGGCCGCCGCACACGAATTCCGATTGCTGTCTTTTGTGATGCGGATCGGGCGGTCATCGAGAAGTGGTGGAAGCGCAACTCACCCCCTGCCGGCTTTGGTGATCCTGATGTCACCATCGTGATCACGACCCTGCGTGCGCAGATGAAGTACGACAAGGTGCGCATCGAGGTGCCGCCGAAAGCCAAGGTTCGCCTGATCTTACGCAATCTCGACGACATGCCGCACAACCTGATCATTTGTCGACCGCCCGCCGACGACAAGGGACTCGAGGTTGCGCAGGCTGCGTGGAAACTCGAGGGTGATGGTTTTGCCAAGGAGTGGGTCCCCAAGCATGCGCGGGTGATGCATGCATCGGGCATGGTGTATGCCAAGGAGTCGCACTCCCTTTGGTTCAAGGCTCCGGCGAAGGGTGGGCTTTACCCTTACGTGTGCACCTTCCCCGGCCATGCGATGATGATGAATGGCGTGATGGTGGTCAGTGACAGGAGGAGCGGGCTGGTTGATTTGCGGTACCGACTCTTTCGTGGGCAATGGAACAAGCTGCCGGACTTCTCGAAGCTCGAACCCATTGCTGAGGGCGTGATGGCCGACAATCTCTTGAGTCTCGACCCGAAGAAGAAGGGCGACGAGTTCGGTCTCGTATTCAATGGGACACTGCATGCCCCGGTCGGTGGTGAATACGAATTCAAGCTGGCATCCGATGACGGATCATCCCTTCATATCGACGGCAAGCGCATGCTCGATAATGATGGCGTCCACGGCAAGAAGACGGTTTCCGGAAGGGTGAGCCTCACGGCTGGTAGACATTCCCTCGAGGTGCGCTTCTTCGAGCGCAACGGCGGGGAGAATATCGCCATGGAGTGGTCGGGCCCCGGCTTCAAGAATCGTCGCCTCTCGAAGGAGCGCATTTCCGGCGGCAATTCGGCCCCGGGGATCGAACTCGTGGCCGATGGCGAGGCCATCATCTACCGCAATTTCATCGAGGATGCTGGCGCGCGCGCGATCGGCGTTGGCTATCCCGAGCAGATTCATCTCGCCTATGACGCCAATCATCTCGATGTGGCGCTGTTGTGGCGCGGCAAGTTCATGAATGCGGGTAGGCACTGGACGGGCCGTGGCCAGGGATTCGAGCCGCCGATGGGCAGCGACGTCCTGAAGTTGTCGCCCGGGGTTCCCTTCGCAGTTCTTGGTAAAAGCGATGCGAAGTGGCCTGCGGTGTTGCCGTCAGGAAAGGCAAAACCTGCCGATGGCTACACCTTCCGTGGCTATGTTCTCGATGCCGAGCGTAAGCCGACCTTCCGCTACACCTTCCATGGCCTGGAGGTCGAGGACCGCTTCGATCCGGTGATAGAGTCCTTCACGCCGTTTTTCAGGCGAAGCCTGACGCTGCGTGCAACGGGTTCGCAGGCCCCGGGTAGTTTCTGGTATCGGATTGCAGCCGCTGGCAAGATCGAGCAGCAAGCGGATGGGGCATGGTTGGTGGATGGCAAGCTCCGCTGCCTTGTCGAGCAACCTGCTGGCGAGGCCGTCGTTCGCCGTGTCGGCGGGCGGAGTGAGTTGTTGCTCGAGATCACGCCGGGTGAAGGGGAAACCAGGATTCGCCACACGCTGGGATGGAACTGATGATGAAACCGACTCTGATCATTGCTGTTCTCTTTTGCTCGGTGGCCTTCGCGCAGCAGCCGAAAGAGAGTGACTTCTATCCGATCACCGAGATCCCTATTCCTGACGGTGTTGTGCTCGAGTGCGGTACCCTGGAGCTTCTGCCGGGCAAGGTGATCGCCGCCGGTTCGCGACGCGGGGATCTCTACACGATCAAGCATGCCTTCGGCACCCCGGCCGATCGCGCTGCTTTCACCTTGTATGCGCGCGGGCTACACGAACCGCTGGGTCTGTCCTGGCACGAGGGCTGGCTTTACGTGACTCAACGTAGCGATGTCAGTCGACTCAAGGATAGCGATGGCGATGGCCGTGCTGATGTCTTCGAGGTCGTCAGCGATGGTTGGGGCATCAATGGCGACTATCACGAATATGCCTTCGGTAGCCGACACGACCCTGATGAAGCGATCTGGGTGGTGCTTTGCCTGACTGGATCGGGCTCGAGCAAGAGCGACTACCGCGGCTGGTGCATGCGCGTTTATCCCGATGGTCGCATCGTGCCGACGGCCAGCGGCATCCGCTCTCCCGGTGGGATCGGTTTGAATCATCTGGGCGAAGCCTTCTATTGCGACAATCAGGGTCCCTGGAACGGTACCAGCTCGCTCAAACA
Organism: uncultured candidatus Brocadiaceae bacterium; assembly: GCA_964542765.1. Lineage (GTDB taxonomy): Bacteria > Planctomycetota > UBA1135 > UBA1135 > UBA2386 > CAZIVO01. The sequence goes on along the minus strand of CAZIVO010000128.1, from coordinate 1,897 downwards.
TCTGCGCCCGGGTTCATTCCAGGGCAATCCGAGCGGCAATGTTTCTTACGAGCTGACCGATGCCATTGGCAGCCGTCCGGCGGATCCGAAGACCGACAGCCGCATTCACAACGAGCGTGAACGAATTCCTGTGTATGTGCCGCCGCCGATATTGCTTCCGCATGGCAAGATGGGTCAGTCGCCGGCCGGGATTGCCTGCGACACGACCGGCGGCAACTTCGGGCCCTTCGAGAATCAGTTGTTCATCGCCGAGCAGACCTATTCCGAAGTGCAAAGAGTTTATCTCGAGAAGGTGAATGGTATCTACCAGGGGGCAGCCTTCCCCTTCCTCAAGGGATTCGGTTCGGGCAATGTGTCGATGCTGATGACGCCGGGCGGTTCCTTGTTCGTCGGTGGCACTGACCGAGGTTGGGGCGCGCGCGGCGGCAAGCGTTTTGCTCTGGAACGCGTCGACTGGAGCGGCAAGGTCCCATTCGAGATCCTCACCATGAGTGCGCGATCCGATGGGTTCGTGATCAAGTTCACGATGCCCGTTGATGCGAAGACGGCCAAGGACCCATCGTCGTATGAGATGGAGGCATACACCTACCTGTATCGTAAGCAATACGGCAGCCCGGTCGTGGATCAGTCAAAACTGGAGATCACCAAGGTCGTGACCTCTTCGGATGGTCGGTCGGCACGCCTTCATGTGAGCGGGCTCGCCAGGGGTCACATCCATGAGCTGCGAGCGAAAGGCGTACGTTCGAAGAAGGGGCAGCCTCTGCTTCATCCGGTGGCCTACTACACGCTTAACGAGATCCCATCACGGGATACCGCACGGTGAGAGGGAGTTGCGAGAAATAGGGCGAGAGTCACGGGGCCGCTGGAGATGTTCAAACCGGTCTGTGAGCGACGATCGGAGTGTCTGTTTTGCTCTGACCATGCTGAGAAGCCGTGGCGGCATGATTTTTCCAGGAGAAATTACACAAGGCGATTCAAATAAAGGATTTGTGTCATTTGGCGGAGGAAAGCTCCGGTCGCGGGAAATGGAGGTGGCGGCGGGAATCGAACCCGCGTTCACGGATTTGCAATCCGTTGCCTAACCACTTGGCTACGCCACCTCGACATGATTGGCCCAACCCTAGATCCGACGAACGTCTGGATCAAGAGCGCTGCAGCCGAGTAGAGTTGTAGTTTCGTACCGATTGCCGAGGAACTGTTTTTTGCCCATGAAACGCCACGTCCAGTTTGAGTTCTCACAAGACCATGTGCAGCAACCACTGCTGTACCACCTGAATCGCAACTTCGATGTTGTTGTCAATATTCGAGGTGCCTCCGTGACCGAGGAGGGGGGCTTCATCGCTCTCGAACTCGAAGGTGAAGAGGCGGAGATCGAGCGGGTATTCGAGTATCTGCGAAACCAGGATGGAATAGGCATCTCCGAGGGCTCGCAGCGTGGGAGCGGGGCGGAGTGAGGGTTGGTTCGCGCCGGCTTTCCTGGATCATCGGTGGGTTGCTGGGGCTCGGGCTTGGCCAGGGTTCCGGCGGGCGCCTCGCCGATGAGGGGCTGGTCGCACGTGGTAACAAGGGGGCCGTGGTATCCGCCGAGAAGCATGCTTCACAGGTGGGGTTGGAGGTGCTGCGCTCCGGTGGCAATGCCGTCGATGCAGCGGTCGCGACCTTCTTGACGCTCGCGGTAACCTTTCCAGCGGCTGGCAATCTTGGCGGCGGTGGCTTCATGGTGATTCGTTTGGCCGATGGCCGTAGCGCTGCCATAGATTTTCGCGAGACCGCTCCGGGGCGTGGTCATCGCGACATGTACCTCAAGAATGACGGCAGCGTTGATCCGGACAAGAGCCGTCGCGGTGCGACGGCGGTCGGTGTGCCGGGAAGTCCTGCCGGGGTGGCCTTGGCATTG
>CAZIVO010000127.1:7345-9497 GCA_964542765.1 uncultured candidatus Brocadiaceae bacterium | reverse complement strand
CATGATGCCAGGCGAAGCCACCGGCCGCCGCTCGTCCAGCACTCCCTGCGCCCAGGAAGGTCGTATCTACGCTGTCGGTAGCAATCGACTCTTCTGCCTCGATGCCAGCACCGGTTCCGTGCGCTGGGAAGCTCCGGTCTCGGGCAAGGGCACGGCCTCATCACCGGTGATCGAAGACGGCCACGTGGTGGTCCTCGCCGGCCACCTCATGGCCTTCGAGGCCGAGACCGGAAAGCTCGTCTGGGAGCACACCAAACTCAAGGGCCAAACTTCCTCTCCCGTGATCTGGCGACACGCCAATGGCGCTTTGGTCCTGTGCAATACGAACAAGGAACTGATCGGTGCCGATCTCGCCACAGGAGAAGTTGCCTGGACCGTCGCCGGCGGGGGCGACTCCACCCCTGTCATCTCCGGCAACTTCGCCGCTGTCTACAGCAAGAACAAGAGTGTCGGCTTGACCGCCTTCGCGCTCATGCCCGATCGCGCCACACAGCTCTGGAGCAGGTCCTTCTTGACGAGGCGCTATTGCTCAAGTCCTCTGATCTACCGCAACCACCTCTATCTCCTCGGAGGCGGGAGGCATCTCTGCTTGGATCTGAAAAGCGGTGAAGAGAAATGGGCTACCATCCAGAACTGCGATATCTCCTCGCCCGTGATCGCCGATGGCAAGATCTTCCTGATCAACAGGTCCTTCCTGAGCATGTTCCGTGCATCGCCACAGGATCACACCGAACTCGCTCGCGCCAGACTCAACGCCATGCGCTGCCCGTCCCCGGCCATCGCTGCCGGCAAGATAGTTCTCAGGATGGCGAACCGACTGGCCTGTTTCGATTTGCGCTGACGGGGGACAGATTCAGCCTGCCGTGCTCCCGGCTCAGAGCCCCAGATCGAGGCAACCGCTCGGCCTCCATGCCGTGCCGTTGAAAGCCAGAGCCTGGAAATAGAGCGTCACGCCGACCCATACCGGATTCTTGGGGACCGACAGTGAAACACTTCCGGGAATCTTCGAGGTGCCCACGAAGAACAAGAGCAACGGGTCCAACCCGATCGATCCGTATCTCGAAAGTACGGTGGACCTTCTATTGGGGCTGACGAAGAGGAAACCGGAGCCCATGTTGGCCTGATTCGGCGTCGTCGTGAACTTCGCGGTCTTGCCCTGACCCCAGTTGGCAACAGCGAGCGAAATGCCGGCAACCTCATGAATGCCTATGTCCGGCAAGGATCGCTGGTCGCCATCGTGATCGCTGACGCGTGCGTTGCCGAAAAAGTCATTGACCATTCCCGGCTGACCTCCGGCATAACCGGCCTCGATCATTGGCGAACCAGGTTTGAGGTGATAATCACCCTTCGCAAGATCCACGAGCATTGGGTCCTTGCTCGTATTCGTCTTCGAAAGCGGGCCGGTCATGCTGTAGTTGCTGCCCGTATTGTTCCAGGCATTGTTATTCTCGAAAACGATGCCCGCCGGCAGAGTTCCCTGGAAACCATTGCCCTGGTTGTTGATCGACAGATTGTTCACAAACACCTGGGTCGCATCATTTGCCGAAGGCGAGACCGTATCGACAAAGCCGGCGGCACTGTTGGCCACAAGGTTGTTGTAGAACCTGCAATTCTTGGCGCCTGCCGTGGCGTCCTGGCGAAAACGCGCGGCGATGTTGCAGCCGAGGAAAACATTGTCATGCACCGCCACATCCTGGGCGGCATTGGCGGAGTAGATACCGCTCTCGCAAGCTTCGATGATGCAATGATGCAGATCGAGTCCCTTGACGCTCTGCCACCAGATCGCGGCCGAATACCACGGGACTGTCGGGCGGAAGGCACCGTTTTTCATGGTGAGATGAGCAATCTCGATGCCCTGTGCGCCTGTGCTGATCAGGAAGTACCAGCTGCTCATCGAGGCGACGACCTGTTCGAAATCGATGATGCAGGCCTTCGCATTGACGCCTGTCAAGGTGACGTTCTTGTACACCCCACTGAACTGAATGGTGAAGACCTCACCCGTCTTCGAAGGGCTGTAGGTTCCCGGGTTGACATGGATAACAACATCTTGCTGTCCCACTGCAACACCCTTGGTGATGGATCGGAAAGGCAGTGAAGCGGTTCCCGGATTGCTGTCCTTGCCCTGCACGGCATCCACCCAGAGATGGCGAGA
>CAZIVO010000127.1:0-7245 GCA_964542765.1 uncultured candidatus Brocadiaceae bacterium | reverse complement strand
CCCCCCATCGCACCGGGACAAAAGGACAATATCTTTCCGCCCATCCCCGGCCCGAGGAACAACATCTGAAATGCAGAGAGCTCAAAGGATACGAGTTTCCGCCATGGTATGCGTCATCGCCATCGCGGCATCCGCCTGGGGACAGGTCGTGCGTCGCGATAGCGGACGAGGCGCAGCCGGACTACAAGTCGACCCCATCGTCGCCATCGAACGCCTTCAGCAAGCAAGCCCGATCACTGACGGTCTCACCATCACTGTTTTCGATGAAAAAGACCAACCCGTCGCCGGCGCCTCCATTGCAGCCTTCTCTAACAAGGCCCTCCTGAGCAAGGAGTCGCAGCGCACACGCAAGGAACTCGGCCAAAAGTATGGCATGAACTGGCTCTGGATGATGCTCGCCTTCAGCGGCCGCCACGCCACCCGCTATGTCACGAGAAAGGATGGAACGGTGGTGATCCCCAATGCGGAATCGAACATCATCGTTGCTGTTTCAAACCGTCGTGCCGCCACCAAACGGTCTCGGCGCGGAGCAACCGAGATCGATCTTGAGATCAAGCCTCTCGACGAAATCATTGTTCATGTCATCGATGAGGAGAAGAAGCCAGCCAGGGGCATTCCCATCGCTGTAATGAATAACTTTTTCGATCCCTCTCGCTTCGGCCAGTCCAGTTCTCCGATCGCCTGGACCGACCGAGACGGCATGGCCTATGTACCAAAAGTCATCTCCGTCATCGCCACCAGCAAGATACGGCTAGGCGTCCTGTTCGCAGGCAAAGAACGAATCTCCCAACCTCTGAACCCAAAAGAGCATGATGGTGAAATCATCAGATTCGAAGTGCCCGCCTACGGACAGATCAAGGTGTTCCACTACCTCGAAGATGGTCGTCCCGCAGCCAATGTTCAAAGCGCTTCGGTACGACTCATCGACCCTTTTACCGTGAAATGGAGTGAGGGCACCTTCACCGCAGCAGTGGTAGAGCCGAACGGCGCCACCTTTCCCTGCGTCGCACTCAACCATGAGTACGAAGTGACCTTGGTGACCACGACCGGGGAAAACATCAAAACCCGCAGCCAGGGACCCACCCGCGCGCGAGAGTTGAAAGTCCTCACCACCACGTCAACCGAGGACATCGCAACTCCCGCTATTTCCGTTCGCCTGGTCGACACGGATGGCAAGCCCATCACAAACGAAACCGTGTCCGTAGCTTTCGTCAACCCGGAGCGGGCAGACGTGAGGGCAATGAAAACCGACGGTGCGGGACGATTGAAGCTGATCATCCAGGAACACTTCGGAGACGACCACAACATCGAACTGTATCTGCTACGACGGGATCGAAACCCGGCAGGGGCACAGAAGACCTTCAGGGAGCGCCCTTCACGATCTCAAGACCTTGGCGACATCCGCCTCGAGAAGGAGCCCATTGTGCTCGCAGGAACGGTCGTCGATCCGGATGGCAAGCCCTTGTCAGGCGTTCTGATCGAAGCCTCCGGAATGTTCTCGAGGAGTTCGAGAAGCAGTTCCGGCAGCCGAAAATATACGGGATTCAGCAAGAAGACCGATGCACAGGGTCGCTTCGAGATCCGCCATCTCTCCGGGGAAATTCCCCCCTTCGAGATCAGGTTGAAGGGATGGTGCCTCGCATCGACACTCGATTTTGGAGTCGGCGACAAGGACGTGAAGATCGTTCTCGAGCAAGCGGGATCGATCCTGGCCAGCGTGAAGAATCCCCCGCACGACGGGAATATCTATCTGCGGCTGGAAGGTCAAGGAGAGCAAAAGCACGTCTGGATACCGAAATCCGGCAAGATCACGATCTCCGATCTGGCGCCCGGACGTTACTCGCTCTCCTTGAGCGGAGACTCCGGCGCACTCCACATGGTCGAGGATCTCCACGTCAAGGAAGGAGAGGCCCTCAAGGATCCTCGGGTGCAAGATCTCGATTGGATGCCATACATCGACACCCTGGAGATCGAGGCTGTGGACGAAACAGGGCAGTCCATCAAGGACGGGGAAGTAAGCCTCTATCACCAAACAGAAGGAGGCGGTTGGTCAGGAACCTCGGGGGTCATCGAAAAGGGAAAGCCTTTCCGGCATCTGATCTCCAAGAAGTTGAGTTACATCGCCGAGGTCAAGGCCAAGGGCTATGGCCGCACCATCATCAAGAAGGCCAAGGGCAAGATTCGAGCGGTCCTGAAGCCCCTGATCCCGATACCCATCACCGTGCGCGGCAAGCTGAATATTCCCAAGGACGCACGCTTACAGGTTGGCTTGGAAGCCGTCCGGAATCCCAATGACCTGCCCATCTGGAACGAACCCAGGACCAAGGTCATCGTTGATGGCAAGGCCACAGCCACGGCAGAAAACTTTGGTAAGCACAAGCTGATCTTGCAGGTGGTCCTCGCGCGTGGCGACGGCGACTACCAACCGACCTCGATACCCGTTCAGCACCATCAACCAGAAATTTCTGTGACCCGGAAAACAAAGGAGTCCGGGGTAGAAGTCATCGTCAACAATGACCTTCTGGACTCGATCGAGAGCATGATCGAGCAGGCGAGAGAACTGCGAAAGCGGTGATGGAGCCAGAAGAACACGCATGAACCGATCCATGATGACGCTCATTGCCGCCGCTCTTTTGATGGCCTGCGCAACAGCAGTGAACGCGCAGGATCGGCCCAACATCGTCTTGATGATGGCCGATGATCTCGGCTACGAGTGCCTCAGCGCCAACGATGGCGCCCCCTACCGCACACCGGTCCTCGATGAACTCGCAGCACAGGGTTTGCGCTTCACCAATTGCGTCGCCCAACCTCTGTGCACACCATCGCGGGTGAAGATCATGACCGGTCGTTACAACTTCCGGAACTACAAGGCATTCGGCCTCCTCGACCCGGACGAGAAGACCTTCGGCCAGGTCATGCGCAAGGCCGGCTACGCGACCTGCATCGTCGGCAAGTGGCAACTCGGCCGCGACCGAAAGCTCATCGATCACTTCGGTTTCGACGAGTACTGCTTGTGGTGGCTGGAGAACAAAGGGCCACGGTTCGGCAATGTCGGTGAACTCATTCGCAACGGCGAGGTTCTCCCCGGCAAGAAGGGTGAATACGGCCCCGACGTCGTCTCCAACTTCATGCTCGACTTCATCAGCAGGCACAAGGAAGAACCTTTCTTCTGCTATTACCCGATGATCCTGACCCACAGTCCATTCGTCGCCACACCCGATTCCGGTGAAGGCAAGAAGTCCGGCGAGGAATACTTCGCGGACATGGTCGCCTACACCGACAAGATCGTCGGCCGTATCCGCGACCACCTCGTCGACCTGGGCATCGCCGAGAACACCCTGCTCCTCTTCACCGGAGACAATGGCACCGGCAGAAGCATCCAGAATGGCACCGTCGATGGCCAACCCTGGCCTGGCGGCAAGGGGAGCAACGCCAACGAGACCGGTTCGCGCGTCCCGCTGGTCGCTTACTGGCCGGCAGGCGGCGTTCGCGGCAAGGTGTTCGACGACCCCATCGACTTCTCGGACTTCCTGCCCAGCCTCGTCGAGCTGGCAGGAACCTCTTTGCCCGGAGGCATCACCATCGACGGCCACAGTTTCGCCGGCCGCCTGCGTGGTGACGCCAACCACAAACCGCGCGACTGGGCCTACCTGTGTTACTACGGCAAGAAGCGAGGGCAAGCGTCACACTTCGTTCGCGATACACGCTACAAGCTCTACGAGGGTGGGCGCTTCTTCGATTTCCTCGCAGATCCCCAGCACAAACATCCCATCGACCCCTCCCAGTGCAGTCAAGAAGCGCGAGATGCCTTCGATGCACTCGGAAAGGCCCTGGCAAGCATGCGACGCGAAATCGCCATCGAGGACGAGCGCTTCGACGCAAAGACGAGCTTCGGCGCGGCGAAGCCGAAGAAGCGCAAGAAGAAGTGACCCTCTGAGAAACTCTCCGGCCTAACCCGACCCTCAGCCGCACTCGATCCGATCAGTTCCCGAAGACGTTCTCGGCCCAGGCTTCATGCAGCTTTCTCAGGCGAGCAACGACCTTTGGGTGATCCTCGGCATGATCTTTGACTTCTGGTTTCTCTTCGCCGAGATGGTGGAGCGAGATCTTGCGGCGATCATCATGGCCGATGAGTTTCCAATCACCCTCGCGCACGGCCCATTCCTTGTGCCACTGAAAGTGCAGCACGGCATGCGGTGAAGGAGCCTCCGCATCGCCGATTACCCTCCTCAGGCTGTGACCGTCGAGCGCCGCATCAAGAGCCTTCGTGCCAGTGAGATCCAAGATCGTCGGAAACCAGTCCATGACGGTCACGGCCTGGTGTCGCACCTCTCCTGCCGGCAAGACACCTGGGTAACTGATGATCGCCGGCACCCGCACACCACCCTCGAGAAACTTCCCCTTGTGCCCGATCCACTTGCCGGTATTGCCGCCACCATGCGCCCCATAGAAATGGTCCTTGGGGTAACCGCTCTTGTGATCATCGACACGGATCCGGTTACTGCTCTCCATGGAGTGACCGTTGTCGCTCATGAAGATGATGATCGTGTCCTCCCGGAGTCCCAACTCCTCGATCTTGTCGAGGACCTTGCCGATGTAATGATCAGTTGTGGTGACGAATGCCGCATAGGGCCGACGCGGCAAGGGCATGTCCTCGTAGAGCTTCTCGTGCCTCGCCAGCGCTTGCTCGGGATAGTGCGGGATATTGAAGGCAACGTAGAGAAAGAAAGGGCGGTCCTTGTTGCGCTCGAGAAACTCGAGCGATCGCGAAACCATCATCTCCGGGAAATACTGACCCTCGGCCTGCACCTCCGTCGTCCCCTCGTAGAGGTCGTGGTATCCAGATCCATGCAAGAAGTGGTGGTTGTAGTTGTCGATGAAGCCATCGCGGATGCCGAAGAACTCATCGAAGCCCTGCTTCTTGGGGCCGAAGTCACGATGCGCACCGAGATGCCACTTGCCGAACAAGGCGGTACGGTAACCCTCGGCCTTGAGAGCCTCGGCGATGGTCACCTCTTCCAGCGCCATGTTGATACCATCGGCACCGTTCATGTCTCCTTGCGTCCAGTGATTGACGCCACCGCGCTGAGGGTGCCTCCCCGTCAAAAGAGCAGCGCGGGAAGGGCAGCAAACCTTGTGAGCATAGGCCTGCGTGAATCGGACACCGGCGGCGGCCAGTCGATCGATGTTGAGAGTATGCAGATCCGTCGATCCGTAGCAGTTGGCATCGAGCGTCCCCTGGTCATCGGTGAAGAGGATGACCACATTCGGCTTCTGAGCGACCGCCGATGCGACCAAGACCAGACCCATCAGGAAGGCACGCATGCGAAAACACTCGCTGATCGGAGCCGATGGAACCAGTGAAAACCCCAACCGGCCACGAAGTCGGCCAAGGGCCCCTACTCGCGGGCACCCTCACGGTCCGCGGGAGTCAGATCTCACCGAGAAGCGACGGCGAAGGGCTCGCTCACCCCTCGACCATCCCGTCAGCCGCCGACGACCATCGTGATACCATTCGAGGTCACCAGCCCAAGCTTGTTGATGTTGGGGTCCATGACCAGCCATTGACTGTGGAAGGACTTGCCTTTGAGGGAGGGGTTCTTCGGCACGGTGATCACTATGTTTCTGGCGCCGTTAACGGTCAGGGTTGTCGGTGCCAGGATCTGCTGCGAGCATCGCACCATGCAATTCGGAGCACCCAGTGGACCGATGTTGAATGGAAGTTTGATCCCCTTCCAGGCCGTCTTGGAACTGCCCAGCGCCAACAGGGCAGGGCTGCTCGCGGGGCCGCCGGTGAGCTTGGCCATGAAGGGCTCGCCGATCCAAGGGAGTTGGACGATGTCATTCGACATCTTCAGCTTCGCCCCACGACCCTTGCCATAGGGGAAGTAACGAGGCAACTTCTTGAGGTTCGGCAGGGCTATCCAGGTGGCCTTTTCCGTGCCGAATTGTGCCATCTTCTGGTTGATCCAAGCCTTCTTGTATGCCGGCTGCGGACCCACGCCGCCACCGTGGATCACACCGAACATGATGTCGTTGGTGTTCGGTGGCATATCGAACACCCAAGCACCACCGCTATCGCCAGCCTTGCCCGGCCGCTGGCCATTGGCATCCTTGGCGTGTTTGATTTGCGTGCCAGTGCCCGTTGCAAAGCGATTATTAAAAACCCTCAGGGCTCCCTGGCCCTTGCTCACGAAGGTGAACGGAAAACGACCATGCGATTTTTTGATCGTCAGGGTCGGCATCGCCACCGGCTTGATCGTGGTGACCGGCTTGTCGAGCTTGCAGATCGCCAGATCCACTTCGGGAACCAGCCAGGCCCTCGTCACCTTACGGGTGTTTCCTTGACCGCCAAACTTCACGGTCACCACGACGGTGGTAGGCCTCTTGGCCTTCACGGAAGCAACGTGACCCGCAGTCATGATCCAGGACGGCGCAATCAGGCTGCACGCGCCAACGCCAGTGCCACCCGACTTCTTCCCCCGCCATGAGGCAGCGTAGCTCTTGCCCGCAGGAATATTCTTCTGCGGCGCTGCCTGAATGGAAATGCTACAGAAGATCAGCGCCAGGCTCGCCCACCCGACTCGGATCACAAAACGCTCTTGTCGACTGCTTGTCATGGCCTTCATCTTCGGAAATTTGAGTCCGCCAGTAAGGCCTCCCAGTCTAAGCGATACCGGGGTCATTTGCCGAGAAATGGTGCCCTCACGGGCCTCACTGCTCGCCCGATCATCCCGGCGAAGCCTCGCCAAGAAGCCCGTAGCAAGGCGTACAACTTCCCGGGGAAAGAATAGTTGCCACATGCGCCAACAGCGAAGACGAGGGAGCCTCTGCTCGAAGGCAGACATCGTCGGATCGCAATTGACTCAAAAGGGCCCGCCTCTGACGATGACCCCATCATGAAGCTCCATATCACGATAGCTGTCCTTCTCCTCTCCACGATCTGCTCGGCGCAATTCCTCGACTCGCGCAACCGGGCCATGGGTGGAACCGGGGTGGCATCGTCTCACTACACCTCGGCGGGCTTCATCAACCCCGCCCTCCTGACTCGCTTCGGCGATACCGATGACTTCGGCCTCACCATTCCGTCCATCGGCCTTACCGCGATGGATAAAGACGGGTTGATCGAGGGCATCGAGAAATTTCAGGACAGCATCGACTCATTGGGGGAGAAACTCGACAAAAGCAGCGCCGGCCCCAACGATGTAAACGCGGCCATAAAGAACCTGAATGACTTGAATGGCA
>CAZIVO010000126.1:0-9661 GCA_964542765.1 uncultured candidatus Brocadiaceae bacterium | reverse complement strand
CATCTTCTTGAACGCGAGGCTGACCTTCGCCGAACTCCATGAGGAAGTCCAAAGGCTCGCAACCGCCATGGCCGGCATGGGCGTGACCAAGGGCACCAAGGTCGCGATCCAGATGCCGAACATTCCGCAGACCGTCATCGCCTTCTACGCCGCGCTGACCCTGGGGGCGACCGTCGTCCTGACCAACCCTCTCTACATGCCCTACGAAATCGAGCACCAGTGGAACGATGCCGGTTGCGAGGTCGCCGTCGTGATGGACTTCATCTACGACCAGAAACTCGAAGACATCACCGACAAGCTTCCGGTTCGAGAATACCTCGTCGCCTCGATCCCTGAATATCTTCGCTTTCCGATGCGCCAGCTCGCGCCACTCGCCCTCAAGCGCAAGAAGAAGATCGCCAGCGTACCCGATGCGGAGAATGTGCACGCCTTCCGGCAACTCATCCGCGACACGAAACCCGACGATGATCTGACCGGTGATGTCCAGATCGACGATCTCGCCGTTCTTCAATACACCGGCGGCACCACGGGCGTCTCCAAGGGCGCCATGCTCACGCATGCCAACCTGTCCTGGAACCTGCAGCAGATCGATGCCTGGTGGAACCTCCTCGAAGACGGCAAGGAAGTCATGCTGGCGTCGCTGCCCCTGTTCCACGTCTTCGGCATGAACGCCGTCATGAACTGGTGCGTGTCCGCCGGCGCGACCATGGTGCTGATGCCCGACCCGCGCGATACCGAGGCCATCGTCAAGGCCATCGAGCGACACAAGGTCACCCTGTTCCCGGGGGCGCCCGCCATGTTCAACGCCGTCAACAACATGTCCGGCATCAAAAAGCGCGATCTGTCGAGCATCAAGGCCTGTCTGTCGGGCTCGGCGCCACTGCCGGCCGACGTCATGGAGCGCTTCGAAGAACTCACGGGCTGCAAGATCTACGAGGGTTTCGGCATGTCCGAGACCTCGCCCGTCACCCACATCACGCCCGAGGAAGGTGTCCGGAAAATCGGCACGGTCGGACTCCCGGTGTCGAACACCGACGCCAAGATCGTGGATATCGACGACCCGGCCAAGGAGATGCCGATCGGTACCGAAGGCGAACTCCTGCTCCGCGGGCCTCAGGTCATGCAGGGCTACTGGCAACGGCCCGACGAGACCGCCAAGACCATCCGCGATGGCTGGCTCCACACCGGTGACCTCGCAGTCATGGACGAGGATGGCTTCTTCAGGATCGTCGGCCGCACCAAGGACATGATCAACGCCGGTGGCTACAAGGTCTTCCCGGACGAGATCGACACGCTGCTGATGGCTCACCCCGACATCCTTGAGTGCGCCACCATCGGCGTGCCCGACCCGACGCGGGGCGAAACCGTCAAGACCTTCGCGGTCCTCATCGAGGGCCGCGAGTTGAGTGCCGACGATATCGTCGCCTACTGCCGCGAACACCTCGCCGCCTACAAGGTGCCGCGACAGGTCGAGTTCATCGACGAGCTACCCAAGAGCGCGATGCTCAAGGTGCTGCGTCGTGAACTGCGCGATCGCGAAGAGGGCCGTCGCGAGGAAATCGAGACCGGCAAGCTCGAGGCGGACGGCCTCGACGAGGCTGCGCTGGCCGAATCCACCGGCGATCCGACCGGGACCGACGGCAACTGACACTCCATCGATCCCGCTGACGCCCCCATCTCAGGCTGCTCGAGGGCCACGAGAACCCCGGTCCGGCTCGCGCGATGTGATTTTGATGAATTGAGACAATCTCAAGACATCCATCTCGGCCCGTCGTGACACTCATCTTGTGTGATCAACCTCCTTCGACCTGTCGCGCCGCTCAGCAGAAATCCCATCATGAAGCACCTCCTTTGCTCATCAGCCCTTCTGCTGGCAACCTCCACCGACGACCGGAACACGGTCGTCGACGCCGGAAAAGTCCCCGCACCCGGCTCGATCGCCGGGTCTTTCGGCTTCGGGAAGCTGCCCTGCGCCACCATCGGAGCAGACATCATCTATGCTAGTGCGTTCATCTCGGGTGAGCGCTTCGTCGCTGTCGCAAACGCTGACCCTGCCAAGATCCGGTAACGATCATGACCACCACTCTTCGAATTCTCTCTCTGGCCCTGTGCCTGCTTCCCCTGGCGGAAGCTCGCGCTCAAGATCCCGACCTCTACGACGAGACCGTCCTGCGGACCCTCAACCTGAGCTTCAGCCAGAACGACTGGTGGAACCAACTCACTGCCAACACCAGCAGCCAGAAAGAGATTTCCGCCGATCTGACCGTCGACAACAAGACCTACAAGGGCGTCGGCGTCCGCTTCAAAGGCAACTCCTCGCTCCGTGTTCCCGGACAGAAAAAGCCGTTCAAGATCGTCATGGACTTCACGATCCCGGACCAGAACCTCTACGGCTACACGGCCTTGAATCTCAACAATTGCTTCAAGGACCCCACCTTCTGCCGTGAGGTTCTCACCTATCGCATCGCCCGTCAGTACACCGCCGCCAGCAAGGCGAACTTCATCAAGCTCGTCATCAACAACCAAAACTGGGGGATCTACGTCAATGTCCAGCAGGTGAACAAGGGCTTCATGTCGCAATGGTTCGAGGACAACGACGGCAATCGCTACAAGGGCGATGCGCCAAACAGATCACAAGCCCCGCGCAACGGCACGGCCCTGACCTGGCTCGGCCGCAGCCAGACACCCTACGCACAATCCTACGAACTCAAATCCGAGGCCAACCCGACCCCGTGGACGGACCTGATCAATGTCTGCGATGTCCTCAACAACACCCCCATCAGCCAGCTCGAGCAGAAGTTGCCTCAAGTGTTCGATGTGGACCGGGCCCTGTGGCACCTCGCCCTCAACAACATCTTCGTCCAACTCGACAGCTATGTCGGGCCGGGCCACAACTTCTACCTCCTGCACGACGACTACCACGACAAGCTCTGCCTCGTCCCCTGGGATCTGAACGAAAGCTTCGGCGTCTTCACGATGAGGATGAACGTCTCGCAACTCCAGCGGCTCGACCCCCTCTATCCCCAGCAGAATCAAGGCCGACCCCTGGTCGCGCGGATGCTCTCCGCGCCGGGTTTTCGCGAGCGGTATTACTCTCATCTGCGAACACTGCTGAACGACTTCTGGGACTGGAACAAACTCTCGCCGATCATCACGCAGTACCAGAACCTGATCCGCGCCGAGGTTCTCGCCGACAACAAAAAGCTCTACAGCAATGACTGGTTCACCCGCAACCTGACGCAGGACGTCCGTGCCGGCGTCACCATCCCCGGCCTGAAACCCTTCGTCGATGCCCGGCGCGCCTACCTCTCAAGTCACTTCGAGATTTCCAAGCAAACGCCGACGATCAGCAATGTCGGCAACTCGCCGGCGTCGCCGAAACCGACCGAAACAACGTGGGTCAACGCGAAGATCATCGGCGGTTCCTTGCAGGATGCTTCCCTCCTTTTCCGGGTCCGCGGCGCCTTTGCCAGCACGAGGATGTACGACGATGGTCAGCATCACGACGGCGGCCCCAACGACGGCGTCTTCGGCGCCTCGATCGCGCCTCAGGCGGCCGGAGCAAAGGTGGAATACTACGTCTCCGCGAAGCTCCAGGGCGGCGGCACGGCGATGTCGCCGCGCTTTGCCTCGCACCAGCCTCTTTCCTACCGAGTGCAGACCAACCAGGGTGGCAACAACATCTCCATCAACGAGTTCGTCGCCCTCAACGAAACCGGGATCGTCGATCAGCAAAACGAGTACGAGGACTGGATCGAACTTCACAACCCAACTTCCCAGGCGCTCATCGCCAGCGGGATGTACCTGACCGACAATATCACCGAGCCGAAGAAGTGGCAGATCCCCAGCGGCGTGACCGTGCAACCGGGCGCAACCGTCTTGATCTGGTGTGATGACGAGCCCGGCGAAGGCCCCTTGCATGCCACCTTCAAGATCGACAATGACGGTGAGGAAATAGGTCTCTACGACAAGGACGGATCCACTCAGCTGGATTACATCTCTTTCGACAAGCTCCGGAGCGATCACTCCGCCGGCAGATTGTTCGACGGGCAGGCCATGTGGGTTTCCTTCCCTTCGCCAACGCCAAGATCAGCCAACCGGCCAACAGGCTGTGGGGACCGGCGTTACTCGGCACTGGAACCCCGGCGTAACGACATGAAGATGAAGCTCCCGGGCAGCCCCAAGATCGGGGCGGTGGCGCCGTTTTCGATCAGTGACGGCCCCATCAGCGGGGCGGTGCAGTCCTTCGTCTCGGTGGCGCCCGCGCATTTCGGTCTGGGCAATTTCACGGACGGCGTCGTCTTGCTCGAACCTACCATCCTTCCCTTCCTGGCAGGAACCACCGACGCTTCCGGCAACGCCACTCTGGCCTTGTCGATTCCAAATCTTCCGGCACTGGCCAACCGACAGGTTTACACGCAAACCTGGGCGGTGAGTGCGCAGAGGCTCATCGCCTCCAACGCCATCGAGCTCACCTTCTGCCGCTGACGTCTCCCATGCCAGCAGAGATCGGCGCACGCGCGCTCGATCCGGCAGGCCGTTACTCCTCGTATCGCGGGTTGCGCTTCGTCAAGAGGCGCGGCATCGCCTTGATCATGCCGCCGATCTTCTCGCCGATCGTCTTGCCGAATTCAGCCGAGAGGAATGAGCGGATCCAGCGCGCCTTGTCGGCAGTGAAGGGATAGCGCCAGAATTTGTATTTCACCAAACCCCTGTCGTGGAACACGTACTTCACCTTGCTGAAGCCGTGCAAGGCGAGGTGCGACATGGAGCTGCCGAGGCCGCTGAGCTTGCGCCCGCCCCAAGGAGCTTCGGGCATCCCGGGCGTGATCATGTGCTCGTTGATCGTGACCGCACCCGAATCGATGCGGCGAGCGAGCTGCTCGCCGCGACTGCGATCTTTCGTCCAGATGCTGGTGGTGAGCCCGTACGGACTGCCATTCACCTCTTCGATGACCTCTTCCAGATCCGAATAGCCAAACACCGGCAAGACCGGGCCGAAGGTTTCTTCCCGGTAGAGTTCGCAATTTTTCGACACATCGACCAGCAGAACGGGATTGAGACGGAAAGGGTGCTCGGTATCTCCCTGCGGACTCTCGGCAATCATCTGCGCCCCCTGCGCGTACGCCTCGTCGAGCTGGGCCTGCACCCTGTCCTTCTGGAAGGCCGCGTTCATCGTCCCCACCGAACCCTCGGGCAGCTTCTCGATCAGCACCCGCAGCTTGTCCACCAACAACGTTCCCATATCGCGGGGGACGTAGACCAGCTCGACGCTGGCACAGGTCTGGCCACAATTGGCGAAGGCCGCCCACATCACGCCACGCGCCGCGTCATCGAGATCGGCATCATCGAGCACGATCGCCGCATCTTTGCCACCGAGTTCCAGCCCGCAAGGGATCATCGCACGCGCCGCTGCCTCGTAAACCTTTCGGCCGGTCGCCGTCGAACCGGTAAAGCAAACCTTGTCGATGCCACCAGCGATCAACGCCGCGCCGAGATCGCCGTAGCCATAGATGAACTGCACCAGGTTATCTGGAACGCCGGCGTCCTCGAGCAGCTTCTGGGCCCGCTCTCCGATCGCGGTCGAATGCTCCGAGACCTTGATGATGACCGCGTTTCCCGCCATCAAGGCAGCGGGAACATCCTGCAGCATGAGCTTGAACGGATAGTTCCACGGCGCGATGACCCCGACCACACCCAGCGGATCGCGGTGCAGCTTCGAGTGAGCGAACGGTAGGGATGAGAGCTTGATCGTCTTCGGCCGCAGATGCTTGTGAGCCACCTTGGCGAAGTAACGAAACGTCGCCAGTGTCGGGAAGACCTCGGCAAGGATGGCTTCGGTCGTGGTCTTTCCATTGAAGTAGTGGATGTGCTCGGCGATCTCTTCGGCCTCATCGGCGAGGCGATCTACAACCGCATTGAGAACCGCCGCACGCGCCTTGAAAGACTGCCCCGACCAGGATTCCTGAGCGTGACGCGCGCGCTCAACCAGCTCCGGAATGGCTTCGGTGGAACTCGGTTCGCGCACGTCTTCGCACTCGCCAGTGACGGGTGACCATATTTCGAGGGGAGTGCCAGAGGATGCCGTGGTGGTGCTGCCTTGATCGGTGCTGCTCATGGACTCACTGTCATCGTCGGCGGGGGCTCCCATCCTACCAGCCCAACTCGATCGCCAACGCTGACCGACGCTAGAGTTTTCGGCCTAATCCTCGGCGGTGCGGAAAATGTTCCCACCGCGCTCGAGATTGCCAAGGGGTCGGGGTGTGAGCGGGAGTGATGCGCCAAAGGGGCGCGGAGAGGGCTCAGGCCAGACAGATCAGCACCTCCTGCCCTCTTCGGGGGAACCGTGGCCCTGCCGCCAAACTGCCGACATATGCAACACTCCCGCCGATCAAGCGGCCGAAGGCGTCGATATCCACCACAAGATCGGGGCCATCGAGCGCTCCTGGAAAACGCTGCTCGGACCGATCTCCCATCGGATCGAGTGTAAAGCAACAAGCAGGCTAAACCCGGCGGGGGCCCGAGGCCGAAAACCCCTTGGTAGCGACAAGGCACAAGTTCCTTGAGAGCCACCATGAAGAAGATCGGGATGCCCAAAGACGAACCACGCGCACGCCGCGGACGGCTGATGGCCCGCGATGGTCGCGCCTGCTACCGGACCCCGGCCTTGTTGGCAGAACCAGCATTCCCGGCCAACCGAGTCGATGGACAGTTCCATGCCAGCGGGGGAAGGCCATGAAAACGCCTGCGGCACTCGAACTTCGCTCCGAACAGCAGCGCGACGAATTGATCGAAAAATATCTCCCTCTGGTCCGTCACGTCGCTGCGCGGCTGCCGGTCACGATGCCGGCAACACTCGACCGCGACGATCTCTTCTCCGCCGGAACCATCGGCCTCATCCACGCTGCCAGCAACTACAACCCTGACCGTGGGGCGTCCTTCAAGACCTTCGCCTACACGACGATCCGGGGGGCGATCCTGGACGAGATCCGCAAGCACGACCCCCTTCCGCGCGGACGCAGAGATCGGCTTCGAGCCATGAATCGGGCCAGCATCGAGCTGAGAGCGGAACTTGAGCGAGCGCCCACGATCGAGGAACTCGCCGCCCGCCTCGATGTCTCGGCGACGGACCTCGATGAAGATCTCCTCGCGCTGCACACGCATCGCACCCTCTCCCTCGAACATCCCGTCAAGGCTGAAGGCGAGGAGTTCGACCTCGGGCAAACCCTCGCCGACGAAAGCAACCGAGATCCAGGCGATGCGGTCGCCCGGCAAGAGCTGGTTGAGCAGCTCGCAGGCGCCATCGGTGAGCTCCCCGAAACCGAGCGGCACGCCATGATCCTCTATCACTACGAGGACATGTACCTCAAGGAGATCGGCGAACTCCTCGGCGTCACCGAATCACGCGTCTCGCAAATCCTCTCCAAGGCGACCAGCCGGTTGCGCTTGAAGATGAAGGCCCAGGTCTGAAGCCTTCTCGAGGAGATCCTCAGAGACGATCGAGAAGGCGCCTGGCTACTCCGCGCAGAGCTTGATCGGTCACGAGTTCGCCCGCGGCCAGCTTCTTCCTGACCGTTTCGACTCGTCCCTCGCGACCTCCGCCATCGCGAACCAGGAGCAGCAACTGCTCCAGCCGGGCGGAATCCACGGGACAGCCAGACCACTCTCCGCCGAAGGATTCCCGGCCACTCCAAGAACCAGCCTCATCCTTGTGTTCGATATCTATCTCCGGTTCTTTCGCCAATCTCGAGGGCCTGCTACCTCTGTCATGATTCGGCTCTCTCCGCTCGAGGTTTAGCGTGACCTGGAGGGTTTTGGTTCAAGTTCTCGGCCTGCGGCTGCCGCCGCCCACCCCATGGCGAGTTGTAGCCCTGGCGAACTGGGCCACCCCTTTCATTTTCCCTTCCCGCACGGGCTCAGAGCCCCGATCCGGCCCTCCTTACCGTCGCGCCGCACGGCCGGGAAAACAGATGAAATCGCCGGGCCGTACATGGGTTTGAATGCTGGCCGGACACCGTGCAAGCGCTTCTGGCTTGATCGACCTGAGCAGCCGCCTAAACTGTTTCGTCCGCGCCCGTTGCTCGTCGACAAGGCTGCTCACCAAACTTCTGGGTAAGGATGTAAAACCAGTGGATATAATTGTTTGCGTCAAAAGAGTCGCTGCTACTGACTCCCGGGTCAAGGTCGCCGAAGACGGCGCGTCGATCGATCCGGCCGGAGCCGAGTTCGTCATCAATCCTTACGATGAATATGCCGTCGAGGAAGCCCTCAAAACCCGCGACGCCCAGGGCGAAGGCACCGTCACCGTGGTCATGCTCGGAGATGCTGCCGCCACCGAGGCCAAAACCTGTTCAACCGTGCTGCGCGACTGTCTCGCGCTCGGTGCCGACAAGGCCGTGCTGCTCGACACCAAGGGAGCCCGGCACGACGCCTTCAGCACGGCCACCCTTCTCGCCGGTTGGATCGGCACGGTCGCACACGACTTCATCTTCCTCGGGCGACAAGCCGTGGACAGCGACGATAGTCAGGTCCCTGCCCGGGTCGCAACCCTGCTCGACATGCCATGCGTGACCGACGTGGTCGAACTGAGCATCGCTGATGGACACTGTACTGCGGTCCGCGATATCGAGGGTGGGCGCGAGAAGGTCCGATGTGCAACTCCTGCCGTGATCTCCTCCAACAAGGGGTTGAACGAACCGAGATATGCAAATCTCAAGGGCATCATGGCTGCCAAGAAGAAGCCGACCGAGACCATTGATGCCGATCAAATTGCCGCCGCCACGACGGTCACATCCATATCCTTGCCACCCGAAAGGCCACCGGGAAGGATCCTCGGGGAAGGTCCCGGAGCCGTCAGCGCCCTGATAGAGGCGCTGCAGAACGAAGCCAAGGTCCTCTGAACATCTGCGGGAGTCGCCATACCATGTCCAGCAACATCATCGTTATCGCCGAGGCCCGCGAAGGCGAGGTCAAGAAGGCCTCTCACGAGGCCGTCTCCGCCGCCCTCGAACTGGCCGAGAAAACCAAGGGCGAGGTCGTCGTTATCGTTCCGGGTCACGACCTGGAAGCCGCCAGGGAAGCTCTCGCGGCCAGCGGTGCCGCCAGGGTCATCGCCATCGAATCGGAAGCACTGGCTGCTTACAGCCCCGATGGTTACTGCCGCGTCATCGTCGATGCCCTCAAGGATCTCGACCCGGCCGCCATCCTGATGGCCTTCACCGCCATGGGCAAGGATCTCGCGCCACGGGTGGCCGCCGCCCTCGAAACCGGCCTGATCAGCGATGCCACGGCACTGCACTTCGAAGACGGCAAGTTCGGAGCCACCAAGCCGATCTATGCCGGCAAGGCCTACTGCAAGGCCTTCGCCGAGCGCGCACCCTTCATGGCAACAACGCGACCCAACAACTTTTCCGCCACCGAGGCCAGCGGCACCGCTGCCGCCGACACGGTCACGCCAACGATTTCGGCCACAGACCTCAAGGCCATCGTCACCGAGGTGATCGCCGGCGCCACTGACCGTGTACCACTACAGGAAGCCCAGGTGATCGTTTCCGGCGGACGCGGCCTGAAGGACCCCGCAAACTTCCATTTGATCGAAGAACTCGCTGGTGCTTTTGGAGCCAGCGCCGCTGTCGGTGCATCCCGTGCGGTCGTCGACGCC
>CAZIVO010000125.1:0-10032 GCA_964542765.1 uncultured candidatus Brocadiaceae bacterium | reverse complement strand
GTGATGATTTCCTGCGGCGGTCTTCTCGACCTTGATGATCCGTTGCGGTTCCAGGAATTCGAGGTGCCCGCCGCGAACCGTGTGCCTGGGTCCTGGCGCTCTGCATCCGCAGGTAAGGCAGATGATGGATAAGGCGAGTAAAGCTCTCATGACTCTTCAATGATTCGGTGGGCCAAGGAACTCCTGAAGCTGCGCGGCCGGAGGTCGCGTCCCTCGGGGATCAGGTAGCTTCGAGGCTTGTGTGTCAGCGTGCCCCTTTCGAGATCCGGCGGAGGTAGGACTGAGCTTCGGCTGCTGCGCGGGTGCCTTTGCGCTTGCTGATCAGCTTCTCGAGGGCTTCTTGCAGATTGCGGAGCTGACTGCGGTAACGAGGGTCGTAGCGCTTCTTGAGTGATTCCAATTCCTTGAACCCTCGGATTTCCGCAGCGACATTCTTGTCCTTGCGGAAGATCTCCAGCTGAGCCTTGGCGGCCTTCCCTGGTGCCAATCCGGAGTACTCCTTTTCGATCTGCTTCAGTTGCTCGGTTGCGGCCAGATAGTCCGGTCCGGATGCCAGCTTCGCGACCTGCTCTTGAGCGTTTGACAGCATCTGGTCGAAACGCTTGCGGAGACCCTTGATCACGCTCTCCATCTGCTGCGACCACTCCTGTTTTGCCAGTAGATCGAGTTCCTGGGCGACCTTCGAGTAATGGGTGTCGTCCCAGATCCGGCGCAGTTTTTCGAAGCGCGAGTCTTCAGGCATCGGCGGCGTGAGGGTGACGTGGCGAAGACCCTTCTTGATCTGCGCCTCGCTGGGATAGCTTTGCGCGATGATCTTGCTGAACGGGTCGACTTGATAGAAGGTCGGGTAGCCTCTGACGCCGAACAGCCGGCCAGCATTGGAGGAGCGGATGACGGCGAACTCCACGCCTTTCTTTTCGATGTAAGCATCGAGAGTGTCTTGAGCTTCGTCGGACACGCCGACGACCACCAGGCCCTGCGCCTTGTAGCTGCTGTGCAGCTTGTTGAGCGCCGGGATCCTGGCGGTGCAGGGGCCTCACCAGGTGGCCATGAATTCGAACAATACCAGTCGGCCCTTCAGGCTGGCCACGTCGGTTGGCGCTGCATTCCAGCCATGCGCGATCTTGAAGCTTGGAATCTCATCGCCCTTACCCAGCTGTGCACCTGCTGTGGACAGCAAGAGCGCGCCCACCGTGAGCGAAGCGACCGTGAACCGGATGGAATTCATGGCCGGAGTATACAGATGGAACCGGGGCTACTGGCCGAACTCGTCCTCCGAGCAGCGGATTTCTCTGACAGATCTCATGTTCGCCCCGCGGATGCAGCAGATCCTGATCGCATCAGCGGATCCGGATGGTGACTCCATCGCTGCTGACCAAGCCCAGTTTGTTTGCCTGTGTCACGACGGCCCACTGCCCCTGGAGTTCTGCGCCGGAGAGACTCTTGTTTTTGGGGATACGGACGTTGATCGACGAACTCCCGCAGCCACAGAGTTGCACGCCGATCTGCACCAGTGGGGCGACCAGCAGCTGGCAGCCGGGGGCTCCCAAGGAGCCGAGGTCGATGGATTGCTTTCGGACTCCGATAAGGGCGACAGCGGGGCTGCCGCCATCAGCATCCCACAGTGTCAGATCCAGCATCTTGCCGATGGTCGCCGCTGACCAGGAGCCGGAACGCGGCTCCTTCTTGTTCAGACCCACGCAACCCTTGCCGAAGTGGTTGAAAGGTTGCTCGTGGCAAGAGCCGATACCCGTTGGAAAGCCGGGAACGCCGGCCGTGCCGAGGGGTTTTTTGGTCCAAAGATTCGCACTCAGGTCATAGGAGTGAATCTCTCGCGATGCGGAAAATGAGAAGCCAGGGCCGATGGTCCATTCATTTAGCCATGGGTTGAACACTCCCGCATGTGCGGAGTTCTGTGGCGCTGCCTGGGTGTTGACGACCATCCCGAACTTCGAGACTGGATCGACGAGATGGCCATGACCGGCAAAATCGCTCGCGAAGACGTTTCCTTCGGCGGTCATGGTCAACTGGCCCAGCGAGGTATTGCCATACCGCCCGACGGGTTGAAGTGTCACCGGCTTGCTGTCCGGGTCCAGGGAGTAGAGATTGTTGGCGGTCTTGTTGTTGCCGGGAACGCTGACGCCGATATAGATCTCGCGTCCGTTGGTGGTGATGGATTGGCCGAGCCCTACCACGGATGGGGTCTGCATCTGGAAAACCCTTGTTGGCTGGCCGCCGACAGTTGACACGAAACCGATTTCACCTCGACCGGGACTGTCGGTGACGTACCAGACCTTGTCCTCGCGCAGCGTGATTCCGGAGATCGATCCCGCCGATGGCGCGGTCTTGGTCAGGAGGTCTTGCTTGATGACGGTAACGGTCTTGCCTGCGTTCTGAACGCTCAGCATGAGGCGATAGATGTTGCCGGCGCCCGCCGGGTCGCGACTGAGCGTGCCGACATAGACGAACCTGGTCTTCGCGTCGACGGTCACGCAGTTGGACCACAGGAGGTTGCTCGTGTGCCCGGTGATCTTGGTGTAGGTGGCGCGGTCGGGAGAGACATACCACAGGCCGCCTCCCTTGCCTGTGTTCTGACCGATGAAGTCGGCGGTAGCGACCACGATCAACGAGTCCTCGGGAAGGGCTTGGCCCGAGGTGGGGGTGGCCAGAAAGATGCTGGCCAGGGCCGTGATGACCGCGGATGGGAGAAGTCGCATGGTTGGTTTTCCGGTTCGAGAGAGAGGTGCCGAATTGTCTGAAAGTCTCATCAACAGGATAGCGGGGATGATGATGATCCGTCGAGGGCCTCGGTCGCGGCCAAGCAGTGACCGTCCGCTTGCAAGGTCAGGCGGGTCGGTTCCGTCGTCGGAGCCAGGTCCAGACCAGCGCCAGCACCGCTCCCCAAACCAAGCTGTTGATGATGGTCAGGGCCCACTCGAAGACATCCGGGAGGTTGTGGCTCGCCCAAGTCGTCCAGAGCAGGGCTCCGGGCTGCATCAGCACGAATGCACAGGAACTGGCAACCGACGAGATGGCCGAGGGCAGAGCCGTGGGCTCGGAACCGTCCATGTCCATGAAACTGAGGCCCGAGAGTAGTGCGATCCACATCAGCACGAAGTGCAGGGCGGAGAGGATCAGGACGAGGCGCATCATCAGTGGTGATCATAGCGTTGCGATGCTGACGCTTTCTACAGACGGCCGATCAGGCCCTTGTTCGCCATGGAAGGGTGATGACTTCTCGACCCGTCGAAGGAGAAAAGTGTCTGTGGTTTGACTGCGGGTCGGTCAAACTGATGGGCGTGCGCTTCCTCGCGAACGTCTGGATTGTCGTGGTGCTGACGGTCGTATCGTCCTTCGGTCAGGGTCAAGGACCTGCCGGCGAGGTGCTTGAATCGGACTTCCCCTTTCTTTGCAGCGTTGTCGATGGTCGCCATCTTGCTCCGGGGAGCCTGACGCCGCGCGGCATCTTGGTGTCGCTCGATCATGGCGTCAGCGCTTGTTTCGATACCGACCTCTTGCGCCTGGCGGCGGCCTGGACCGGTGGGTCGATCAGCATGGACGGCATGGCGACCGGTTCCTATCACGCCGAGGGCAAGAAGGCGCCGTCCGGCCAGATGCTCTTGCCGCGCATTCTCGGGGAGCCCATCTGTTCGAATGGTGTTTATCCGGGCTGGGTGCGCGAGGACGGCAAGATCGAGGACCCTCGTCCGGCCCCGCCGGACGCGCAGGAGATAGGGCGGGGACCGATGGGTCCCGAGATCGGGCGCTGGAACGGACTCTACATCCATGGGCGTCGCGTCATCTTTGATTACCAGATTGGCGATACGCGCGTTCGCGAGGAGTTCGGCGGTTTGCGGCAGCAAGGATCGAGGGGGATCGAACGGCGGTTTTCGGTCGGCGCGAGCAAGGAGGTGCTGCAACTGGTGATCGCGCAACTCGGGCCGGGCGGCTCTGTGAATTTGCCCGAACTCGACGCTTTCGAGCGTTCGTCCTCCGGGCATCTGATCTATCGCCTCGAGCCTTCGCCGGGATCGCGCAGCTTCAAGCTGCGTATCTGGACCGATGAGGGGGGTAGGAATGTTCGGGTCGAACATGCGCAGGCCGTGCTCGACAACTTTGAAGATGGTGGCCCGTCTCGGTGGCCGGAGCCGGTCGTGACTCACCTGGTGAAGGCTCCGCCGAGCGACTCGGCGTGGGCTGTCGACGAAATTCTGTTGCCGGTCGAGAACCCTTGGCAGCGAAAGATTCGCGCTGCCGCGATCGATTTCTTTTCGGACGGGCGAGCCGCGGTGGTGACCTTCGATGGCGATGTTTGGCTGGTCGATGGGATTGACGCGGACGGCAAGAAACTCCGCTGGCACCGTTTTGCGTCGGGGCTTCACGAACCGATGAGCCTCCGCATCCGCGACGATGAGATCTTTGTCTTCACGCGGTCGGGGGTCATGCGCCTTCATGATTTGAATGGAGATGGCGAGGCTGATCGGTACGAGAATTTCTGCAGCCTGTTTGCCCAGACAGCGGAGACACGCGAGTTCGCGATGGACATGGCCATGGCGTCCGATGGTTCATTCATCCTCGCCAAGGGTGGCCAGCAGGTTGGTGGGGCCGGGCTGCACAATGGCAGCCTGATTCGCGTGGCCGCCGATGGCCGCAGCTTCGACGTGATGGCGACCGGTTTACGCCAACCATACGTCGCGGTGCATCCCGAACTCGGCGGGGTTACGGCCACCGATCAGCAAGGCCACTGGGTTCCATCGACACCCATTCATCTCGTCAAGTCTGGCGATTGGTTCGGGTTCAAGGATCCGGAGAGGAAGCGCACCGGGCGTCGCTATCCTGACCGGGCCACACGTCCACTGTTGTGGATTCCACACGTGATCAACCAGTCAGCTGCGAGTCAGGTCTGGTGCGTTGGGGGCGATATGGGGCCGTTGGATGGAAGTCTGATCCACATCGGCTACGAGAAATCGGAGATC
Organism: uncultured candidatus Brocadiaceae bacterium; assembly: GCA_964542765.1. Lineage (GTDB taxonomy): Bacteria > Planctomycetota > UBA1135 > UBA1135 > UBA2386 > CAZIVO01. Next base: position 5,056 of record CAZIVO010000125.1, on the reverse strand, counting down.
TTCAAGGTGTTCTTCGATCTGGATGGCGAGATCGCCCAGGGCGGGATTGTTAAAATTCCCGTGGAGTTCCCTTCAGCGTTGCTCAAGGGTGTGCAGAACCCGCGTGACGGAAGGATTTATCTCGCGGGTTTCAGGATCTGGGGCAGCGAGGCAAAGCAGTTGAGCGGTGTATTCCGTCTCCGCTCAACGGGTCGTCCAAGCAAGCTCCCGCGTGATCTTCGCTGTTTTGACCGCGGCATTTTCATGCGTTTCGATGTCCCGCTCGATCGCGAGGCTGCGGCCGAGGTGATCCGATACAGGGTGCGGCGCTGGAACTATCTCCGAAGTAACAAGTATGGGTCCGGGCATTACCGTCTCGATGGCGAGCCGGGAGAAGAAGAGCTGGGCATCCTCGCCGTGCATGTGTCGGCCGATGGGCGCGGACTTATTCTCGAGATTCCCGGGATGTCGCCCGCCATGCAAATCGCCGTCGATTATCGCCTGCCGCAGCGTGAGGGTTCGCCGATCGAGAGCTCTGCTTACCTGACAGCGCACGCCTTGCGGCCTCTGGATCTCGAGGCCGCCGGATTTTCGGGGCTACGGCTGAAAGAATTAGGGGTGGCCAGACTCGTCGAGCGCACCGATGAGACCAAAGTCTCGGTGGAACTGGGTTCGAAGATCTTTCATGGCATTGGCTGCATCGTCTGTCATTCCACCGATGGAACCACCGAGGGCAAGGCCGGTCCGACAGTCCTGGGATTGGCAGGTCGTGTGCGTGATCTCGCCGATGGGAAACGCACCAAGGCGGGCGAGGACTACCTGCGCGAGTCGATCCTCGATCCGAGCTTGAAGGTGGCGAAAGGTTTCGAGCCAGCGATGCCCTCCTTCCGGGGCATCCTGAGCGAGAAGCAGATCGATGCCATCATCTTGTATCTCCGGTCCTTGCGATCTCGATGAGAGTGGCCTCGTTGGCGGGATGTGTTGAAACTTCGCTGTACCTGTGGTCATGCCTTGCGGAATCGGTTTTCCTTGCCCCGATGAGAAAGGTCTTCTCACTACTGGTTCTCTCGTGCCTGCTCGGATCTTGCTCCGTCGTTCCGGAAGTATCTCCTTCGCGTTACGAGACGATCGTGCTCGGCATGATCCAAGATGGTGGTTTGCCACATGTCGGTTGCGAGAAGGTTTGTTGCCGGCAAGCACGAAGAGGTGGTCGATTCGGCTATCCCGCATGCCTTGCGATCCATGATCGCCAGGAGGGTAAGCTCGTTCTTCTCGAGGCGACTCCTGCGATCGAGGCGCAGCTCGATCTCCTTCATCGTTTGACCGGCACGCAGGCGCGCGGCCGCAAGCCAGTCGATGCAGTTCTGATCACTCATGCGCACATAGGGCATTATCTCGGCCTTGCACATCTGGGGCGTGAGGTGGCATCGACGAAGCGAATGCCGGTGTTCGTGACGCCGAGAATGGCTGGCTTCTTGCGTGGAAATGGGCCTTGGAGCCAACTCGTGAAGCAGGGTGAGATCGATCTGCAAGAGATCACGCCGGGCGAAGCCTTCTCGCCCATTCCGGGCATCGCGGTGACTGCGATCACGGTGCCTCACCGCGATGAGTATGCCGACACGGTTGGCTTCAAGATCTCTGGTCCGAATCGAACGGTATTGTTCTTGCCCGATATTGACGCGTGGGGGCCGGACGACACCTTGCTCGACCGATTGCTCGAAGGTGTCGATATCGCTTACCTGGATGGATCTTTCTACGACAAGAGCGAGTTGCCCGACCGACTCATCGCGACCGTGCCCCATCCGCCGGTCATCGAGACGGTGGAGCGTCTGGCCGCACGTGCTCGGGCCGAACCTGGAGCATTACGCTTCATTCATCTCAATCATACGAATCCGCTGCTCCGGGAAGCCGGACTCCGCTTGCAGATCGAGAAGAGAGGTTTTCGGATTGCGCGGCGTGGCGAACGAGAAGCCTTGTGAATCCCGGTCGGGGCGAGGGGCCCCGACCGTTTGCATTACCGGACGAAGACCCGGGAGATGCGGTAATAGGCCTCGAGGGTGAGCACCAGCGTCGCTGTCGAGTAGACGCGTCCGCCATCCTCCCCCCAGACGCCGGCAGGATCCCATGAGCCGGCGAAGCTGCCATCGGTGCGCTGAGATTTGACGACCGCCGGGGTCAGGGCCTTCGACCACTGTCGCCAGTGACGGCCACCGATCTGATAGAGGGCGTAGGTCGCGTAGTACCAGTAGTAGTGATCGATGGTCCCGGTCTTCTCGTCCCAGATGGGAGGGCTTGCCAGAACCAGATCGGCGGCGGCCACCATTCTCGGTTCTTCGTCCGGATCTTGACCGATCATGAATCGGCTCATCAGTGACACGGCTGTCATGGCTTCCCCCTTCGAGGGAGGGAAGCGCGTTGCATGATCACCGGCTAAGCGTGAGGACAGGCCGCCCTTTTCGGAATAGCCGCAACGCCCGCTTGTATCGGTCGCCTGGTCGAACCATGTGAGGGTGTGATTGAGCGCTTGCTGATTGACATCGATGCCGAATTCGCTAGCCGACTTGTAGGCCATCACTGCCCAGCCGGTGATGGACGAATCGGCGTCGCTACTTCGCGGCTGATAGCGCCACACCCCGTAGGGGTTGCGGTGCGCTTCCAGGTAATGGATTCCTGCTTGCGCATTCTTCTTGATGATCTTGGAATTCGACAGGCCGAAAGCTTCGACCATGGCGAGCGCGGCGATGGCGTGGTCGTAGATGAAATCGTTTGTCGCCGAGGTGCCGAAGAGTCCGTTGTCTTGCTGCTGTGATCTCAGCCACCACACCGCTTGCTTGACATTGTCTCGGTATTGTCCTTGTCGCAGTGTGTTGCCGTCACCGAGGAAGGCCAGCAGGGCGAGTCCTGTCACCCCGACATCGTGGACAGGGTTGCCGGCACCGTCACAGGGTGTTCCATTGGTATCGTGCTTCATGAAGCTGTCGGCGTCCCATTTGCCATCTTCATCTTGATGTGCAGCGAGCCAGGAGAGGCCGCGAGCGATGGTGATCTCGGTCTTGTGCGGCGTCTTCCCCCGTTTTCTGAGACCGCCACCAGACAGCCCTCCTCCACCTCCCCCCAGACCTAGCGGTTTTGACCAGGCGGTTGACGTGAGGGTGGCGACGACTTCGCTGGGGGTGTCGAGCAGGCTATCTTGGTTTGATTCGACCTCGTGGATGGCTTTGGTGGTCAGATCGAAGTCGCACTCGATGTCCTCATCGGTGGGTATTTCCTCGGGAGGAGTGAATTCCTCGAACACCACATCCTCTTCAGGCGCGACCATCGCGACCTGCACGGGCTGCTTGAGAGTTTTGGTGGTCGGCATGAGCAGAAAAATCAGTACTGCGCACAGGTGTGTGAGGACCGAAACGAAGAGCCAGGGTGCTCGCTGAAGGCTCTCGGCGACTTCTTCCCGGAACGAAGTGTCCGGAGAGGCCTGGTTCGACAATGCACAGACTTTCAGTTTTGTGGGGTCGATCATGTGTGATCCTCGTTCGGTCAATGGACAGAGTTGTTCTGCTCAGAAATACGAACGGTGGCCACACAGGAAGGTTCGGAGGAAGTTGAGAAAATCGGCAAGGGGCACAAATCCTTGCCGCTCATTCTTGTTCACGGCTTTTCGAGTTCGTAGAGGACGGCGGGCGATCTCGGGCTCAAGAAGATGCCACCCCCGCAGTTCGTGAAGTGGCCATCCAGTTCACGGCGATACCAGTCGGCCTCGCGAAGATAGACATCGCCGTCCGTTACGGATTGATCCGCATTGTTTTGCCAGTCTTCTTGAGTGAGGACTTCGAGGAACAGAGCACCTTCGCACAGGCGGGCGAGGTTGCGGATGGCTCGTCTCGCATCTGCAGCGGTCAGATATTGAAGGACGCTCTGACAGATCGCGAAGTCGAAGGGGTCGTTGGCCTTGTAGTCCACGACCGATCCTTCTTCCCATCCGTTTTGTCGGCAGAGGTAAGAGCTGATTTCGACGCCTGTGTAGTTCGCCTGACGAAAGTGACGGCGGATGACATCTTTCCATAGGCCCAGCCCACAGCCGACATCGAGAACCCGGGTGACGGGTTGGCCGATATGTTTGAGGTAGCAGCAGACGAAGCGTCCGAGGTTCTCGGCTCCCGAGCGGGTTGCCACGCGAGTGCGAGGGTTGCGGTAATAGTGATCGTAAAAGCTCTTGTCGAAACAGCGTCTGGGCATCACGGCATTAAACGAGGACGGCCGGTGTGATGCACCGGCCGTCTCGCTGAGTATCGAATGGATACTGCGCTTTACTTGTCGCTGTTCTTCGCCCCGGCGTCTTTCGACTTCCCGAGTTCGGTCTTGATGGAAGCCTCGAGTTCGTCGGGTTTGAAGCCGAAGGGGCCGCGCCCGCCGGCATAGGCGATCTTGCCATCCTTGCCGACCAGATAGAGGCGGTCCGGCCAGGCGGAGTAGGCTGCGCCGATCTTGTTATCTACACGATCGATCACGGCCGGGATCGGTTCCAGATCCAGCTTCGCCATGCAGACCTTGGCATTGGCCAGACGATCCGAATCGGTGACAGGTTCCTCCATGAGGACGCTGAACTTGGGGCTTCGTCCATCGATGGCGTGCGCTTCGCGGACATAGACCACCAGGAACTCGACGTCTGATTTGTACTGTTCGTAGAGCTTTTTCAGCCGACCGGCTGATTGGCGGAAGGGGGGTCAAGTGTAGCTGCCGAAGATCAGCGCTACCGGCTTTTGCTTGGCGAAGCTGGAGAGCTTGACGGTCTTTTCATGGTCCTTGACCAGAGGAAGATCGAAGTCGGGAGCGACCTCGCCTGCTTTTGCTGCGGCTGGTGCGCCACCGCCGGCACCACGACCACCCCTGCTGGTTCCGCCACGGCCGCCAGCATCGCGCCCGCCCGAAGTCTGAAGTTCATCGGCTGCGAGCGTTTGATCCTGGTTCTTGTCGACGGTGGCGAATGCTGATTGGAACTCCTTGGTGCCAAGTTTCTGGTCCCCATTGGAGTCGAGCATCCGGGCGAGCATCGAGGCCAGCCGTTCGGGGAGACCGTTGT
>CAZIVO010000124.1:0-10124 GCA_964542765.1 uncultured candidatus Brocadiaceae bacterium | reverse complement strand
GCCGATACGCATTCCTGGCACGACGCGACGAAATCGATCACGGGGCTGCGTGAGCCAGAGAACGGTGCGCAGCGGCACACCTTCCCAGATGCCTGTGCCCAGAGGGCGGCCGAGATTCAAACAGGTCATGATCTTGGGAAAGCGGACCGCGTGTTTCCGAGCCAGTTGCATCAGTCCCTTGAAATCGAGCGCCGTGCCCTTTGCCGCGGTGAGGGGATTTCGTAAGAGCGCGGACTTCTCGGGGTCGCTGATGACTTCCAGCTTCCAGGTGTCGCGCGTCAAGCCGACCTCTTGCCTTTTCTCGATCGACAAAGAGTGTGGCTTGGGCTTGCCGCGCGAAACATCTCGGAAATCGTCAGGGCGAGTGAGCCATGTCTCCAACCCTTCGATCATCTCCTGCATGTCCACTTCGCGCTTGCGGCCACTGCCAAGGAGCGGAAGGGAAGTCAAAGCGATGGCACCCACCGAACCGCAACGCAAGAAGTAGCGGCGCGTCAAGGTGGCATGCTCGGCCAAGAAATGGGTGAGTGCAGGATTCATCCGGCAACGCCTGCCAGCGGAATGGGATACGAGGAGCTTATTTCATCGAGTTTGTCTGCTCAACAGGAAGGAAGCCATCGATCGGTCTCCCGCATCCTCTTGGCCAAGCCGCCATTCGCGACAACATCAAACTTGACTCTCCTTTGAAACTGCTCGACAAAAGCAGTCTGGAGTCAATGTCCCCAAGCCCGAAGCGGCCGGCTCCCTTCGCCGCAACTCAGTCATGGACCAACCTCTGAGAGAAAGCCTGATTCGCCTGGCCGAGGCGCTGATCGACCAGAAGGCAGCGCGCACCCTGGTCTGGCCACAAGAACGCCGGGAAGGATTCTGGTTCGGCGGCGGCGACATGATCCAGGACTCCGATGGAACTTTCTTGCTGGCGGGCCGACACCGCGTCTTCGGTGACTCTCGCACCGGCGTCGGTGCCGGCGAACGCGGCAAGGAACTCGCCATCTACCAGAGCAGCGCCTTCGACCAGCCCTTCGAGAAGGTCAAGGTCTTCAAAAAGGAAGATGTGGCAACGACAGACGAAGCGGTGGTGTCCATCGAAGGCGTGTCCTTGCTCGCGCACGACGGACAAATAGAACTCTATGTTTCGACCGAGAAGGACCGGCCGTATCCCGAAGGGCTGATCGATTACCGCAAGCCCGGAACCGGAGTCTGGTCGATCGACGTGATGTCCGCAGCAGACATCGCATCACTCGAAGCAGGTTCCGCCCGAGGCGCGATCAGATCCGACAAACCCAGCCGGCTGCACGCCAAGGATCCTGCCGTCCACGTGGATTCCGCCGGACGCAAGAACATGATCTTCTGCTCGCACCCCTTTTCCTGGTCGAGTTCCAATCCTGCCCTGGCCCGATTCGAAGATGGGTCCTGGACCATCGCCGAGGAAACCATCCTCGAGAGGGGGCCCGTCTGGGATGTCGCCGCGACAAGGATCACCGACCGACTTTCTGTACCGCGCCTGGGGGCGCTGCGAGATCTTCCGCCGCTCTCCCTCTACTTCTACGACGGTGCCGAATGCCTGCGACCCCACGAACAAAGCGAACGAGCCATCGCTCGACCTCGCGGCTGGTCCTGCGAAGAAATCGGGGGACTCGCCTGGGGTTACGACGAAGCCTTCCCGGCCATGGAGCGCCTCAGTGTCGATCGCCCTTTCTTCACCTCACCCTTCGGCACGGGCTGCAGCCGCTACGTCTCGACCCTGGTGACCGAAGATGAGATTGCTGCCAGCTGGCAACAGTCGCAGGAGGATCTGTGCCAGCCCCTCGTCGGCCACAGCCTCCCGCTCGAGCAAGTAGAACAGATCCTTGCCGGGTGAACCGCGAACAGATCAGCCCGCGAACAGCAAGGGCTGACCGATCGCGAAGAGCCCTATCATCATCAGCAAGACGATGGCGATGCGACGAAGAAGGGGCTTGGGGATGCGGTTGCCAAGCCAGATACCCGGTATCGCGCCAACAACAACGGCCGGGATGAAGAGCAAGGACAACCCTGCCCACTCCCAGACCACGACCCCGAATCGCAAGGAAAGCACCACCAGAGTCGGCATTACCATCAGGGCGAAGATCGCCCACAAGGTGACGCGGGTCTGCTCATTCGACCAGCGGTGCGCCATGACCCACAGAACGATCGGCGGACCACCCATGCCGCAAGCCCCGGACAGGAAACCACCCGCGCACATCGCCGCCACGGTCCATGGTGCGGGCACGTGATCGCGGGGCCGGGGGCGCAGCACGACGAGCATCGCCAGCACCACCAGCAGTGCTGCGCCAAACATCTGCCGGACCCGCTCAGGACCCAGTTCCGTGGTCATGCCGAGCACCCAGACACCGAACGGCAACGACAACATCGTCAAGGCAGTGAGCTTGAACACCATGCCCCACTGCAATTCCTTGCGATGGTGCCAGATCCCTACCACCGCCTGGGCGATCACCGCCACCGCGACGATCGGGATCGCCGCATGCGGAGCAAATCCCATCAACACCAGCAAGGTGGCGCTGAACAGCGCGTAACCAAAGCCCGCCGCCGACTGGACCAGGCTGCCACCCGCCAGGACCAAGGCGATCAGGGCATACTGGCCGAAGTCCATCAGTTGCCATCCTCGCAGACGACCGATCGAAGCAACCTCGAGGCGCTCACTCCAATGCCCGGCCCTGGCCGAGAACGATCGGTCCGAGTTGCCGCATGAGATCTTCGAAGTCCTTGGCCGTCAGCGCCTGTTCCTTGTCGCAAAGAGCCGCATCGGGATCGGGATGGACCTCGACAATGATGCCGTCGGCACCCACTGCGGCTGCCGCCAAGGCGAGCGGGATCACAAGATATCGCTGACCTGCCGCATGCGATGGATCGACGATGACCGGCAGGTGAGTGCGAGATTTCAGCACGGGAACGGCGCTGACATCCAGGGTGGCGCGGGTGGAGGTCTCGAAGGTGCGGATGCCGCGCTCGCAAAGGATGATCCTCTGGTTGCCACCATCCAGAATGTACTCCGCCGCTGAAAGCACCTCGCTGATGGTCGCACTCATCCCGCGTTTGAGAATGACCGTGCGGTTCGTCCGGCCAAGTTTCTTGAGGAGTTCAAAATTCTGCATGTTGCGAGCGCCGACCTGCAGAGCATCGGCCTTGTCGGCAATGCGATCGACATCCTCCAGACGCAAGACCTCGGTCACGAAGGGGATCTCAAAGGTCCGCGATGCCTCGGCGAGGAGGTCGAGCCCGGGAAAGCCCAGGCCCTGGAAGGAATGAGGTGAGCTCCGCGGCTTGAAGGCACCGCCGCGCAGCACCGAGGCACCTCGTTGCTTGACGAGTTCCGCGGCAGCAAAGATCTGCTGGCGATTCTCGACGGCGCAAGGACCGGCGATCACGGTGAACCGGTTGCCGCCAAAGGTTGCCTTGCCGAGGCTGACCTCGGCATGCTCGGGCTGATCAGGGGGCGCGAACACCACCGGTTCCTCATCTTCCATGAGCGATTCGGGCGGTTGCTCCACCACAACCGAAGGTACCGGCTCGGACTCTTCGGTGCATCGCAGATAGCACCCGATCACCTTGAAGTGATTGGTAAAGCCCCGAACTTCATCGAGAGTCGCCTTCACCTTCGGGTCATCGATATTGCCCTCGATATCGAGATAGAACAGATATTCCCACGGCGCCTCGGGACGCGGCCGGCTCTCCAGCTTGGTGAGGTTGATGTCCTGACGGGCGAAGTGCTGCAGACAGGCTGCCAGGGCTCCTCGCCGGTGATTGACCGTGAGGGTCAAAGAGGTCTTGGCCGGCTTCCTCAAGTCAACGGGTTCCGGTTTCATGCTCAGCAGCAAGAAGCGGGTGAAGTTCGCCTCATGGTCAGCGACATCGCGATGCAAGATCTCGAGCCCATTGCGAAGGACCGACTCCTCGGAACAGATCGCGGCGATCTTCGGATCCGCATCGATGGACACCGATTCAGCGGCAGCAGCCGTGTCAAAAAAGCTCTCCGTCACGGCACCCCCCACACTCTCGATGAACTTCTCGCATTGCTGCAGAGCCACCGGATGTGAGCGGATCTTTCGAACTCCGTCGAGACGAGCGCCGGGCAGTCCGGCGAGCCGATGCTCGACGGGCCACACCTCCTCGCCAACGACGGTGATCGGCCGCTCGAGCAGGAGTTGGTAAACCTCGTTCAGGCTCCCGGCGATGGTGTTCTCCACCGGCAGGAGCGCGTAGTCGACCTCTCGAGCTTCGAGTGCCTCGACAGCGGCCGTGAAGGTATGGAAGCCGACGCGATCGATCGAAGGATCCCCCCGGTGTGCGAACACCTTGCTGATGGTCAGATCGCTGTAGGAACTCGGGACTCCCTGATATCCCACCTTGATCACCTGCCCGACGGCGCCGGGCGCGGGCGAATCGATCAAGCCTTCCTGATAGCGGCGCGAGTAGTTGAGAACCTCACGCAGGACCCTACCCGCGAAGTAACTCGACAAGCCCAGCGACTCGGCCTCCTTGGACCAGCGCTCGAAAATCTGCCGCTCCCTCTCGAGGTCGCGGAACGGAGCCTCCGCATTGCTGTTCTTGAAGCCGCCGATCTTCCGCACTGCTTCCATGCGCTCGGCGAGCAAGCGGACAATCTCGCGGTCCACCTCATCGATTCGCTGCCGTGACTCGTCCATCTCTTCTATCTCGGTCTTTCTCGCTCGGCGCGGTCAAGAGAAGTCTCGACAGCATCAGCGTGGAGACTTCTCTGTATTACGAGAGCGAGTATAGGACCGGACGGACGATGGATCGAGGTCGCAGAACGGCGAACTTCTCCGGCATCTACAGCCTCTAACTCTCACACCAAACCATCGATTGGATTGCCGCAAACTGGACGCATCCCTCGATCAGGTGTACCTCTAGCATTGGAGAAGGCATGATCGGAGATGGTTCTCGCCATGATCCCTTCCTGACACACCACCACCGACGAGGTTTTGCATGACCGATAAGAGTCCTGTGCCACGGAAATGGTACTCAGGCATCACCGGCTACCAGTGGCTGGTGCTGGCCATCGCCTCGGCTGGCTGGATCTTCGACGTCTTCGAGGGGCAACTCTTCGCCATGCTGAAGACGCCGGCAATGGCAAATCTACTGGGCGTGGCCGACAACCACCCTTCCGTCGATCTATGGTCGAACATCGCCTTCGCAGCTTTTCTTATCGGCGGCGCTGTCGGCGGCCTTGCCTTCGGCGTTCTCGCTGATCGCTTCGGGCGCCGGCTCAGCATGATGCTGAGCATCCTGACCTACTCGGTCTTCACCGGCATGCACTACTTCGCGGGGAGTGTCGAGCACATCGTCGCCCTGCGCTTCTTCGTCGCCATGGGAGTCGGCGGTGAATGGGCAGTGGCAGCATCGCTGGTCGCCGAGGTCTTCCCCAAGCGAGCACGAGCCGTGGCCGGAGGCATCTTCCACGCATCGAGCGTGCTCGGCGCAGTCCTCGCTGCGGGGGTTGCCTACGTACTGGCAGGGTCCACGGACTGGCGGGTCGCCTTCCTCTTCGGCCTCCTCCCCGCCCTGATGATCCTGTGGGTTCGCGCCTCGATAAAGGAATCCGACAAGTGGGAACGTCAGTCGGAAGTTTCCACCAAGCGGCGGGGCAGCCTGTCGGAACTCCTGTCGGACCCTCGCTGGCGCTACCGCGCCCTGATCGGTCTGGGGATGGCGGGCATCGGTCTGGGCACCTACTGGGGCATCTACGCCTGGGGGCCGGAACTGGTCCACGAGATACTCGCAGACACTGTATCCATCGAGCAAAGACGCAAATCAGCGGCCTTCGTCTACGGCCTGATGAACTTCACCGGCGGACTCGCAGGTCTGCTGGCCTTCGCGCCGATCTCGATGGTGACCAGCCGGCGAACGGCCTTCGCCTTCTATCACGTCGGTGCCTTGGTGATGGTGCCGATCACCTTCCTCGGCGCAACATCGTACGCCATGGCCCTGTGGCTGCTGCCGGTCATGGCCTTCTTCGTGGTCGGCATGCATGCGGGCTACGCGATCTACTTCCCCGAACTGTTCCCGACGCGGCTGCGAGCCACCGGAGCGAGTTTCTGTTTCAACGTCGGCCGCCTGCTTTCGGCAGCGATGCTGCTGGCGCGCGGCGAATTGCGTAGTCTCGTCGGACTGCGCTACGCCGTATCCTTGATGGCACTACTCTTCGCGGTCGGCCTCCTGCTCGTGTGGATCGCACCCGAAACAAAGGACGAGGAACTTCCGGAATGACCGACCCGGCTCGGCATTCCGATCGCGGCCGCGCAAAAGACTCGGTCAAGCGATGTCGTGTGGATGTCCTCGCGATCTTCGCCGTGTCCTTGGTCCTGTACCTGTTGCTGGGGCAAGAAACCCTCTATCGCAACGATGGGCACAATATTCTGGAGAAATTGAACGCGGGCGTCGTCTTCTCCGACCGACACCCTCTGGCCCTGCCGATCATGCGTCTGGCGTGCTGGGTGCTGGATCTTATCCACACCATGCCGCTGCACCGGGCTCTGACCATCGTGTCGGCCATCGGAACAGCTACCGGGGTTGCCTTGACCTATCTCGCGGCGCTGACACTGGGAATCGATCGACGGCGGTCGATCCTGACCGCCGCCCTGGTGGGTTCGACCTTTCCGGTCATGCTGTTCGCCACTCTCGTCGAATACCACGGCCTGTTCTTCGCCTTTTCGCAACTCGCATTCCTGTGCTGCTGCCGATGGATCCTCAAACCAGGATGGAAGTGGGCCGTGCTCGTCGCTCTCAGCGCGCAGCTGACGACGTTCGTCCATTCCAGCGGGGCGTTTCTCTCGCTACTTCTGGGCTGCTGGTTCGTCGCATCAACTCACAAGAATCTCTCGTGGAAGCGTAGTTGCAGCCACGCATTCGCCGTCATCGCGATCCATATCGCCATCTTGCTGATCTCGGTTCCGATCCTCGGAGCATTCGGCCTCTGGGGTGGAACCTTGCTGACGACCGACTACCGCGGTTTTGGGATGGTGATCGGTGTCCTGGAGAATCTGGACACTCTTCCCCAGATCTTGTGGTCGGAGTTCGTGTTGCCGTTCAGCCCGAGCATCCTGCTCTTCGCGCTCCTGGCATCGCAAAAGAAACATCGGAGCCTGGCCCTGCTGATGCTCGTGGCCGCGGCACCCTATATCGCCATCTCAGTTCTGATGCTCAAAGACACCGAGCATGGCGCATATCTGATCCCCCTCAGCGCACCGATCGCCATCGTCCTGGTCCGCTCTTACCGCCCGGCGCTGCTGTATGGAGTCGTCGTGCTCTGCCTGGGAGTGACGACGGCATTCATCTTGGATCGCGACGTCCTGGGCCCCGAGTATCGCCGGTTCGCGAAGGGTGTGCTGGCGGCGAGCGACCATGCGAAGGCTGGTGACAAGGCACTGCCATGTGTCCTCACCGTCGAAATCGGTCGCCTGGACATGGAACAGACCCTCGACGAGAGGGCTGCCATCCTGGTCGCGAACCCGAACATCAGCTTCGAACGATTGACGGATGTCGCATTACGTGCTGACGACTGGATCGCACTGCGTCCGGGCGATGCGCGCGTGTTCCTGCGTCAGCGGCATCCTGGCCAGGAATTGATGCTGAGCAAGCAGATGGAAGACTACATGCTTACCGCGCGAAAACCTTATGACTCGTCGCTGATCTATCCCAACGGCAAGGCCACCATCGAGCGACTACGGCGAGACTTCGAATTCGAACCGAGGAAGGTTCCCGACTCTCCTCCGTACAGTTTCGATGGCTACATCCTGCGCGATCGCCCGAAGTAACGGCACATGCGCTCGATCCCCACTCCCAGCACACGCTGCGGATCATCCGCCCAGAGTTCGGCGTTGAACAACTCCAAACTCACCGTCCCCTGGTAGCCGATCTCGCGCAAGACCGCGACCTCGGCATCGAGATCGATGACGCCATCCCCCGGCATGACGCGATCGGCATCCATCTGTTCGAGCAACGGCTTGTGTGGCGAGGCGTCATCGAAGTGGTAGTGGGCAATGCGATCACCATCGACAAGGCGAAGATCCTCGAGCGGTGTCAGCGAACTGTTCCATGTATGGAAACCATCTACCAGCACGCTGGCATCCTCATCGCCGAGTCCTCGCACGATCTCCCAGGCTTGATCGAGTCGGGACAAGCTGCCGAAAAAACTGATGTACTCCAGCGACGGCTTGACCCCTTGTCGACGACCCAATTCGAGCAACTCGCCATAGCGATCGGCGAGCCTGCCGAGGTCGCAAGCCTCGCGCGGCGGTGTCGCGACGATGCAGTGAGCACCCAGACGAGCAGCCATCGCCATCTGCCGACGACATTCGTCGAGCGCTGCTGAATATTCCACACCCTCGGCATCACCCCATCCGCGCAGGGAAACCGCGCAGGGCACGGTCAGCCCAGCATCGGCCAGAGCCTTCTCGATATCGCGTAGTTCGCCACCGGCGCCAAGGTATTCGTCGATCTCGGCCGTCCACGGCTCAAAGGCTTCGAAGCCGGCAGCGGCGGCGAACCGGATCTTCTCGAGCAGCGGGACGGGCTTGATCGTGATCGCGTTGAGGCAGAGCGGAAAGGACATTCGCGACTCAAATCGGCGGGCTCCGTGCAAGCCCGCCGGTGGTATCTGTTCAGATCGCTACTTGCACTCGACCGGCGGCGGTGGCAAGTCAACGGCATCGGTCGTGCCGGACATCGTCGGCGTATTGAAGGTCTCGCTGAAGGTGATCTTGTAGTTGATCAGCGGAATCGTGAAGGTCTTGCTGGCCTTGACGCTGGGAATCTTCCCGGTCGCACTGATCTTGTTATTGGCGATCTTCCATGAACCCGTCGGTGTCGCCTCGAGGTCGATGTCGGCCGAGAAGTTGATGGTGAACAGGATCTTGATCTTGAAGTGGGCCGTGACCTTGGAATAAATCTTCGGCGTGATCATGTTGCCACCGCCGGTATAAGCGAACTTCTTCGCGCAGTCGTCCTTGGACATGCTCGCCTTACCGTCAGCCTTGAGGCTCGGAACCGTGAGCTTGTTGATGCTCAGGGTACAGGTCACGATCCCGCCCGTTGCACTCTTGACCTCCGCACACAGCTTGTCGCTGACCTGCTTGGCGAGATCGGGCGGAACCTTCACATCGAACGCGCCCGTACTGCCGGAAACGGTGCCAGCACCAAAGAATGAACAGCCGGTCTTGGGGCTCGTCGGACCGCCACAGCACTTGATCTGCCTTGTCCCGGTATAGGTCCCGGTGAGCAGGATCGCCGGTGTCCCGAGTTTGGGGTTCGGAGGAATCTTGAGAGAGACCTTCTCCGAGTCCTTGATCACTCTCTCGTCCTTGCAAGCCGGTCCCATCACGAGTTTGCCGGCATTACTGGCGACGACCTTGGTCGGCCCACGAGCGCCCGAGTCCAGCGCCAGATACTGGTTGAAGAAACTCTTGCCGATGAGGCTTCCTGCCAACGGGTATCGATAGGTCGATGCGGCCAGGCCGGACCCGGTATTGGAAGGGATGATGGACTCACCACTGACCCACTGCTTGCATCCAGTCATGCCGATGACCCCGAGGTCCAAAGGCAACCGGAGCTTGCCGAAGACCTTGTCCGAGATACCGAACATCAATGCCGCAGGCTGTTTGGGCAGCAGATTGTTGATACGGATAGTCGTGTAGCCACCGAGTTTATGATCGCCGACAGCAGCCAGCGTCGGCAGGCCTCGGCTACCGGGACAACCCTTGCCGAAAACTTTGTAGCTCCCCTGTGCACTGACAGCACCGAGGGAGAGGGAAATCGCTGCGACCAACGCGCCCAGGCGCACAGGCATGGGATGAACAGGGCTCAACATGGGTAACTCCTCCGGGGAAATAGCTGGAGCGCCCATTACACACTATCGGAGGCTTTCTCGTTACCCTCACGGTCAGGAAACCAGGGCGAACGCCACCGGTGCGGGAGTCGGTCAGGCGGTATGGGGAATGACGTAGCCGAAAACGGCGCCGTAGAGACAAGCGCAACCGCCCAGGACGAAGATGTGCCAGACGGCGTGGAACCCCCGGATGCGGTCGAGCAAGTCGCCGTAGCCCCGCGGGCTACCGAGGGGTGCAGAA
>CAZIVO010000123.1:0-10162 GCA_964542765.1 uncultured candidatus Brocadiaceae bacterium | reverse complement strand
GTG
Organism: uncultured candidatus Brocadiaceae bacterium; assembly: GCA_964542765.1. Lineage (GTDB taxonomy): Bacteria > Planctomycetota > UBA1135 > UBA1135 > UBA2386 > CAZIVO01. Next base: position 10,159 of record CAZIVO010000123.1, on the reverse strand, counting down.
ATCATTCCAATCGATACCCCACTGGTTCGAAGCTCCATGCATGAACACCTCGGAGGCGGGCCCGGGATCATGGAAGCTGCCAACCGAGGCGCTCACGATGTCGAAGCCAAGAGCATCGGCCTCAACATCACCATCCCTCACGAACAGGAGCCCAACAGCTACATCACTCCCGAACTGTGCTTCGAATTCAAATATTTCGCGGTCCGCAAAATGCACTTCCTGATGCGCGCCAAGGCCATGATCGCATTCCCCGGCGGTTTTGGAACAATGGACGAACTCTTCGAAACGCTGACACTCATCCAGACAGGGCGAATGGACAAGATCCCGGTCATCCTGTTCGGCAGGGACTACTGGGACAAACTGATCCACTGGGAAACCTTCGTCGAGGAAGGCACCATCACGCCTTCCAACATGGACCTGATCACCTACGCGGAAACGGCCACGGACGCTTGGGGAATCATTGCAGACTTCTACAAAATGCACCCCCAGCCCAAACTGCCCAGAGGCCAGTAGCCGCACTCTCAAGGGTTCTCGGCAACTCTGTGACGCCGCTGTGACAACTGAGGGACAACTGGCCCCGCTGAATCCATAAGCTCTTGCGTGAACTCTTTATGCAAAGGTGCGGGAAACGCGGAGAATGGAGCGGGCGATGAGATTTGAACTCACGACCCTCACGTTGGCAACGTGATGCTCTACCACTGAGCTACGCCCGCTCACCAACAGTCGGGGGAGCATCAAAGCAACCGTACTATGGAAGTCAAGCGTCGATTGAGAGAAGCCCCGGTATCAGGCCTCTCCCTGCCCGCATCCGGCATGGAAATTGTCGGTACGAACTTCCCCGAAACCTTTCCGGATCTGGTCCGCTTCGCGGCTGACAGCTTCGGAGACAAGATCTTTTTGCCGCGACGATCAAGCCGTGGAGGAGATCCCATCTCCTTCGCAGACCTGTCTCAGGATGTTCGACGAGTTTCCGCAGGTCTGTGTGCCTACGGAATCCGACACGGTGATCGGGTCGCCCTGATCTCGGAAAACCGATATGAGTGGCTGGTGTCCGACCTCGCAACGGTCAGCATCGGTGCCATCGATGTGCCACGAGGCGTCGACACCGCCCCGAAAGAACTACGCTTCATCCTCGAGCACTCGGGAAGCCGCTTCGCCTTCGTCGAAGGAGACCGGGTCGCCGCCGACATGATCACCTACACCGAGACCCTCCCCGACTTCACGGTCGTGTGTACTCTCGAAGCCGAAACCGCAATCCCAGGGGTCATCACCTTGGCCGAACTCATGGCCCACGGCGATAAATGGCTCACACAACAACCCGATCGGCTCGACGCCATGAGCGCGGGAGTGACTCCTGAGGATGTGTTGACCATCGTCTACACGAGCGGCACGACTGCTGAGCCCAAAGGCGTGATGCTCACCCACCGCAACGTCCTGAGCAACGTTCGTATCTGCGGCGGCATCCTGGACTTCACCTCCGAAGACAGGCTCCTCTCCCTTCTGCCTGCCTGGCATGCCTACGAGCGCATGCTCGATTACGTCGCCTTCTCCCACGGCGCAGAAATGACCTATACCGATCGGCGCCATTTCAAGAAAGATATGTGCGCCGTCGAACCGACAGCCGTCGCCGCAGTCCCTCGGGTATGGGAGATGTTGCACGATGGGATCATCGCGCAGATCCGCAAGACGAAGGGGATCAAGCGCAAAATGCTGGACAGCCTGATGCGCACGAGCGTGGTGGTGGGTGGCAACAGAGCGAACATGCTCGACCGACTCCTCCATGGTGCGATCGGCAGAAAGATCCTCCCCAAGTTGAAGGGAGCCATTGGGGTCACCAACCTCAGGATCGCCGTTTCAGGTGGCGGTTCACTGCCTGCTCATATCGATGAGCGACTCCTGGGCATGGGCATCCCCCTGCTCAATGGCTACGGACTGACCGAAACCAGCCCGGTAGCTTCGGTGCGGCTACCCGGCGACAACAGAGCCGGCACCATCGGTCCTCCACTGCCGGGAACAACCATCGAAGCGCGCACCGAATCCGGCCAATCCTTGCCCAAAGGCCAGACCGGTATCCTGTGGATCCATGGCCCACAGGTCATGAAGGGCTACTTCAAGAACGCGCAGAAAACCGCCGAAGCTCTCGATGAGAACAAATGGTTCAACTCCGGAGATCTGGGCCACATCGCTCCTGACGGCCATGTCTGCATCACCGGGCGAGCAAAGGACACCATCGTCCTGGCGGGCGGCGAAAACGTCGAGCCTGAGCCTGTCGAAGCGGCCATCAAAACTTCCCAACAAATCGAACAAGCCGTTGTCATCGGCCAGGATCGCAAGCAACTCGGAGCCCTGATCGTGATCGATCCAGAATGCGTCGGTGATGAACTGGCCAAGGATCTCTGGGAACCAGATGAGGGCATGCTCAACAGCCAGGAACTCCGCGCTCTGGTTCGTCAAGAACTCGATCGCGTGCTCAGCAGAACGAATGGATTCAGAGCCGTCGAAAAGGTCGGTCCATTCATCATCCTCGCAGAACCGATGACGCCAGAAAGTGGACTGCTGACGCAGACACTCAAGATCAAACGGCACCTCGTGAACGAGCGGTATGGAGATTTGATCGAGGAGATGTACCGCTAAGACCTCTCCTCCGCGCAACCGCAACAGCGGGCGCACTCCGACTCATACGATCACCAAGGGAACAGGCTTTCCGTCTGCTGAGGGTGGAGTCTTCGACAAACACGTCTGCACGATCTCGATCGCGCCCTGACAAGCCTCTCGAAGCCCTCTCCCCGACGCCAACCCCCAGGCCAGGGCAGTCGCCAATGCACAACCCGTCCCGTGCACGGGGCCGATATCCCGCCTCGGGTGCTCGCATCCGAACTCACCATCCTCGTCATGGAGCAGGTCCAGCACGATTTCATCCACCCCATGCCCACCCTTCACCAGGACGGCCTTGCAACCGAGGTCGATCAATTCGCCAGCACCTCCTGCGGGCGCCAGCTTCTCGATTTCATCGAGGTTAGGTGTCAACACAGGATGGAGTACGACCAGCCTCTCTCGGTAGGCAGATACGAGGTCTTCCGGCGGCTCGCCTCCAGCGGTGAAACCCAGGACCGGATCAGCCACAACAGGACCGTCGTAACCATCGAGAAGATCTACCACGACATCGAAGGCACGAGTCGTCATCAGGCCGAGCTTGATCGCGTCGGCCACGCCATCGCCCAGAGCCGCTCCGAGACTGTCGCGTAACGCCTCCTCCGCGACAGCGTCCACTCGTTCGACCCCATGCCGATTTTGTATGGTGAGACAGGTCGCCACGGTCAGGGCCTGCCCACCGCGAGCTTGCACCATACGCGCATCAGCCGTGATCCCTGCGCCGCCGCATGGGTCCAGACCTCCGATCGAGAGGATTCGCATGCCCACTAGCGAGCGCCCCGAACATGATTCTCAGAGAAACGTCCAGGCATGGATCTTCCTGCTCAGGTATCGCCGAGCCCGCTGAGCGGCATGTCCTCCAGCCCTTGGCTCTGCAGGATATTCCTCTCCAGACGCCTCTCAAGACGTTTGAGCGTCCGCTGGCCATCGTCAGGGAGTTGGATACTGCCACCAGCGATACTGCCGTGCCCCCCGAAAGAGCCCTCATCGCCCACAGCCGCCCTGATCAGATAGTAGGCGTCTCGCCCACTGGGCTCCGTGCGCACAGAAATGTGATAGGTATTGGCAACAAGACCACCGCAATACACCGTGCGCGTACTGTCGAGCCGCAAGAACAGATCTGCAACCTCGGCAACGATCTCGGCATTCATGACCTTGCCGAGAGAGCAGAGTACGACAGGGCCAAAAACACGAATGTTATTCAACGCGTCTCGCAACGCCTGGAAGTATTCCAGCGGCAAATCGGGCTGGGTGATCGCGTGCAGCTTGCGACGATCAACGCGGCCGATCAGATGATAATAGACCTTCTCATCCAGATCGCTGACATTGCGCGACAGGTCGGCCGTATCAGTCTTGACGCCATAGAGCAAGGCCGTCCCTACATCAGCAGGAATCTCGATCCCGAGTTCCATCATATAGCTCGCGACCATGCTGCTGGTGGCACCGATATCGGTACGAATATCGCTGAACGAAGGAGCAGACAATCCTGATGGAGTTTCGGGCGGAACATGATGATCGATGACGATGTCCATCGCCCGACCCTCAGGCAAATCGGTGTGCCCGAATCCCGGTTGCGTATCAACGAGAGCGAGGCAGTCATAGTCATCAAGATTCAGCTCTGTGATCGGGATCATCTCGATGCCAAGCTCACTGACCATCGCCTTGTTCTCGGCTCGCATGATGCGGCCAGTGAGAGCGAGGTCGGTCTCCATGCCGAGCTTCTCACGAGCCAGATGGCGCAATCCAAGGGCGCTGCCAATGGAATCCGGGTCCGGATTCGTATGCGTCAGCACCAGCAACCGCCGCTTGCCCTCAAGGACTCGCAACAATGACGTGGCCTGAGCCGCTACCGCATGAGCATCCATCAGTTTGTCGAGACGGCCGCAGCCAACCCCTTCGTATGAAACATCGAATCTAGAGTCCGAACTTGTCCAGGTAGGCGCTGACACCGGGAAGTTCCCCCGCGTCGACACCTGGATCGAGTTCTATCACTGCCAACATGGCTCCACTGGATCGGAGTCTATAGGCCCCGAGCAAGGGATAGTCCACACCCCCCGCACCAGGAGGAAGATACATCCGGCCAGCAGAAGTATCTCCTAATGTCATGCCTGAAAACTGGTTGGTGAAATTTTCCAGCCATTCTCCCTGCTCCGTCCCGAACAGTTCCGCCCGCCGCGCTGCAACCGGAGCATCGTGCCAGTAGCGAAGTTTTCGTGAAGGCAGATCCTCGAAGATGGCAGCCAAACTCCGGGGCTCGCCAAGCCCGAAGACATGCCGGCTCCCGGTCAGGCAGAACTCGGTATCTGGAAAAGCTCCGCAGAGTCGGAAGAAGAACCGGCAGGCACGGTCGAGAGCCGCATCGATCACTGATTGACGCCGAGCAAACTGACTTTGAGCCGCATCAGCAGACCAATCGGAATCACCCAGATCGACCTCACCATCCTCGCCGGAGATCTGAGCCACTCCCGGCTCCAGGATGACTCGTGGACAGCCGAGGTGATGGGCCAGAGCGACGCAATCCTCGATATGCTTGAAACTCTGCGCTTGCTCCCCTTCCTGACTCGAGCAAATTCCCGCTTCCGGAAGATCTGCAACCTCGAGCAATCCGCCCACCCGAACCGCCGGTACCTGGACGGGGAGTTCCGCAAGGACGGAGCGCAGACCCGCCCAATGGAAAGGCCGGGGAGTTCGCGCCGGAACGACCCCCTGGAATCCATGATCGAGACACCACACGAGGAATTTTTCAGCGTCCGCAGGGCCGTGCATCGCCGCCCACGCTCCACCCAGAAACCTTTGTGTCGTCATTGCGTCAGCCGGTCCACCGCCGTCGAGGCAGGAATTCTATGCCGAGCCACTTCCGCTCGATATCTTGGCGTGCAAGGAACCCGCGAGGGTCTCCGATAAACCCCACCATGCCTGGAAAACTTCGCGACCGGGATCATGATCATTTGTGAGGCCCTATTTTGCTGAGACAGGTTGCGTCGAGCCAGAAAAAGGCCCACATCGCACAATCTCCCTTCCCTCCAGATCTCCGACACCGCTGCAGAATCTTGCCTGACCATCCAATTTCTTCCACCACGGTATCAGCGAACCGGACACTCCTCGAAACGAATCACCCCGGAAATATCTCGTCACCGAGGGGCGGAAGGTGAAGGGCCTACGATTCGGCATCGTCGATCTCGGCTCGAATGCCATCCGCAGCCGCATCATCGAAATAGATGAGGACGGGCAAAGCCGAAAAGTCATGAAACACCGAGACTCACTACGTGTGGGCTCGGAGGTCTACCAGCATGGCCGCCTCTCCGACCAACTCATCGAGGAGGTGACCATCGCTCTGCGTGAGTTCCGATCACGCTGTCATGAGTTCGATGTCCACCGAGTCAGAGCTGTCGCCACCGCGGCCATCAGAGATGCCGACAATGCGCAAGAGGCTCTGGACCGGATCAGGAATGGCTCAGGAATCGAACTCGAAATCATCACCGGCGCTGCAGAGGCACAATTGATGGTGCAAGCAGTAACCACGCGTATCGATCTGAGCCACGGCACATCGGTTCTCGCTGATCTCGGGAGCGGCAGCCTCGAACTCGCCGTCATCACCGATGGCCAGGTCGCCACCGTGAGCTCTCTGCCGCTGGGGGCACTGTTGCTGCATGCCCGGATCATCATCGCATCGCCAGACGAGGACGCTTCACCTCTGGCCCTGCTCGAAAAACATCTCAAGAGTCAACGTGAAATGCTGGCCGATGCCCTTCCAAGCAAGGGCGCGGACCGCTGCCTTGCCCTCGGCGGCAATGCAGAAGATCTGTCGGCGCTGATTGCCAACGAGCCAAGAAATGGACGCAAAAACATTCTCGCGGTGCCGACCACATCCCTTAGACCTTGGGCCGAGCGACTTGCGAACATGACCATCGCGGAACGTATCAAACAACTGGATTTGAGACCGGATCGAGCGGATACGATCCTGCCTGCGGCTGTGGTCTTCGATCAGATCACAAGCATCACCGGAGTCAATCTACTGACTGTCCCACACATCAGCATCAGCGAAGGCCTCCTCGAAGATCTGCTCGCAGGTGGCGGCCAGAACATTGTCTGACTTCGACCGAAAAACACCGTCGTGACGCAGGAAATCGAATTCAAGCTCTTGGTGACCGGCGAGGTCTCTCGCGATCAACTCATCGAAATCGCCCAGGCCGCTGGTTTCGAAGCCGGGGAAAGAGGCAGACGAATCCAGATAGATGATTACCTCGACACGAAGTCGGGTCGACTCATGCTCGCGGGACTCGGTTTGCGGTTACGACGGCTGGATGACTCCGCCGTCCTCTGCATCAAGGAAGCGCCGCTCCGGCGAGGCGACCTGCATCAACGCGATGAGGTAGAAGCCCGATGGTGTGGAGACTCTCCTCCTGACCGTATTGCAGATTTGCCGGCCTCCCTCGCCTCACGAACTCGTGCCATCCCGGACACTTCTCGGTTACAGACAACCATGAAGTTGGAGACGCTGCGGGAGTGGTGTCTCTTGGCCAGCGGGGAAACCCGCGCTGAACTCTGCCTCGATCGAGTTCGGGTGCCGGATACCGGCACCTTCACCGAAATCGAGATCGAATGGCTCGCCGGGCCGAGTGAGCCGCTCGAATATCTCGTCCGTGATATCCGCGCCGCCATTCCAGTTCAGACCTCCGAGATCGACAAATACCGTCGAGCCTTGGCCATGAGCCGGCAGGAGCAACCACGGTGACCACCTCACCGGCAAGCGATCCCTTCCGCAGCCAGCGGCTCGACATGGTCGAGCACCAGCTCAGGGAGCGCGGAATCGATGACGAACATGTCCTCGCCGCGATGCGCACCGTCCCGAGGCACAGGTTCCTTCCAGAATCTCTCCTCGACGAAGCCTATGCCGACCGCGCACTCTCGCTCGGGCCTGACTCCTCGATCTCGCAACCCTACATCGTCGGACTCATGACCAGCCTGGCAATACCGGCCAAGAAGGTCCTGGAGATCGGTACAGGGAGTGGCTACCAGGCCGCCGTGCTCGCGGAACTCGTCGAAACCGTTCATACCATCGAGCTCGATCATCACCTCGCCGAGCAAGCGACCTGGAACCTGAAGGCAATGTCCTACCGCAATGTCGAGAGTCACATCGGCGATGGACGCCACGGTTGGCGCGCCGCCGCGCCCTATGACGCCATCCTGGTCACCGCAGGAGCCGAGCAGGTACCCGAGGAACTCTTACGGCAGCTCGTGGATGGCGGTCGGATCATCCTGCCTGTGGGATCATCAAAAGCGGCTCAGTCCCTGCGTCTGATAGAGAAGGACGGCGGAGAACTCCGGCAGCGAGATGTGACGCCGGTGCGCTTCGTCCCCCTGCTCGGCGAGGACTGAAACCATCGAGAAGAAACGGACCCGATCATCAGCTTACGAACTTACGCCTATGATGTATGGAGCATGAAGACCGTCATCCAACGAGTATGCCGAGCAGAAGTGTCCGTCAACAACGAGGTCGTCGGGCGCATCGATCGGGGCGCGCTCTGCTTCGTAGGCGTCGAGCAGGGCGATCAGGAAGCTGATGCTGATGCCACGGCCCAGAAGATTGCCAACCTCCGCTTCTTCCCTGGGAAGACACCGATGGATCTCACGCTTGCCGAAGTCGGCGGCGCCTGTCTCATGGTCAGCCAATTCACACTCGCCGGTTCACTGCGCAAAGGCAATCGGCCGAGTTTCACACAAGCAGAAAATCCGGCACTGGCCGAGCAACTCTACCTGAGAGTCGCAGATCACCTTCGCGACACGGGCTTGACCGTCGAGACCGGGCAATTCGCTGCCGACATGCGCGTCGACCTCGTGAACGATGGGCCGGTGACGTTGCTACTCTTCACTCGCGACGGCAAGGTCATCTAGCGATCTCGCCAAGGTCTTGCAGCGGATTCCCTTCGCGTCCTTGCACGCTCGATTTCCTCGTCTCCACGGACAGGCGCGTTTGCTCCAAGGCCGATGAGTCCGTTACTAGGGTTCGAGTGGAGCATTCCAGTAACGCTCGCTCACGAACTTCTCCCAGGATTGCCGCACCTTGCCCAAAGATATCTCGAGGACTTGGGTCCAGCGCGGAACTACCGGTTGCTTGGCGAGACACAGCCCGGCAGCAGCCGGAGACCGGTTCCCCTTGCGACGATTGCAGGCCACGCAAGCCAAAACACAGTTATCCCATGAACTCACACCACCGCGCGAACGCGGCACTACATGGTCGATGGTCAGTTCATGCGTGCCCGGCCGCGCACCGCAATATTGACAGGTCTGCATGTCTCGCTTGAACAGATTCCGGCGCGTGAAGGGCATCGATATCTGCGGCACTCCCTCGTACCGGGTCAGCACAATCACCTCCGGCACCTTGATCCGAAGCTTCACCGTCCGCACACATGGTTCGTCAAGCGGCACCGCCAGATCCGCCCAGGATTCGAAGGGGTAAACCTCGTAGGTGTCCGGCCGGATCGCCTGAGCCGCTCCCGTGTAGAGGAGACTGAGAGCGCTCCTGACCGGGGTCGTCGCAATGGCGAACCAGGCTTTGTTGAGCACGAGAGTCGGCTGCGAGAGCACACAAGCGTTCGTCATGACATTGCCTATGTGATGATCATCACACAGTCGCGGTACAGGGAAAAGTGGCAGCGAGATCTTCGCCCCAGACTCATCGAGCACGCATGCCCGCGAACCCCCCATGCCTTCGGATCGAAGCGCCCCCTACAGCTTGTATCCCTATCCGAAGTCCACCGCCCTCCCCCATGCCCTCCAGAACGACGCAGCCCGGGGGAACTGAATCTCCGGTGCGGTGGCAGGAACCCGAGAGCCGATGCAGAAAATCTCAGAAAGTCAGTTCGCTACCGAAGGTTCTTGCGCTCCAGCTAGAAGGAGGGAATCACAATGATCCTGGCAAGCAAATATATCACCATCGAAGTCATGCAACATCAGCTGACCCATCTCACCAAGAAAGCCGAAGATGTCATCTCCATGACCGGAGGGAGTTCCCCCTCGAGCGGAGCTCATCAACTGACCTTGTATCTTCGCCATCAGCTTGACTGGGCCAATCAACTGCTCACGCAGATGCGATGCTGCAGCGATCGTGACCTGCCCACGACGAGCGCCGAGATGGAGAATACGCTCCTCGATCTTGGACAGACCTGGAGCGCCCTCTCCACCCTGGTCTCGGCAGCCTGATCCAGCCCTATACCGGGGCACCCACCTCTTTGGGTTCCTCGGCCGGGTCCTCGTGAGTCACGACAAGCTCGCCGTCAACAACCCCCACCTTGACGACACTGCCGTCGCAGACCTCTCCCGAGATCAGTGCGCGACCGACTCGCGTCTCGAGTTCGTGGGCAAGGTATCGCTTGAGTGGGCGAGCCCCATAAACGGGATCGTAGCCATGCGCAGCGATGTGGCGGCGGGCTTCGTCCGAGATCTCGAGCATGATCCGCCGATCGACGAGGCGGCGCTCCAGATCAGCCGCCAGCAGACCGACAAT
>CAZIVO010000122.1:0-10390 GCA_964542765.1 uncultured candidatus Brocadiaceae bacterium | reverse complement strand
GGCAATGATGGGTGTGGGATTCGCGAGCGGATTCGGCGGCCGCGTCAATTACTCGATCACGCCGATCTCCATCAAGCTTCGCCTCTACGCCGAGCTGTTCTGGAAGAGATGGAGCAAGACCATCGCGAGTTGGAGCTCGAAGACCTACCGGAAGACCCTTCTGAGCTTGTGATCCTTTGTTTCACAGGGACCTGCACCGGCGCGTATCCAAGGTGATCGCGTCGGTGCTCTGACCCAGACCCGAGTGAGTGCTATGAATGTTCAACCATCGAATCGGAATGCGGACCGCCGCCCTCTCTGTCAGCTCTTGGTTTTCGCCGCTGCGTTGGCTTTGGTCGTTTCGCTTGCCACCGGCCTGCTTCTCGACGGTAGCCAGGCCCTTGCAAATGGCTCCAAGGTCTCAGCTACAGGCGGGGGAAGCGGTGCGATTCACTCGTCGTCAACCGCGCGTCTGGCTGACCGAGAGCTGGGAAGACAGAGGCTCCAACCACGCCGTTCCGCCGGTTACTACACAGCTCCAGTGGGTCGCCGGATGTGCTATGCCTTCGATTTGCAGACTTACTACCGGGTAGAGGCAACCGACGAGGAGGCTTCACAGGAGACCGGGGCGAACGAGATGGCGGTCTCGGGTCGTCTCGAACTGACCATCCTCGATCGGCGCGATGCGCAGATTCTGGCGGAGTTCATCGTTCCCAAGCTTCGGATCTCTTCCGCTGGTAGTTCAGCGCCAGCCGATGACCCAGAGGCAGCAAGAATGCTAGCGGTGGCGGGGCAGAGGTTGTTGGTGCGGTTCGGGACCGATGGAAAGCTGCTCGGCTATGGTTTTCCAGATGGGATGAGGGCTGAACAACGAAATCTGATGCGGTCGATCCTCGGCGCGTTCGCTTTCACAGTGCCAGTTGACGCCGGGAAGAGTTGGGAGACCGAGGAATTCGACGTTACCGGATGTTTTCTGGTGAGGTATAGGCGCCTGGTGCAGTCCGACGAGACTCTTCTTGCGGTGCGCCGCGAGAAGTTGCGTTACACAGAGATGGGGGAACAGGAAGGCGGTGTGCCCACGCATCGACTTGAGGGTTTCGCCCAAGCCGATCTCTCCGAGAACATCGGTTGGATTGCGGCCGCGAGCATCGACGAGGGCTATGAGATGGATCTGGCAGGCCTGCCGATGCGGGTATTGGTGCATGTCAAGGGCATGCTCGAACTCCGTGACACGGAGACAGTCGTCGTCACCTCTGACGAGATCGATTGGGCGACCGTTTCCGCACCGGCTGGCGGACATCTCGAAGATTCTTCAGAGATGGCGCAGGCCTCCGAACGGGAAAGTTGGCTCGCGCGTCTGCGGGGCGTCACTCTTCAGGAGCTTCTCGATGAACTGACAGCTCTCCTGGGCGCAGAGAAGTACGATTCACAAGAAGCCTTTGATGCCGTCTCCAAGCTGGTGTGGTTGGCTCGTCTACAGCCTGAGATCGCTGAACAGATCGAGCAGGTGCTGGTTACTGGCGGTCTGAGGGACGATGTTGCCCACTGGGTTCTCACCGCGATGGCCAATGCCGGGACGGTTGAGGCACAGCATGTGCTGACCTCGCTGTACGAGAATTTGGGACTGAGCGAGAGCCTGAGACAGTCGGTGGCCTTGTCGATGTTCGATGTTTCCAAGCCGCGTCCCGAGCTTCTGGCTGCGGTGGCGGCGAAGCTGACCGGCATGTCTGGCGGTGGCGCTCTGGAAGAGGCGAGCTTGCTGGCCTTCGGCGTTCTTGCGCCGCGACAGAGTGCTGCCGTTCTCGGTGGCCGGACAGCGATGGAGATGCTTCTGGGAATGGAGGGCCGGGCCAAGCGTAACGGCTCTGTCCGGCTCTGGCTCGAGGCGCTCGGTAACTCGGGTTCGCCCGAGATTTTTGCGCGGGTTCGTCGCTACCTCTCCGATCCCGAGGTAGGACTGCGTGAGTCGGCGGTGTCGGCCTTGCGCGATGTGGACACTCCCGGGGCGACTAAGGCGCTCGCCGAGACCGCTTTACGCGATGCTTCTACATGCGTGCGCACGCGGGCGGTGGATGCTCTTGCGCGCCGTACCGACCCGAACGTCGCGGCGGTGTTGCGTCGGATCGTGCAGAAAGACGCTGATCCTGGCGTGCAACGCGCGGCCGTTATGGCTCTCTCTCGACACCCCAGCAAGGCGACCAAGCGGTTGCTGACGAATCTGGCGGAGACATCGAAGTCGGCGGATCTTCGTGCATTGGCCCGGCAGATCCTCGGGTCCAAGTCCTGATCCGATCCAGGGGAGCAGGTGAGCTGAGAAGATCACAGGATCTGCGCCGGGTCCGCGCGGATCGTTGCAAGAGGCTCTGTTGATCGCCGCGGTTCAACCCTTCTTCTTGCGGGTCGTGGCGATGGCATCTAGGAGCTTCTTACCTTGGATGTGCCAGGGGTCGGTCGCCGGCCGTTCGCCGATCAGCTCGCGGGCCAGCTCCTCGGCTTCGTTGAATTTGTTCTGCGAGCGGAGCAGGCTACTCATGTTGTTGATCGAGGCCAGGGTGCTGGGGTGTCCGTTGCCGAGCGTGCGGCGCTTTTTCGTCAGTGCCTCGCGGTAGAGCGACTCGGATTCTTCGAGTTTGTCTTGGGCCTTGAGGGCGCTCCCCAAGTTGCCGATCAAGTTGAGTGTGGCAGGGTGGGCGTCACCGCGCACGCGTCGGCTGCCCTCCAGAGCTTCTCTAAAGAGCTTCTCGGCTTGCACCAACTTGCCTTGGTTGTAGAGCAGGCCTCCCATGTTGCCCATGGCCAGCAGGGTGAGATGGTGCTCGTCACCGTTCAAGCGACGTTGGCCGCTCAGAGCTGCTCGGAGAAACGGTTCAGCTTCGTCAGGTTTTCTCTGGGAAAGGAGCAGCATGCCCAAGCTGTTGATCGCAATAATAGTATCTTGGTGTTCGTCCCCGAGGATGCGGCGGCTCCCCCGCAGGGCCTCTCGGTACAAGGGCTCGGCTTCGCCGAGCTTGCCCTGGGCCTTGAGCAGGTTTCCCAGGTTGTTGATCGAGGTCAGGGTGCGGGCGTGCTCGTCACCCAGCGTGCGGCGCGACGCATCCAGCGCTGAGCGCGCGAGTGGCTCGGCCTCAGTGAGCTTGCCCTGCGAATAGAGCAGGCTGCATAGATAGTTGATCGAGGTCAGGGTGAGGTGGTGTTCGTCGCCGAGCAAGCGCCGCTGGATCTCGAGTGCCTGCTCCTGTGGTTTGCGCGCTTGTTCCAGGAGTCCCAGTTTTTGTAGCGCGGTTGCTACCACCTGCAGCATCTGTGCTTGCATCAGCGACTGGTTGTCGAAGCCTTCCAATTCCTTCAGCGCTCTCGCGAAGATTTCCTTGTCCAACACAGACAGCGCGATGCCGGTGAAGTCCGCGCCGCCCAACAGCTTCTCCAGTGCGACCCGTTCGTTCGCCAGCACTTCCGGGCGGCGGCCCGCCCGCTGTCCCGCTGCTCGTGCCCGTTCCAGTACCAAGCTGCGAATCGTCAGGCCCATGGCTTGCGCATCGACGCTGGCGAGCTGGCCGGCCTGGAAGTCCGAGATCTGCTGTAACTCCCCGGCTCGCTGCTCGGCTTGGTCCTTTTGATTGGCAGCCTCTTCCTTCGCCGCCAGAGCCGCTTTGCGCTCGGCCTTTGCTGTTCCCAGCGCCGCTGCAGTGGCCTGCTTTTCCTTCTCGACCTGCGTGAGAGCTAGTTTGGCCCTCCCCTCCGCATCCAGAGCCTTTTGTTTTTGTTCCTCGGCCTGCAGCCACAGCAGGGAGATCGCTACCAGCGCGAGCGCCGCGATCGTGCCTGCTGCACTCTTGGCCGGGTTGCGGCGTACCCATTTCACCGTTCGCTGCACGAGCGAGGGTGGACGGGCCAGGATCGGCTCGTTGTTCAGATGTCGCCGCAAGTCGGCGGCCAGTTCGGTCATACTGGCGTAGCGATCGCCAGGCTTCTTCTCCAGCGCCTTGCCGCAGATCACCGACAGCTCTATCGGTACTTTCGAGCGGATCTTTTGCGGGTCGGGTGGATCGTGCATGACGATCTGCTCGGCGATCTGATGGGTGGTATCTCCCTGGAAGGGGCGCGCCAGGGTCAGCAACTCGTACATCATCACGCCTAGCGAGAAAATGTCCGAGCGGTGGTCGATGCCCATGCGCCGGGCCATGACCTGCTCGGGACTCATGTAGAAATAGGTGCCGGCAAAGTCGCCGGTCAGCGACAGGCTGTGCTCATCGACGACCCGTGCCAGACCGAAATCGCTGATCTTGGGCGCATCATCCTCGCCGATCAGGACGTTGAGTGGCTTGAGGTCGCGGTGGATCACACCGGCTTCGTGGGCGGCGCCGACGGCATCGGCGATCCGGGCGATGAGGTCAGCGACCTGGGTGTAATAGTTCTGTGCGAGTTCACCCTTGGCGCGGGTGTCGTCGAGGAAGTCGGCGAGCGTACAGCCGTCCTCGACGAGCTCCATGGAGATCCAGTGCAGGCTCCGGTCCTTGCCGCTGGCGTGGACGGCGATGATGCCGGGATGATTGAGGCGTCCGCCGGCTCGCGCCTCGCGCTCGAAGAACTCGATCGCGGTGTCGCTGCCGCGGCCGGGCAGCAAAAGCTTGAGGGCGACGCGCCGGTCCAGCGAAGCTTGCTTGGCTTCCCAGACTTCTCCCATACCGCCGCGGCCGAGAAGCTTCACCAGGTGGAAGTCTCCGATCTTGACTCCGGGCGCGAGCGGTCCGGTAGCCACGTCTTGTGACTCCTCGCTTTTGCGGCGATGAAAGAAGCTGGCCTCGGGGGGTGCGTCTTGTTGCCAGGCTGCGTGGAGGTTGCGGAGTTCGTCTTGATGCTCGGGGTGTTCGGCGAGCCAAGCTTCGAAGTCGAGAGGATCACCGGCTTCGCACCGCGCGATGTACCAGGCGAAGCTGGAGGCTGCATCGTCGACAGGTGGCGGTGGGGGATCGGCCATGCGTAGTGTTTTGCGGGTCGCCCTGATCAGCCGGGGCGTTGCTCACGGCGCAAGGCTAGTTCATTGCGTGATCGCGGTCCAGACGATCACGTCTCTCCGCTTCTGTGCTGGCGCTTGTTCTCCTTGCAGGCTTCTCGAATGCTGCTGAGACCTTCGAAGATCGACGGCGGCAGAATGCGAGCGAGTTCGGCCAGTGCTCGGCGATAGCGGACTGCGATCGTGTTCGGCTGCACCTGCAAGAGTGCGGCGATCTCGCTGTTGGAACGCTGTTCGAGCAGGCGCAAGATCAGGACCTCGCGCTGGTTCTCGGGGAGTCGATCGAGGCAGCGCCCCAGGATGCTTCGCACTTCGTTGTGATGGATCCTGGTGACCACCCCGCGCGTGTGAAGGGGGAGGTGATCCATGCCGGGTAGATCGGAGTCGGCGTGGGCGGGTTGCCCCTCGACAGCACGTCGCCGTCCCTGGCCTCTCACGTACTCCATACATTTTCTCTCCGCCGTCGTTGACAGGAATCGCATCAGCACCGGGGTGTAGCGTCCGTCCCGTGGATCGAGTTCGGCCATCTTGCCCAGCGTGACCAGCCAAACTTCGGAGAGGATGTCTCTGACGTCCTCGGGATTGGTCATCTTGCCTTTCACGCGCATGCGGATCTGCGCTTCGACCAGAGGGTCAAAGTGAGCGATGACCCACTCCAGGCTGCTGGCATCTCCCTTGATGGCACCGCCTACGTGGAAGGAGGTCAGGTTCTTCTCAGGGGCTTCATCTGCAGATGACATGGCTCACCTGCCCACGCTATTCGCGGACTCGGTGTGGAAATAGTCCCTCTCACTTTTTCACTCGTTGTGACGGGGTTCTGCTCCGTAGAGCAAGAGACCGGGGGGGGAGCGGGATCCCTGCGGATAAGGTATCTTCGGTCGTCCATTCTCGTCCCCCCCCAGGCTTACGGAGGTTTGCCTTGAAGAGAATCCTTGCCACGGCTGTCCTTGCCGCCATATCCGCATCCGCTCTGCAGGCTCAGGCCAAGCCCTGCGTGGCGATGAATGACCAGAACAACATCGTCATGCCGCTCATCACCCTTTGGGCCAGTTCTCCCAATACCTTCGCCTACCGGTTTGTGCCCAGTGCCACGGTGGTCGCACTCGGGATGAGGATCTGCACGTACAACAAGTACAAGGCGGGTTTCGGGAGGTTGGCCGTATGGAGCGATGATGCGACCAAGAATAGTCCGAAGGCGAAAATCGCCGAGGGTACGTGGAAGTCTCCGAAGGCGACCTCTGCCTGGTGGCAGGGAGCCAATTTCGATGGCCCGGTGATCATGAACAAGGGGACACCTTACTGGTTCGTCTGGACGGAGACGGGGTGGAACTACACCCCATATTCGTCGGGTGGAACCACTCTCACGACAATGATCTTGCGGAATAATTTCTGGCAGCCCTCCTCGGCTTCGGCACTCAAATTCAGACTCTATTGCTCGTCATTGGATCAGAAGAACGTCACCGTGTTCGGCCTGTCTTGTGTGAGTTCTGCGAGCAAACGAACGAGTCTGTTCACGAACGAAGCCCCTTCCTCGGGGAATGCGAATTTCAGAGTCGAAGGTTGCGGTTTTCCTGCTGGCGTTGGCGCGACCTTGCTTGTCGGGATCAACAAGAACTTCAGCAGTATCAGCCTCGCTCCCCTCATCCCCGGGTGTTTCTTGAACACCGATATCGTTGTGCCCTTGCCAGGGACCACGGGAACCGGCGATGTGCGTGCGGCTACGGCTATGGGGCATATCTCTTTCAATCTTCCGATCATTGCGTCCATTCCGCGGAGCGCATTCTTCTCCACGCAACTGGCCGTGGTTGATGCAAAATCAAGCAAGCCGGTGAAGCTGGTATTGACCAACGGGCTGCGCACCACGATCTTCTGACACAAGACTGCTCCCGGCAGTTCTTGCAGAAGTCACCAACGGATTCCCTGGGATCGTTGGGATCGGCTGGGTGCAAGAGGGAGGAGCAATCTACTCGCGCTTGTTCTTCCGGCGCGCACCCTTCTTTTCGGCTTGCGGATCGTTTTTTCCCTCTCCCAAGGGGGGGATGGGTGTGCCCCAGCCGGCCATGTCCTGCGGCTTGGTCCCCGCCTTGCGGCGGCCGCGGCCCTTGCGCCATGTCCCCGTGAAGGGTCCGACGAAGCCCACGTCAGCCTCTGCCTTGATCTCGACTTCGAGTCCCACCGCCCAGAAGCAGGCGTTGATCAGCATGCGGCGATAGCCTTCGTTCTCGATGTCGTTGGAAGCACCGTAGGTGCTGGTGAAGACACGGCCCGAGGAGGCGTTGGGAGCGGTGCGGCGGAAGCGATGAACGCGCCCATACTGGCTGTACTCGGTCACGAAAAGATCGCCATTGGCATTGAACGCAACGCCGTGCGGAGCAGTCACGATGCCGGGGCGCCATTTGCCGGGAGGTGTTCGGTTCGTGCCGACTTCGTCGCCTGCCTTGTTGACCCCTACTCGAGCGACGACCTTGCCGGCCTTGTCGAGGAGCGTGACCCTTCCCTTGAGTTCTCCGACCGCAGCATGATCGCCATGGATGGCGACAGCCGCTGGTAAGAGCAGGCCTTCGGCAACGGTGCCCAGGAACTTTCCGTCCAAGGACATGTGCACGACGCGGTGGTTGGCCCGGTCGGTACCGATGATGCGCGGTGGGCTGAAGCGGGTATCGATTGCAATCTTGTGCAGGGTTCGAAAGCCATACGGCGCTTTCTTGCCGCCGAAGGTAGCGAGGTATTTTCCCTCTGCGCTGAAGTGGTGGACGTGATCGCTGCCGTAGCCATCGGTGACGTAGATATCCCCGTTTGGCGCCACATCGCAGGCTGTCATCCGCAAGGCAGGCTTCGCCTTCGGGTTCCGAGGCTGGGTCCAGTAATGCTCGGGGATCGCCTTGCCCGGGATGGTCATCACGACTTCGCCATCGAGAGCGATCTTCACGATCTTCTGGCCGTTCAAGCAGGGGCCGTAGATGAACTCTCCTCCCGATCCCTTGTGGATGACAAAGCCATGGAGATCCGCTGGCGCGGCCTTGAGGTTGTGGCGGTACTTACCATCGGCTCCGTAGACCTGGATTCCGGCCTTTGGCCCCGAGAGGATGCTGACGTAGACGTCTCCTTTGGAACTGACGGCCACATCGCCATGTGCGTTGCCCATCTTCTCCAGTGCGCCTGGCAAACTCATCCAATCGGAGTGCGCTTCGTATGTCGGCCGGTCCTTACCCGTGTAATTGCGGGTCCATGCTCCTGGCACGGCATCGTGTGTCAGATCTGTTTTCGAATCTGGCTCCATGCCCGATAGGGGGACGGCGATGGCGAGCACCTCGCTCGGTGGGAGCGGGTCGGCCTTGTAACCTCCACACTGCACCCACATCTTTTCGACGCCGCGCAGGATCGGATGTCCGGCCTTTTCCGGCACGATGTCGAGCCTCGTGCTTTGTCGGTGATTTTTGCCGTGGTGGCCGGCCCACTTCTCGCCGAGGACCTGCCTGCCAAAGCCATCCTTGTATTCCGCGTTCGGATAGCCGTTCGAGTAGCGAGCGAAGGTCGCGTCCCTGGGAATCTTGAAGGCGTGCGTCGAGGTGCGCAGGCCGACGATGGGTCCGGCGCGATCTAGATAGTCGACGAAATGCTGCATCTGTTCGTCGGGCCAGTTCTGGAACCGCGCGAAGAGCACCATGAGGTCGGCTTCCCTCAGCGTTTCCAGCCCGGGGACATTCGATTGACCCGGCTTGATGACTCCATCCTGATCGACACCGAAGAGCACCGTGCACTTGAAGCCGTGGTGCTTGGCCAGGATGCGAGCGAGTGCGGGGAGAGCCTCCTCCGACCGGTATTCATGGTCGCTGGCGATGAAGACGATGTGCTTGCCCTTGCCGGGACCGCGATCGCCTTCGTAGGTCAGGAGTGGGTCCTGAGCGGGGATCGCCAGGGAGGTGACCATGAGCGAGAAAGTGGTGAGAGCCTTGTTGAGCATGGGAGTGATCACTGGGGGGAGGGGTGCCGAGAAACCTCGCGCCCTTCTTGTTCCGACTTCTTGTTCCGAAGGGTGGGGAGGATTCTATCGAGACGACCCGAGGACCGCTCTAGTTACCGATCAGGAAGTGACAGACATCGCCATCCCTGACGACGTAGTCCTTGCCCTCGGTCCGCATCTTCCCCGCAGCCTTGATCTCCACTTCCGACTCGTGCTCGGTGAGGTCATCGAAGGTGTAGACCTCGACCCGGATGAATTTCCTCTCGAAGTCCGTGTGGATCACACCGGCAGATACCGGCGCGGTGTCGCCTTTTCGGATGACCCATGCCCGCACCTCCATCTCGCCCGCGGTGAAATAAGTTTGTAGCCCGAGAAGATCGAAGGCCTGATGGATGAAGCGCGAGAGGCCCGATTCCGCCATCCCGAGTTCCTCCATGAACATCGCGCATTCCTCCTCGTCGAGGCGCCCGAGTTCGGCTTCCAGATCGCCGCAGATATGGGCAACCTCGCATCCTGTCTTGTGGCCATAATCACGCAACGCCAGGACATGATCCGACTCGCCGTTCAAGTCGTCGTCGCCGACATTGGCGACGAAGAGCATGGGCTTGAGGGTCATCAGAAATAGTGGCCGGAGATGGTCTAGTTCCTGCTTGGTCCAATCGACCTGGCGGAGAGGGATTCCGGCGTCGAGTTTTCCCTTGGCCTTCTCGAAGGCCTCTTTCTGTGCGAGCGAGTCCTTGTCGCCAGTGCGTGCTTTCTTGCCGACGCGTTCGACGTTGCGCTCCAGTGTGCCGAGGTCTGCTTGCCCGAGTTCCAGATCGACAATCTCTGCATCGATGGCCGGATCGAGGGATCCGGTCACGTGCTCGAGCCCTTCCTTGTTGAAGCAGCGGATCACGTGCAGCAGGACATCGCTATCCTTGATGGCCCCCAGAAAGCTGATCCCCATGCCTTCTCCGTGACTCGATCCCGAGATCAGGCCAGGGATGTCGGTGACTGCCATCTGCGCCGGGATGATCTTTTCCGGCGGGATGAACTGAGCGATCTTCTCCAGTCGATGGTCGGGGAGATCGACCATTCCCTTTACCGGGCCCGTCGTGCTGAACATGAAGTCCGATCGCTCGACGTCCTTACCTACCATGGCGCCAAAGATGGTGGTCTTGCCGACGTTGGGGAGTCCGACGATGCCGCAGGATAGAGCCATGGAGGGCGCGGAGGTTAGCGACCCCCCGCATCCGAGGCCAGATCCCCTTCACCGGAATGTCAGAGCCTCGTCGCCTTCGCCACCGGCAAAAGCGAGCAGGAAAAGGCCGGAGGCGAAACAGGAGTGCTGCAGGCTGGTCATGGGTGGCGACATTGTGAGCCCGCAGCCGCCCCTGGCAGTTTTTTTTGGATTTCAGGTACGTTCTGGCCAGTTTCAACGCTCTAGAGGT
>CAZIVO010000121.1:0-10497 GCA_964542765.1 uncultured candidatus Brocadiaceae bacterium | reverse complement strand
ACGCGACGGCTTGTTCTGTGAGCGTATCTTCGGTCCGGAGAAGGACTGGGAATGTGCTTGTGGCAAGTACAAAGGGATCAAGCACAAGGGGATCATCTGCGACAAGTGTGGCGTGATGATCACCCACAGTCGCGTGCGCCGTAAGCGCATGGGCCATATCAATCTGGCTGCCCCGGTGGCTCATATCTGGTTCTTCAAGGCCATGCCATCGCGCATGGCGACGCTGCTTCAGGGCGTCAACGCGAAATTGAAGACGTCGACTTTGGAGCGCGTGATCTATTTCCAGGATTACCTGGTCATCGACCCGGGCGATACACCGCTCGAGGATCTGCAGATGCTGACGGAGGATGAATACCGTCAGGCTCGCCAGAAGTTCGGTAACAGCTTTGATGCAGGGATGGGCGCGGAGGCGGTGCGTAAGATTCTGCGCGCCCTCGATCTTGGCGATCTGTCCGAGCACCTCCGCGAAGAATTGCGCCAGCATGCTGGAAAGCAGAAGGCGAAGGACATCATCAAGCGGCTCAAGACTGTCGAGATGCTGCGGGATTCGGGCAACCGTCCCGAGTGGATGGTTTTCGATGTTGTTCCCGTCATCCCTCCGGACTTGCGGCCGTTGGTGTTGCTCGATTCCGGCAACTTTGCGACATCGGATCTCAATGATCTCTATCGGCGCCTGATCAATCGCAACAACCGTCTGAAGAAGTTGCTCGATCTGAATGCTCCGGAGGTCATCATCCGGAACGAGAAGCGGATGCTGCAGCAGTCAGTGGATGCTTTGTTCGACAATAGCCGCTGCCGCCGCCCTGTTTTGGGTAGTAGCAATCGGCCGCTCAAGTCCTTGACCGACATGATCAAGGGCAAGCAAGGCCGCTTCCGCGAGAATCTTCTTGGCAAGCGAGTCGACTACAGCGCTCGTTCCGTGATCGTTGTTGGCCCGGATCTGAAACTCAACCAATGTGGATTGCCCAAATCCGTTGCGCTTGAGCTTTTCCAGCCATTCATCATCCGTCGCCTGAAGGAACTCGGTCACGCCGACACGATCAAGTCGGCGAAGAAGATGCTCGAGCGCAAGGATGAGGAGGTTTGGGACATTCTCGAAGAGGTGATCCAAGGACATCCGGTCCTTCTGAATCGGGCGCCGACTCTCCACCGTATGGGTATCCAGGCTTTCGAGCCGGTGCTCGTCGAGGGTAATGCGATCCGGATACACCCTCTGGTCTGTGCGGGTTTCAACGCTGATTTCGATGGTGACCAGATGGCGGTCCATCTGCCGCTGAGTTACGAGGCGCAGATCGAGGCGTCGACGCTGATGCTCTCGATCAACAACATCTTCTCGCCTGCGCATGGCGGTCCGATCATCGCGCCTAACCAGGATATCGTCCTCGGCTGTTATTTCCTGAGCCTCGATCGCGCTGGAGAGCAGGGCGAAGGCAAGGTCTTTGCGGATGCGGATGAGGTTTGGATGGCGCACCTGTCAGGCCAGGTCCATATCCATGCGCGGATCAAGGTCTTGATGCCGGCAGGGATCAAGGTGATCAAGCGGGATGAAGAAATCGAGACCGACGGCAAGACCGCGATCGAGACCACTCCGGGGCGGATCATCTTCAATGAGATTCTCGCCGAGGGGATGCCCTTCTATGACCACGACCTGGACAAGAAGGCTCTTTCGAACATCATCGCTCATTGCCACATCGTTTGCGGGCGTGAGCCGACACTGAAGTTGCTCGACGACCTTAAATCGGTTGGCTTCCAGGAGGCTACGCGAGCAGGACTCTCTTTCGGCAAGGACGACATGCTCGTTCCGCCGACCAAGGAAGCGCTCATCGCCGAGACGCAGGCTGAGGTGGACAAGATCCAGCAAGCTAATGCGCGCGGTATCATCACCGAAGGCGAGCGCTATCTGAAGATCATCGACGCCTGGACGCATGCTCGTGAGCGGATTGGCGAGGACATGCTCAATGAACTCCGCAGCGATACTCGTGACGGTAAGCACTACATCAATCCGATCTACTGCATGATCATGAGCAAGGCTCGTGGGTCGGTCGAGCAGATCCGGCAGCTGGCGGGTATGCGTGGCCTGATGGCCAAGCCTTCGGGCAAGATCATCGAGGCTCCGATCCGCGCGAACTTCCGCGAAGGTCTCCGTGTTCTCGAGTATTTCTCTTCGACTCACGGTGCCCGAAAAGGGCTGGCTGACACGGCACTCAAGACGGCTGATTCAGGTTATCTGACGCGGAAGTTGGCCGATGTTGCGCAAAACGTTGTCATCACGGTGGATGATTGCAAGACTCTCAATGGGGTGACCAAGGGCACGGTTTATCAGGGTGACAAGATCGTGGTTGGGCTTGCTGATGCCATCCGTGGGCGTTGCTCAAGAGTGTCGATCGCCGATCACATTACCGATGAGGTGATCGTCAAGGAGAACGACCTGATCACGGTCGATATCGCCAAGAAGATCGAGAGTCTGGGGCACGACAAGGTCAAGGTGCGTTCGCCTCTGACCTGTGAAGCGGATTTGGGCATTTGTGTTCGCTGTTACGGCGAGGACATGGCTCGCAACAACCTGGCCGAGGGTGGATTGGCCGTCGGCATCATTGGCGCGCAGTCGATCGGTGAGCCTGGCACGCAGCTCACGATGCGGACCTTCCATATCGGAGGGACAGCCTCGAAGAAGGTTGAGGAGTCGGAGATCAAGGCCAAGCGAGGTGGCAAGGTTGTATTCGCCAACCTCGACCCGCTTTCCCGGCCTGATGGTTCCGTCGTGGTGCTCAAGCGTCGTGGCGAGATCGTTTTGCGCGATGACAAGGACCGAGAAATTGATTCCCACCCTGTTCCTCTCGGCGCTCTCTTGCTTGTCGAGGAAGGCTCAACGGTCAAGGCCGGGACGTCGCTCTGTTCCTGGGACCCTCATCACCATCCCATTCTGGCCGAGGTCGGGGGCGTTGTGCAGTTCGAAGACGTGCTGGAGGGCAAGACCTTCCGGACGGAGAAGGACACGGAGAGTGGTGTCGCCCGTAAGGTGATCATCGAGCACAAGGGAGAGTTGGTCCCGCAGGTCATCATCGAGGATGAGAAGGGCAATCGTGCAGCGATCCACTCCTTGCCGGAGAAGGCCTATCTCGAGGTCGAGAATGGCGACAAGATTGCCGCCGGAACCTTGCTGGCAAAGACGCCTCGTGAGATCGCTGGCACGCAGGACATCACAGGTGGCCTGCCTCGAGTGACAGAAATCTTTGAGGCTCGCCGCCCCAAGGACCCAACGGTTCTCGCCGAGATCGATGGAATCGTTGAACTTGGCGACAAGCGTCGCGGCAAGCGTACGATCGTCGTCAAGGGAGAAGGTGACGTTGAGCGCGAGCATCTCGTTCCTCAGGGCAAGAACCTGAGAGTGCATAGAGGCGATCACGTTGAGGCTGGTGAAGCGTTGATCGATGGCCCCAAGGTCCCGCACGACATCCTGGCGATCGAGGGTCCTGAGTCCGTGCAGAACTATCTTCTGCGCGAGGCACAGTCCGTCTATCGCGCGCAGGGAGTGAGCATCGATGACAAGCACGTGGAGATCATCATTGCTCAGATGATGAGGAAGTTGCAGGTCAATGATCCGGGAGACTCGGAGTTCCTGCCAGGTGCGGTGGTGGACAAGTTCAAGTTCAAGGCGGCTAACGAGCAGCTTTTGAAGGAGAAGAAGAAGCCGGCGACCAGTTCCCCCTTGTTGCTCGGAATCACCAAGGCTTCGCTCCAGTCCGAGTCGTTCATCTCGGCTGCCTCCTTCCAGGAGACGACAAAAGTGCTGACCGAAGCGGCTCTGACCGGCAAGCGGGATAATTTGGTGGGCCTGAAGGAGAACGTCATTCTGGGCCATCTGGTCCCGACAGGCACAGGCTTCAGGCAATACCACAAGACTCGCGTCCAGAAGAACGTCGATCTGCAGGCTGCTGCTGAAGAAATCGCACGGGTCAGCCGAGAGGGCTTGGCCGATGCGGGAGGGCCGGTGATCCGACTTTCAGGCGAAGATGGCCAGGGAGAAGCCAGCAGCGCCCAAGAATCTGGTGAATCACCCCAGACAACGGCGACAGGAGTGGAATAGGAGACTTGTTGCCAACCTGTTCTGTAGCGGCTTGTTTTCCCCGTGATGGGGCCTACACTTCCCGCCCCTCTTTTTTGCGAAGATAGCTTGGATGCCCACGATCAACCAACTCGTCCGTAAGGGACGCAAGAAACAGAAATCGAAGAGCAAGGCCGCCGTGCTCGAGCGCTGTCCACAGCGGCGAGGCGTGTGCCTTCAGGTCAAGACGATGACGCCGAAGAAACCCAATTCGGCATTGCGCAAGATTGCTCGGGTGCGGTTGTCGAACAACAAGGAAGTCACGGTGTATATCCCTGGAGAGGGGCATAACCTCCAAGAGCACTCGATCGTGTTGATTCGTGGCGGTCGTGTTCGCGACTTGCCTGGCGTGCGCTACCACGTATTACGTGGATGCCTGGATGCTTCCGGTGTTGATGGTCGGCGACGCAGTAGATCTAAATACGGCACCAAGATGCCGAAGAGTTGATATGCCACGCTCCTACAAATCGACAGAAGTCCACCTCAAGCCTGATCCTCGCTATGGATCATTGCTGGTCTCGAAGATCATCAACAAGCTCATGCTGGACGGTAAGAAGACCACTGCCCAGAAGATCTTCTACGATGCGATTGATTTCGTTTGCGCCAAGGTGGAGGCCGAGCCGAATGATGTGTTCATGAAGGTGATCGACAACATCAAGCCGCATGTCGAGGTTCGCAGCAAGAGGGTTGGTGGGGCTACCTATCAGGTGCCTCGAGAAGTGA
Source organism: uncultured candidatus Brocadiaceae bacterium (assembly GCA_964542765.1). Lineage (GTDB taxonomy): Bacteria > Planctomycetota > UBA1135 > UBA1135 > UBA2386 > CAZIVO01. The sequence goes on along the minus strand of CAZIVO010000121.1, from coordinate 5,669 downwards.
CCCGTCGCCGCCAGCAGAGTCTCGCGATCCGCTGGCTTATCGATGCTGCTCGAGCCAAGCGTGGGAAACCGATGTTCCGGCGTCTGGCCGATGAGATTTTCGATGCCTACAACAACCAGGGTGCTGCGGTGACGAAGAAGGAAAACGTCCATAAGATGGCGGAGGCGAACTCGGCGTACAGCCACTTCGCGTGGTAGAGGCGCAGAGATAACAAGCCTCGCTTCCTGATGGTGGGGGCGAGGCTGTTTCGTGTACGCTCTAGAGTGACGCTTGGCATCTTTGTAGGCCCCTCGATGGGGCAGAGATTGAATTTGGAGGCGTCTGGTTGCGCGTGGAGCGCTGCCGGGCGGCATTCGATTGGCTACTTCTGAGGCACAACTTCGCAATATCGGGATTGTCGCGCACATCAATGCCGGCAAGACGACGTTGACCGAGCGCATCCTCTTCGATACCGGCAAGCAGAGGTTCCTGGGCGAGGTCGATATGGGGACCGCGACGATGGACTTCATGGAGGAGGAGCAGCGCCGTGGAATCTCGATTTCTGCAGCGGTGACGCGAGTTGTCTGGCGAGACTGCCACTTCAACCTGATCGACACTCCGGGGCATGTTGATTTTACCGCCGAGGTGGAGCGCAGCCTCCGGGTGATTGACGGCGCGGTTGTTGTGCTAGATGGGGTGCGTGCTGTGGAGACGCAGACCGAGATGGTCTGGCGGCAAGCCGATCGCCGGTCAATTCCTCGTATTGTGTTTGTGAACAAGATGGATCGTCCGGCATCGGATTTCGACGCCTGCATCAAGAGTCTCCGTGAGCGTTTGGGATGTGAACCTGTGCCCGTCGTAATCCCCCTGAAGGATGGAGACGAGTTGGTGGGGTTGGTTGATTTGCCGTCATCGACCGTGCATGCGTTGAAAGAAGGAGTCGAACTGGATTTCCCACAGCAGGCGCGGCAGGAACTCGTTGAAATTTGTGCGGACTTTGACGAGGGGATCCTCCGTGACTTCCTGAACGATTCAGACGTCGATTCCGACCGCATACACGCGGCACTCCGGCGGGGGACACTTTCGAACAAGATCGTGCCGGTGGTGGCCGGCTCAGCCCTGGGGAACCAAGGCGTAGACCTCTTGCTCGAGGCAGCCCGGCAGTGCTTGCCGTCGCCACTGGATTTGCCGCCGGTTCAAGATATCGAGGACGGCGACAGTTCCCGGCATCCGAGTCGGGATGACTCGTTTTGCGGCCTGGTATTCAAGACGCAGCAAGATGGGGATGATCGTTTGAGCTTTGTTCGGGTGTATTCGGGGACGCTCGTCCCCGGGCAGTTGGTGGAGTGTACGGGCAGGGAAGAGGCCTTCACTCCCGCGCGCATATGGCTGATGCATGCTCTGCATCGAGAGGCGGTGGATCTTGCTCAGCCGGGTGATGTCGTCGCGATCCCCAAGGTCTCGGGTGTGCATACCGGCGACACGCTGCATGCTTCGGGTAGGCCCATACACCTGGAGCCTGTCCGATTTCCTTTGCCGGTGCTGACGATGGCTTTGGAGCCCTTGACGGATGCCGATGCTGCGTCGATCTACCAGGCTGCCTGTGGTCTGGTCGTGGGCGACCCCACCCTGCGCCTGGACAAGGATGATGACACGGAAGACCTCCTGGTTTCAGGTATGGGAGAACTCCATCTCGAGGTCTTTGGTAGCCGATTGATCCGCCGGGTGGGTGAGCGTGTGCGCCTGACCCGTCCGAGGGTCGCGATGCTGGAGACGATTCTGCGGCCGGGTTCAGCGATGGCTGAGTGTCGTCAGCAGGTCCCGCAGGCGTCATGGTGTTCGGCCAAGGTGGGCCTTGCCCTGGAGCCTGCTCCGGGCCTGGGCAAGGCGTGGTTCATCGACGATACCGGCGGAGGCCCCGACGATGTTCGGCAAGCATTGCTCGAGGCTTTTCGTGATCGAGCTCGCACGGGGTTGTCGAATTCCTGTCCGGCCACGGATATGAAGATGCGGCTGCGAGGGGTGGAGGTCGAGGGTACAGGCTCATCGGTGATACTGCTTGCACTGGAAGCTCTCGATGTCGCCTGCCGCAAGGCTCTGGATCAGGCCGACCCGATCTTGCTCGAACCACGGATGGTGGGATCGATCGAGTGTCCGCCCGAGTACCTATCGGGAGTACTTGCTGACCTGCGTGCCCGCGGCATGCAGATCAACTCCGTGATTGCCGGAGAAGGGATTGTCACCGTCTCCGGCAAGGTGCCCTTGTCCGCTGTGCTGGGCTGGACCACGAAGCTGCGTTCCCTGACGCGAGGCCTGGGTTCGATGGAACTGTCCCCGGATGGTTTTCAGCCGGTGTCCGGCCAGCCTTGAGGAGGCTGTGGTAGGGGGGGCGAGAGCCTCACGATCCTCCTCTACCCACGAGGTTGCGTTCAGCGGCCTGAAATGCCCGGAAATGGGTATTTTGGGGCTTTTGGAGGGAGAAAAACCCCTCACCGGCCTTGACCCGGAGCCCCCCTGAGGCTACCCTCCCCCTTCCTTGCGTCCGAGGAGGCACCAAGACTGGTGTAACCCTCTTGTTTATATGGGTTTACAGGGGTTTCGATAGGATGTGTCCTGTTGAGATCCAGGTGCCGGTTCGCAATTCGCGCCATGCAAGAAAAGATTCAGATTCGGATGGAGGCCTACGACTACGAGGCCCTCGATCAAGCGGCGCTCGACATTGTCGAGACGTCCAAGCGCACTGGCGCGCGTGTAGCCGGTCCCGTTCCCTTGCCGACCCGAATAGAGCGCTACACAGTGCTGCGGTCGCCCCATATCGACAAGAAGAGCCGTGAGCAGTTCGAGATCCGCACTCACAAGAGGCTGATCTTCATCTCCGAGCCCACGTCCAAGACGGTGGATGCGTTGAGCAAGCTCAACATGCCCGCTGGAGTGGACATTCGCATCAAGGCTTGATCCCGGGGTTTCGCCAGCGTGATCGCTGGTAGAGGCTTGCGGAGGATGGCTGTGCGCGGGTGGAGTTGGCTGCCCGCGGTCCAGTCGGTGTGCTCCAGCGTGGGGTGAGGTGCCGGTCGGCACACCGATGCGAGCAGAAATAGAACCATGGTAGACGTCAAAGTATTCACCGGTGGCACAGTCAAGACCGAATCGGTTGACGCTGGCCTTTTTGGTGATCGGGTCCTTGGGCGGACGCTCAAAGATGCCATCGTGATGTACGAGGCGAATGCTCGGGCAGGTACCGCCAAGACCAAGTCGCGCGGTGAGATCTCGGGACCCAATAGCAAGCTCTGGAAGCAGAAGCACACGGGTCGCGCCCGTATGGGCTCGCCGAATGTTTCGCACTGGCGCGGCGGTGGCACGGCCTTCGGCCCGAAGCCCCGTGACCACTCGTTCCATATGCCCAAGAAGGCGCGACGAGTAGCGCTTCGTAATGCCCTCTTCACGAAGTTCCGCGATGGAGAGGTCGCGGTTGCGGAAGGTTGGCCCAAGGATGCGCCTAGCACGAAGCAGGTCGTAGCGATTCTGAAAGCTCTCGAGATGGAGCGGAGCGTGCTTGTTGTGACCGAGGCTCATGATGCGAACGTCAATCTTTCCGTGCGCAACATCCCCCTGGTCGATTGTTTGCCGGTCAGCGACCTCAACGCTTACCGGGTGTTGCAGCGGCGGTTCATGGTGGTGACACCTGGTGCCCTGACGGCTCTGAAGAGTGCTGCGGCAGCTGCGGGTAAGGCGGGGAGCTGACCGATGGTGAACCTGAATCAATACTACAAGCTGATCGAGAAGCCGGTGGTCACGGAGAAGTCCACGATTTTGCAGGACATCCGGAATCAGTACACATTCAAGATCCATCCGCGTGCGAACAAGTCAGAGGTCCGCAAGGCCATTGAGGCTCTGTTCGAGGTTCACGTCGAGAAGGTCAATATCGTCAATGTTCCCGGCAAGATGCGACGCATCCAGGGGCGCCCCGGACGCACGCCGGCATGGAAGAAGGCTCTCGTCACCTTGCGTGATGGCGAGCGAATTGAGATTGTCTGAACAGGAGGGGAACGATGCCGATCAAGAAATACAAGCCGACGTCTCCTGGTCGCCGCAACTCTTCGGTCCTTGATTTCTCGCACCTCACGAAGAAGCGCCCCGAGAAGAGTCTGGTCCAGCGGATCAAGTCGAGCGCCGGCCGCAATGCGCATGGGCACATCACCAGTCGTTTCCGGGGTGGGGGAGCTCGGCGGCTCTACCGGGTCATCGATTTCAAGCGGAACAAGCTCGATGTTCCGGCAAGGGTGGCTGCGATTGAATACGATCCGAACCGGAACTGCGACATTGCCCTGCTTCACTACGCGGATGGAGAGAAGCGCTACATCCTTGCGCCCAACGGTCTCAAGGTGGGTGCGCAGGTGATGTCAGGTCTGAAGGTCGATCCCGAAATCGGCAATTCGATGCCGCTCAAATCGATTCCGCTCGGGCTTGAGATCCATAACATTGAATTACAGCCAGGTCGAGGTGGGCAGCTTGCGCGCTCGGCAGGCATGGTTTGCCAGTTGATGGCGCGCGAGGGCGACTATGCGGTCGTGGTGTTGCCGTCCGGCGAGACCCGCCGTATTCACGTCGAGTGCCGGGCGACGATAGGGCAGGTGGGCAATCTCGATTATCAGAATATTCGCTGGGGCAAGGCGGGGCGTAATCGCCACCGTCGACGGCGCCCCCACAACCGAGGAACGTCGATGAATCCGGTCGCCCACCCGATGGGTGGTGGCGAGGGACGTACCGGTGGTGGTCGTCACCCGGTGTCGCCATGGGGCAAGCCGGCCAAGGGTGGGAGAACCCGCAACAAGAAGAATCCATCGAGTCAGTTCATTCTGCGTCGGCGTAAGCCAGGTAAGCGAGGTCAGAAGAAATGAGTAGAAGCGTCAAGAAAGGGCCCTACATCGACGCGAAGTTGCTCAAGAAGGTTGAGCAGCAGAATGCGGCGAACCGGCGTGATCCGATCCAGACATGGGCTCGTGCTTGCACGGTGACCCCGGATTTCGTGGGTCACACCTTCATGGTTCACAACGGTAGGACTTTCATCAAGTGCTACGTGACCGAGGATATGGTCGGCCACAAGCTCGGCGAGTTTTCTCCTACCCGTACCTTCCGCGGTCACCGCGACAAGAGGGAGAAGTGAGGCGTTGGCGATGATTCTCCAGTTCAAGGCAACTCATCGATACGCGAGAACGGCGCCCCGGAAGGCTCGTCGCATTGTCGATCTCATCCGGGATCGATCCGCTAATGACGCCTTGTCCGACTTGAGGAACGATAACCATCGAGCGGCACGCCTGATCGAGAAGGTGCTGGCATCGGCAGTTTCGAATGCTCTGCAGAACCCGGAGGTCAAGGCGAGTCGTTTGACCGTGACCAAGGCCGTGGTCGATGAGGGACCGTTGCTCTTCGGGCGTATGCGGTTCCGCCCTGGTCCGATGGGGCGTGCGATGCCTTTCCGGCGCCGCACCTGCCACATTCATGTTCATGTTGGCGACCCTCAGGTTGCCGGCGTTGAGCCAGTTGCTCCGGCGAAGGCTGCGAAACCTGCGACGGAAAAGCCGTCCGAGACGAAGGCCGATGCTGCGGACAAGGGCGCTTCTCCGGAAAAGGCAGCAAAGAAGGCTCCAGCAAAGAAGGCTGCGGCAAAGAAGGCTCCAGCAAAGAAGGCT
>CAZIVO010000120.1:0-10605 GCA_964542765.1 uncultured candidatus Brocadiaceae bacterium | reverse complement strand
TCATTGTCTTGACGGGTTGCCAAAGTTACGAGCCACGTCCCCTGGATAGCAGCGCACATATCAAGGAGTGGCAGGGCCGCAACCTGGAGTCCGAGTCATTGCAGGCCGGCATCGAGCGCATCGACCAGGACTTGCGGCGCGAGGTAGGGGAGTTCAACCCTGCTGACGGGCTGAGTCTGGCGGAGGGCCAGCTGGCCGCCCTCGTTTTCAATCCCGAGTTGCGGCTGGCGCGTCTACGACTTGCGCGGGCAACGGCCGGTGCCAGCGAGGCTGCCTTCTGGCCTGACCCCGAACTCACGCTCAACGCTCTGCAACTCACCGAGAGTGCGCCGGAACCCTGGGTGCTCACGCAAGGGCTGAAGATCACGCTCCCACTCAGCGGGAGGGTCGGGGCATACAAGGATCTCAAGGATGCTCGGCAGCAGATCGCCCGGCACGAAGTCCGCGAGGGAGAATGGGGCGTGATGCATGCGCTCGCACATGCCTGGGTGCAGTGGTCTGCCGTCACGCTGCGCATCGAGGAGACCCAGCGTCATCTGGATACTCTCACCCCCCTGGTCGAGGCCACCTCCAAACTTGCGGCATCCGGCGAACTCCTGAGCACCGAGGCCGCCCTGTTCTCGTTGGAGCGAGCGCAACGACAAGGTCAGTTGCGAGGCTTCAGGGGCGAAGCCGATGAGCTTGAACAACGCCTGCGTGCCGCGATGGGTTTGGCCCCGGGCACCGCCGTATTGTTCCTCCCCAGCCTCACATCCGGTCCGCCTTCCGAAGAAGGAGCGGATGCGGTCGCAGCCCAAAATCCCAGCCTTGCCCGTCTTCGCGAGGAGTACAAGGCCAGTGAACAGACCCTGCGCATGGAGATAGCCAAGCAGTGGTCCGACTTCACCTTCGGGCCAGTCATCGAGTCGGACGAAGGCCGCAGGAAAGTCGGCCTTCTCACCGGGATAGGACTTCCGCTGTGGAACGCCAACCGTGAGGCAATCGCCGAGGCTCGCATCGACCGTGAACTGGCACGCGCCGCCTTGGAAACCGTGCATGAGGCGCTGCTGGGCCGCCTTGCCGCAGCCACTCTCCGTGCAGCATCCCTCGAGCAGCAACGCATCGATATCGAGGAGACCCTGGCGCCCCTTCTCGACCGGCAAGTTGCCGATGCTGCGCGCCTCGTGCAACTTGGCGAGGGAACGACCATGGTACTGCTCGAGAGCATTTCTCGTGCCCACAAGACCAAGTTGGATTGGATTGATGTTCGTGCAAGAAAAGCCGAGGCTCAGCATGAGCGCGCGTTCCTGATCGGGCCAGCTCGCCTTGATCCGCTGCCCGCCTCCAAGGAGGAAACCCAATGAAGATCTGCATCGTTCTGCTTGCGATACCCGTTCTGATCGCTTTGCCGGGCTGTTCGCCAGGAGGGGTTTCCGATCCTGGCAAGACCAAGCAGACCACGCCGCAAGCGTCCGGCATCGATCTATCACCAACGGTTCGCAAGAACCTCGGTGTAACGTTTGCGAAGGTAGAGGCCCGTCGGGTGGCGGGCACTATCCGCATTCCCGGTGCGTTCGAGTTCACACCTCTCGCGCGGCGAGAGTACCGCCTTCCCCTCGCGGGGCGCGTCGAACTTCTCGTCGACCAAAACGATCAGATCGAGGAGGGGCAACTTCTCTATCGCTTCAAATCTCCTGTCTGGCCCGAGTTGCTGCACGAGATCATTCTGGGGGAACAGGAGATTGCCCGATCCTCCGCGCAGATCGATGTCGCCGTGGCCAAGGTCGCCCAGGCTCGGGTGAACCTGGGCGTATCCCGCACGCGTCTTGCGGCTCTCGCCGAGGCCGAACTTCAAAGAGCTGATCTGGTGGCGGCGGCTGCCGAGATCGAGGCGAGCCTGCCCCGTCTGGAGGCGGAACTCCAGCTGGCTCGGACAAGCCTCGTCAACGCGGAGCGTACGCGGCAGCACGCTCTGCACCGAGCGGCCAATGCAGCGGGAATCGAGGAGGAGGTACTCATTGCTCAGACCGTCGTTGGTGAGTCACGGGTTCCCGGCTACACGACCATCGATTGGATCGATGTGCGCGCCGAAAGGGCCGGCGTTGTCGAGGTTCTGGCCTTGACGGACGGTGCCTTTGCCGACGCACCGTCCCTGGTTCTCTCCACGGTAGATCCTGCTGCCCTGCGTTTTCGCGCCATGGCTTTGCAAGCCGATCTACCTCAGCTCTCGGGTGTCGCCAAGGCGACCATTGTTCCACCGCGCTCTCTGCAAGTTTCCGCCGACGACTCGGTATCTTCGGCCGTGCAATTGGGCCTGGAAGCCCACCCGTCCGAACGCACCTTGGTCGTGTTCGCAACCCCGGATCGACTAGCACCCTGGATTCGTAGCGGGGTCTCCGCCTTTCTCGAGATCGTTTTGAGGGAGAGCGACGCAGCGGCCCTCGCCATTCCCAGGTCAGCCATCGTCCTCGACGGGCTCAAGCATGTCTTCTTCCGTCGTGACCCCAAGAACCCGGACAAGGTCTTGCGGGTGGAGGCTGACATGGGCGTCTGCGATGGTCGGTGGACGGTGCTCCATAGCGGAGTTCAGCGCGGTGACGAGGTTGTGTTGGCAGGCGTCTACGAGCTCAATCTGGCGAGCAGCAACAAGCCCTCTGTCCCCATCGGAAGCCATGTCCACGCTGACGGCTCCATCCACAGCGATCACTAGGGAGAGACGGCCGTGCTCAAGAACCTCATCCGCTTCTCGATCGACCACGCCGCTCTGGTGTTGATCCTGGGATGTCTCGTGCTCGGTTGGGCTGCCTACCGTTTGCCGGACGCGTCCGTGGACGTCTTCCCCGACCTCAACTCGCCGACGGTGGTCGTGATGACCGAAGCGCCGGGGTTGGCGGCCGATGAGGTCGAGCAGTATGTGACCTTCCCCGTGGAGGCGGCGGCCCGAGGGGTGCCAGGTGTGCGCCGTGTGCGTTCCAGCAGTGCTACCGGGTTGTCCATCGCCTACATCGAGTTCGACTGGGGCATGGATATTTATCGCGCGCGCCAGTTCGTTGCCGAACGCCTCGACGCCGTGCGCGAGGATCTACCCGCGGGGGCGCACGCAGAGATGACGCCGATCACTTCGATCACGGGTGAGATCATGCTCCTGGCCATATCTTCGCCTGACGGCTCGACGAACGATCTGGAGTTGCGGGCCTATGCGGAGTTTGATCTGCGCAACAGACTCCTCTCCGTTCCGGGCGTGGCCCAGGTGTCCGTGATCGGCGGTGAGTTGCCCGAATATCAGGTCCTGGTGGATCAGGAGTCCTTGCGCCTTTACGGCCTCACCGTGCAAGACGTGGCTGCCGCAGCGGGGGCATCCCATAGCACCTTGAGCGCCGGCTATTTGCCGGACTCCGGTCACCTCGAGATTCCGATCCGTCAAAGCGGCCGGGTGCGCTCGGTCGCCGATATCGCCGGGTCTCTGGTCAAGATCCACGAGGGCGCGCCGGTGACCATCGGTCAGGTCGCCGATGTGCGCCTCGGGCCTGCGCCCAAACGAGGCACCGGGGCCGATGGCGGGCTGCCGGCCGTCATCCTGACCCTGAAAAAAGCCACGGGGATCAACACCCTCTCGATCACTGCAGAGGTGGACGCCCTGCTCGACGCCCTGGAACCGTCTCTGCCGAAGGGAATCGTGGTCAACCGCCAGGTCTTTCGCCAAGCGGATTTCATCAACCTGGCCATCCACAATGTTCTCGCGGCTCTACGCGACGCGACGCTGATCGTCACGGCGATCCTGTTGCTGTTCCTGCTCAACTTGCGCACGACCCTGGTGACCCTCACGGCGCTGCCACTCTCGCTTGCGGCGGGCCTGCTCACCCTGCAAGCACTTGGCGAAACCATCAATGTGATGACTCTGGGTGGTCTCGCCATCGCCGTGGGCAGTCTGGTGGACGATGCGATCATCGATGTCGAAAATGTCTTCCGACGCCTCAAGCAAAACGCGCTAGCGCCCAGCGAGTCCCGGCGCCCGACCACCACGGTCATCTTCGAGGCGAGCAACGAGATCCGGCCGGCGATGGTCTTCGCGACGCTCATGATCGCTCTGGTCTTCCTGCCCCTGATGTTCCTGGATGGGATAGAGGGGCGCTTCTTCAGGCCCTTGGGAATTGCCTTTGTGGTGTCTCTGGTGGCGTCGCTTCTGGTGGCGCTAACCGTCACGCCGGCTCTTTGTCGACTTCTCCTGCGCCCCCGCTCCGGGGGAGGCGAGATGCGCGAAAGTTTTTTGGTGCGGGGTCTGAAGCGATTCTACGAGCCAACATTACGTGTGGCCCTGGGCAGCAAGCGTGCGCTCCTGGCCTGCGCTGCTATGGCGACGGGCTTCACCCTCTGGTTGGGGACAACCTTTGGCTCCTCCTTCCTGCCGGAGTTTCACGAGGGCACCTTCACGGTTGGAGTTTTCGCCCTTCCCGGCACGTCCTTGCGCGCCAGTGATCGGATAGCTTCTTCCGTCGAGGCTCAGTTTCTCAAGCTCGAGGGTGTTCGCAGTGTGACGCGCAGGACTGGCCGAGCGGAACGCGACGAACACGCCGAGCCGGTGAGCACCTCCGAGCTCGATGTTACGGTTCGGCCCGGATTCTCCATGCAGGAGGTGCGTGCGGGGATGACCGCCATCCTCGACGAGGCGCCTGGAATCACGTCCTACATCGGGCAGCCCATCGAGCATCGGCTCAGCCACATCCTCTCGGGAACGCCTGCGGCCATTGCAATCAACGTTTACGGTGACGACTTGCGGATTCTCAGACTCATCGCCAAGGAGATCGAGGCTGAACTCAATGCCTTGCCCGGGGCGCGCGATGTCGCCGCGAACCGGGAGTTGATGATCCAGTCCTTGCCGATCGATTACCGCCCTGCGGATCTGGCGGCCTACGGTCTGACTCCTTCCGCCGCGGCCAGCCAGGTGCGCGATGCGATCTTCGGAGTAAAGGTCGCGGAAGTGAATGACGGCGTGCGGCGCTACGATCTGGCCGTCAGGCTTGCTCCCGAAGGCCGCGAGGATGCCGATGACCTGCGACGGCTCATTCTTCGCGGAGCGGGAGGGGCGCTTGTGCGTCTTGCGGAGGTTGCGGATCTCGGCCCCGAGATGACTTCCAACCTCATCGGCCGCGAGGACTCACAACGCAAGGCGGTTGTTTCCCTCAATGTGAATGAGGGCGCAAACCTCGGGCATCTGGTCGAAGCTGTCCGGGAGAGGGTGGACCCCATCGTCGCTCGCCATGGATACGTGGTGAAATATGGAGGTCAGTTCGAGGCGCAGCAATCGGCCACGCGCACGATCTTGTGGTCGAGCTTGGTGGTTCTCCTTCTCATGCTGGTGATCTTGAACCTGGCCATCGGCTCGGTACGTGATTCCCTGCTCGTCCTTGTGAACCTTCCCCTCGCCCTCATCGGGGGCGTGCTGGCACTGTTTCTGGTGGAATCGCCGAGCGTGCTCCAGAACTTCTCCGCCCTGTTCGGTAGGGGGGACTACACGGCGCCGGTTCTTTCGATTGCGAGCCTCGTGGGTTTCATCGCCCTGTTCGGGATTGCCGTGCGCAACGGTATCCTGCTCGTGAACCACTACCGCTACCTCATGGAGCACGAGGGCCGGTCGGTCTACGCTGCCATCATTCAGGGTTCCATGGAGCGGTTAGTGCCCATCCTGATGACAGCTCTCACGGCCGCCCTGGCTCTCGCTCCCCTGGTTATCAAGGGCGATCAGCCGGGGAACGAGATTCTGGCCCCTCTATCGGTTGTTATTTTGGGGGGCCTTCTCACTTCGACCTTCTTGAACCTTATTCTTGTGCCCGCCGGGTATGCCCTCATTCATGGTGCCCGCGACGAGTCGCAATCCCCATAGTTTCGCTTCGCGATTACCCTCAACCCCTTTACCCCATGAAACACCATCTTGTTCTTGCCGTTCTTGTGCCCTGGATCGCTGGTTGCGGTCAGGAACCTTCCACTGTCCCCACGCAGTCCGTGTCCGGTCAGGATCCGGCATCTTCTCATGGCCACGACCACAGCGAGCGTTCCCTTGGCACGGTTACCGTGGGCGGTTTAACGGTCGAGTTGGCTCAGGGCCACGGGAATGTTACCGCCGGAGAGCAATCCCATCTCGTGGTCAAGTTGCCCTACACCGATAAGGGTTCCACCCTCGTGCGCGCTTGGCTCGGAACCGAGGACCGGACCCTGTCCTTGGTCGGTCTCGGTCAGTATGCCGCCTCCCACGACGACTACGATATTCATGCGCAAGCGCCCGACCCCTTTCCGCCGTCCATGCTGTGGTGGTTCGAGATTGAGAAACCCGACGGCAGCAAGATTTTGGGATCGGCTGCCCCGCTTCTCAAGTAGCGGAGCGTGCGAGATGCCCGATCTGGGTGGCCTGTCCACGGTCGGCTGGAGGTTTCTTCTGGCCATCGACTAACCTCGACTTCCGATGTGTTGGTGGCTGGTATTCCGGGCAGCGAGGATGGTGGCGATGACTCTGATCTGGCTACGGAGTTTGGACTCGCCATCGATTATCACTTGGTCCAAGTTTGGTCTACACTGCCTCTGATCGCCGTTCTTAATCGGCAGGGATAACATGGACTTTCTACCGCGCCTCACATTCCTTCTTGCCTGCCTCTTCTTTTCGTTTCTGTACGGCTTTGCCGCCTCGCAGTTCCAATGGTGGCCGCACGGGTTCTTGTCCCGGGCTCTGTCCGAGGCAAAAAATACAGGATCCGCATCTACGATCGCGCAGCACCACACCTATCCCGCTCGCCATGACCTGCAAGGTGTTCGCTCGTACGGTGACGAGCCTTCGGCCCGTGGCGCAACTCTGGTGACGAGCTATTGGCCCGACCGAGATGGTCTGCCGGGTCTCCGCCTGATCGATTCGGCGGGGGCAACGCTGCACCACTGGGATGCCAACCCGGCGCGGATCTGGCCTACATCGCCGCACGAAGATTCGGCGAAGGGGTTGCTCAATCAGTCGTCGAACTATGTTCATGGCAGCTATCTGTTCCCGAACGGAGATGTGCTGTTCAACATCGAGTTCCTCGGTCTGGCGCGGCTTGATGCGAAGGGTGATGTCATCTGGCGAGTTGACCGGCGTACGCACCACTCGGTGACGCCAGATGAGAACGGAAACTTCTGGGTGTGCGAAGCCGTTTGGGTTGAGACCGAAGAACTGCGCAAGGGGCGTTTTCCGGGCCTTACGCTACCGCTGGTCGAGGACCGTGTTCTTCTCGTCTCGCCGGAAGGGAAGATCCTCGAACAGATCAGCATCCTTGAGATCGTCTTCGAGTCCGAGTTGAAGGATCTCGTGTGGCGTATCGGCAAGATGCGTTCCGGAGATATCTTGCACCTTAACGATGTCGAATCCTTGTCGACGGCGATGGCGGCTGAATACCCGATGTTCGAAGCGGGCGATCTACTTGTGTCATTGCGCTTCCTCGATGCAGTGTTCGTCGTCGATCCGGACACGAAGAAGGTCAAATGGTCCGCGCACGAGCCGTTCATGAATCAACACGATCCGGACTTCATCGGCGATGGATGGATTTCGGTATTCGACAACCACGGCGATGAGTCGCTTGACGGTAGCTTTCTCGGCGGAAGTCGCCTCCTCGCATTGCGTCCTCACACGGGTGAGTTGCGGGGGATCTATCCGCGGGAACCTTCAGGCTCCGAGCACGAGCGGTATTTCTACACCTTGAGGGGAGGCAAGGCCCAGCAACTCGAGAATGGAAACTGGCTGGTCACCGAGTCACAGTCGGGTCGGGTGTTTGAGATCAATGGCGATGGCAAGACGGTCTGGGAATGGGTCCACGCGCGGCGAGCTGACGGGTTCAGTATTTCGGAGGTTCTCGAGGGTAGCCGCTATCAGATCACGGCCCAAGATGTCGAGATCTGGAAGTCCCGTTGATGCTGGCATCTTGGGTTGTTCGCGGACCGTGCGAGTTGCCGTCTGTCATTCCATGCCCCATACTTGTTGCAGACATGATCGGTACCTGCAGAGTCATACCATGACATCCTTGGCAATGATGGCCTACCTTGGTCCGGGCGGTGCTCTTTCCGCCATCGGGTCGTTCCTTGCACTCTTGGCGGCCGCCATTCTTGCGCTGTTGGGTTTTGTTTGGTACCCATTGCGGCGACTGCGGCGGATGTTGTCCGCGCGCCGGGAGCGCAAGAGCGAAGAAGTCTCGGCGTGATCTGTCGCCACGAGGGCTTGACTTGATCTGGATCGCTGCTGTCTTCGTCGTCTTCTCGTTTTTAGCGCTCGCCCATGTCCTCGCCATTCCAAAGCGGGCTGGCGCGGTCCTCGGCAGGAGCCGCAATGCCGTTCGAGATATCCGCAACGCCGAACTCAGCGACCTCGAGAAGGAGGTGGCGATGCGTAATCATGCAACGAACCTCTTCGTTCAGTTCCTGATCATCACGCTGTCCGCTGCTCTCGCTCTCGCTCTGCCGGTCGGACTGATTGCTTTGCTCGACCAGTGGGGGGTTGTGAGTTTAGATGAAACTCTGGAAGCGACCATGTCCTGGCAGATCCTCGTTGGAGCGACGATCGTCGGTCTCCTCATCTGGAGAATCCGCGGGGGTGAGAAGGGGTGAGCGGCCGGAATCGCTACACCTGGATGGATCGTTCTCTCCACCACGTTGCATTCAGCACCCGGTTTGCCCAGTTCGGGGCTGCCGATCTCGAGGAGAGGGTGTTTCGAAAAGAACTCAAGAGAGTGACGCCAGAGGATCCGATCTTCATCACCGCGCTGCCGCGAGCAGGGACGACGATTCTGCTCGAAGTGATTTCGAAGACGAAGACGATCGCGACCCACATCTATCGGGACATGCCGTTCGTGTTGTGTCCGATGTTGTGGAGTCGCATCACCAGAAGATTTCAGAAGGTTGATACTCCGCGCGAGCGCATGCACGGAGATGGCATCCATATTTCGATCGACAGCCCCGAGGCATTCGAAGAAGTCGTCTGGAAGGCCTTCTATCGGAAGCGCTATCGGGGGGCGACGATCGATCCTTGGAGCAAGGTGGACGATGCAGAGTTCGTCGAGTTCTTTCATTCTCACATGCGCAAGATCATCGCGTTGCGCGCGCGAGGGAAACCAACGGCAAGGCGCTACGCATCGAAGAACAACCTCAATATTGCAAGGGTCCCATCATTGCTCGCCGCATTGCCTGATGCGTCCATCCTCGTGCCCTTCCGCGACCCTGTGCAACACGCGGCTTCTCTTCTGCTTCAGCATCAGCGCTTCTCGAAGCTACACGAAGAAGATCGATTCGCACGTCGCTACATGGAGGCGATCGGGCACTACGATTTCGGCGATCACCTGAAGCCGGTCAATTTCGATTCGTGGTTCGGCGATCGCGACATCAAGGAAGCCGCTCAGCTCGGATTCTGGGTCGAGTACTGGCTCAGCACCTATCGCCATGTGTTACGACATGCCGATCACGACCGGTTGCACTTGATCGGATTCGAAGCACTCGGCGCGTCGGAAGACCTGTCGCCACTGGCCGAAGTTCTGCGCTTGGATGCCGGAGACCTCAATGTACATGCTTCGGTTCTGAGGCCAGCCAAGACCCACGCGGTCGATATCTCGGCGATCGATCCAGTGCTGGTGAGCGAAGCGAACTCGCTCCACGAGGAACTCCGATCGCATTGCCTGCTTGGTGCTTAGAAACTTGCGAGTGTCTGATCGTGATGGGTGGGATCCTCCGCTGAGCGGTCCCGGACCAGGGGCCCGTGCAATCACCCACGAAAAGCGCTTGCCGGAGCCCTTCTTCATGGGGGCCGGGCCTTCCTAACCGTCCATGGTGAAGACGGCATACCTCCGGCATGGTGTGATAGACTCTTGCAACGACCTTGCCATGACCAGCCACTTCTTCGACGAACTCACCAACGGTTATGCGCGCGTCCACGACCTCGCCACCGAGGCCGAAGAGTGGTCCTCTCTGCCGGCATGGATCGAGTTCGCGCCGAACAACCTGTGCAACCTGCGCTGCATCATGTGCGGTCAATCCGAAGAGTGGCCGCTGGAGGTGATGCCCAAGGAGAAGGCTATCGAGGTGCTGGATCAGGTGCTGCCCAAGGCCTCGCTGCTGACGCCATCGGCGATTTCGGAGCCGATGCTAGGCAACATTAACCTGATGGCAGAGAAGTGTCGTGAGCACGACGTCTACATGAACTTCACCACCAACGCCACCGTGCTCAACGGGGATCGGTTGCGCAAGATTGCCGACCGCATGCACCATTTGTTCATCTCGTTCGACAGCCACATACCCGAGGTGTTCGAGGCGATTCGTGAGCGCGCCGACTTCAATCAGGTGGTAGCTAACATCAGGGAGATTCTTCTGGTTGCCGGTGAACTGGGAATCCCTGTTGATTTTGTTGCGGTCATGACCAGTGACAATGTCGTTCATTTCGATGGGTTGGTCGACTTTCTGGCCGACCTCGGAGCCGCCGAGATGGCTTGCGAGCTTCGTATCCAGCTCGTCGTTGGTCTGCCCGAGCACAAACAGCACCTGGATCCTCAAAATGTTATGAGCGCCGAGGCCATCTGCGAGCATCTGGATCGCGCGACCGAGCGCGCGACTGCGCGCCAGATGCGTTTT
>CAZIVO010000119.1:0-10609 GCA_964542765.1 uncultured candidatus Brocadiaceae bacterium | reverse complement strand
CTCGTTGGTGTGCCCGATGATGACCTCATCGATATCTGTCTGAGCAAACTTCTTCGGCTTGATCTTGTGCTCCTGACTGGCAGTCAAGAGGTCGTAGAGGAACGCTACATCGAGCTTGAGCACCTCGATGAACTCGATGATCCCTCGGTTCGCAACACAAAACTCCCCATCAAAATTGAAGGCTCGGGGATCGCTCTCACTGCCCAGTTCAGCGATACGCCGGTAGTTGATGTCCCCGGTGAGTTCCGTCGCATCTTGATTCTTCTCATCCTTTGGCTGGAAGGTTCCGATCCCCACTCGGTCCTTCTCGGAGATGGCCATGCGCTTGACGATCACATGCTTGAGCATCTTCTCGATGTTGCCGTCATACTGCTTCATCAAAGCTTGCTGGTAGTAACGAGATACCGGCGAAGGATCGAATCCGAGCCTCAACGAATAGCAATTCCGCAAACGACTGTTGAGACGGGAGAGAACCTTCTCGCGAACCTCTGGCGGCAGGAGAAGAAGTGGATCTTCGTTCATCGGAGACGGGCATCTCTGACCGTCAATATCCCAATCAAAGGTGTAAAGGCTGCCACCCGGTGTGCGTGAATAGGCTTCCAACCCTTTCTTCAGCAAGCGAACGATCGTCGACTTGGCCGAGCCAACCGGACCATGCAAAAGAAGCACTCGCCTCTCGGTTCCAAATCCGTACGCCGCAGATTTGAAGACGCTCATCAGGCTCATGAGCGATTTCTCGAGTCCGTACAGCGCATCCCGCCCACCATCGGCCATGTCCTCGAAGAAGCGGTAGCGAGTCACCTTCTCCTTGTCGCGATCAACCTCCTCCACGCCGTGGCTCAAAACCATGTCGTAGAGGCGCTGGTGCGCCGTTCGAATGGCCAGTGGATTCTCCTCCAGGATCCCCAGGTAGTCCTGGAAACTCCCCTCCCAGTGCTCGTCCTGGTACTTGCCCATATCGAGCGATTCAGAGATCACGCCAAGGATGCTGTCGTTGTCCGCCATGATTTACTTTCTCCACCCCGGAACGTGCTGGGTGTTCACCCGGCCTCCACCGGTCCATGCCTTCCTATCGGGTTTTGATCCGAGTCATCTCAAGTGCCTCTGCACGAAATGAAAGATTGTTCCGATCCCCCCTGAAAACCTTTTCCCGGGCGGACTTACGGCGGCCTTCGCAAACTCTGCAGCCGATCATTTCCTGGCTTCGTCGACAGCAGTAACCTGCTTGCGTGAGACACCCGAGCCCATTCCTGGTCTATCTCAGCCTTGCCCTTCTCGGACTTCTCGCCCCCTCCTGTGGCGGCGAAAGCGGCCCCATCGACGGAGCCAAGGCTTATTCACATGTCGAAAAAATCGTCAGTTTTGCAGCGCGGCCTGCGGGATCTGCCAAGCTGAAAGAAACAGCAAGTTATCTGAAAGCGCAGATAGAAGGACTCGAGCTCCCCTACCGCGAGCAAGTCTGGGAAGAATCTGTCCAGGTCTACGGCAAGGCAACCACCATCGAGTTTCGCAATGTCTGGACGGAGATACCCGGCGACGATCCTAAGGACGGCCCCATCCTGTTACTGGCAGCCCACTACGACACCAAGCTTGCCAGTGGCCACCCCGAAGCCTCTCACAACATCGAGTTCGTCGGTGCCATCGATGGCGGTGGCGCCTCAGGCCTGCTCCTCGAGTTGGCTCGCGTGCTTCGAGATCGCAAGAATTCGATGAACATCTGGATCGTCTGGTTCGACGGCGAGGAATGCTTGGAGTGGGACTGGGTCGATGAAAAAGCCTTGTTCGGCAGTCGCTACTTCGCCCGCACGATGAATGCCGACAAAACTCTCTTTCCCAAGGGCCTGTCCGCCCGGATGCGAGCAATGGTCCTTCTGGATCTGATCGGCTCCCGCAATATCAAGATCGATCGAGACACCCTGTCGCATTCCGAACTCCTGAAGATCTTCGAGGCCACTGCCGACGAGATGGGCGAGAAGAGCCGGATGTTTCGATGGGAGTCACCGATGACCGATGACCACAATCCCTTACGAAATTACGGTGTCAAGGTCATCGACCTGATCGACTTTCGCTTCCGCGTCCCCGGCGATCAACCACGCGCGCTGCCGCGAGGAGGGACCGAGCCAGCCCCTCCCGAAGGGCTCTACACCGCCTGGTGGCACACCAGCAAGGACAACCTCGATCAACTCGAAGCCGACTCCTTGGCCTTTGTCGGCAACCTTGTCTGGCGGGCGCTGCCACGGATTGAACAGCAGTTCTACGGGAGCAAATAGTGGAAGCAAGCGCGCCGCCACCTCCCCGGACCGCAGTCTCCGCGATGACCTCTATCGCCGCCCTCGCCGTCCTCGCAGCCACCTGTAGCGACAACCAGCAGCGATCTCGGCCGACGCCAACCGCCCTGTTGAAACCAGCTCATCTGGCCAAGGACTTTGGAGCGCGGGCATACACGCATGTCGCCCAGGTTGTGAAACTGGGGCCGCGGCATACCGGTTCCCCGGGCTGGCGCAATGGCATCGACTACATCGCGGCTGAACTGGCCCGCTGCGGCCTGAAGCCGGTCAGAGACAGGTGGCGAGACCCTGTCGAGAAGATCGATTTCGAGAACGTACATGTCACCATTCCGGGCAGCAGTCGTCATCGGATCGTGATCGCCTGTCATCACGACACCAAGAACTTCACCGGTCATGATGATCCAACCAACAACTTCCACTTCGTCGGAGCCAATGACTCCGGTAGTGGCGTCGGCCTTCTGCTCGCCCTCGCCCCTATCCTGAAGAACCGTCAGAACCGAGCCACGATTCAACTTGTCTTCTTCGATGGCGAGGAATCCCTCGAAATCGCATGGAACCCAAAGCGCTCACTGTTCGGCTCGAGGCGATTCCTCTCACAAAACCGGTCCTCACCCATCCCTGGAAAACCGCAGTCGCGAATCCGCTGCCTCATCCTCCTCGACATGATCGGTGCCAAGGATCTGCAAATCGATGACGACCTGAATTCAGATCCCGACCTGAAGGCCATCTTCCTCGCAGCAGCTGCGGGCTGCGGCCACAAGCATCTCATGTACGAGAACCAGCGATCGATCAGCGATGATCATCTCCCCTTCCTCGAAGAGGGCATCCCCGCCATCGATCTCATCGATCTTGCGGACAATCCTCAGTGGCACACACCTAATGACACGCTCGAGCATATCTCGGCCGAGAGTCTGAGAATCGTCGCGCAGATCGTCCTGACCGCCTTGCCAACCGTCGAAGATCGCTACTTCCCGAAAAAGGGCAAGATCCGCCTGCCGGACAAGCGCTGACACCCTTGCCGAGCGTGGCAAACACGCACCCATCGCTTCAAACGGGGAAGAGCAGGCCCTCAGCAGGACTCGTCTGGGAATTATTCCCTGACATTCAAGCTCCCATGGCGTCGGGCCGATCACTGACCCACAGGGGGAGCAGATGGCACAAAAACCAAAAAATCAGGCAGTCTTTCTAGAACTCGATGGCGTGCTCACCAAAGAGCCACGCCTGACATCCGATCAGCATGTCCGTTACTACCGGGGTGCGCTCGAATCGATGGCCCGGATCGATACCGATCGATTCCAGCTTTTCATCGCCACCAATCGAACCGATCTGGCCTTGGGCCAGCTCAAAGAACGTGAGTTCAAGCGCTTTTGTGAGCGATTCCAGCAAGATCTCATCGATCACGACATCAAGCTCAGCAAGTTCTATAGCTGTCCCTTCCATCCCAAGGGGAAGGTCAAGTTCCGCAAGGAGTCGGTGTTCCGGAAGCCCGCACCCGGAATGTACAAGATCGCTCAACAGGAGTTCGACCTGAACCTGGCCCGATGCTGGGTGGTCGGCCACACGACCACGGATATCCTCGCCGGTCTCCGGGGTGGTTTGGGCACCATCCTGGTCAACACGGGGGAGGCCGGAAAAGACGGAGCCTACAAGGTCGAACCCCACTTCGAGGAAACCGACATCTCCGCGGCCATCACTCGAATCAATCAGTTCGAACTGGCCATGCGACTCTGACGAAAGAGACTCTGGCAACCATTCGGTCAGCTGACATCCTTCAGCTGACCGATCCCGTGACCAGAACAACACACGAGGCGCCCGCGGAGCGAAGAGTGTCGGCACAAGAACGAGCCGTACTACCACTCGAGCGCACATCATCAACCAAGATGATGGTCTGCCCCAGCAAGCGCCTCTGCCCCAGCAAACGCTTCTGCCCCAGCAAAGGCCAGGGATGCCATAGCCCGAAGGCATCGCGAACATTCTCCTCGCGTGATGTCACACGTGGATCTCCCTGCGGGAGGGTCTCCCTCGTCCGCCGAAGCACCCTGGGCAAATATCTCAATCCAAGACGTTGCGCCACACGCTCCGCGAGAAAGGCTGCTTGATCGATCCCTCGCCTTTGCCGCTTGCGTGGATGCATCGGCACGGAGACGAGCATGGCCCGACGGCCCCGGACATCTACCCAGGGCCGAAGGGCCACGGCCATCGCCCGACTCAGATACTCGGCACTTCCAAGATCCCGTTGGAACTTCAATCGCCGCACGATGGAGCCACCTGTACCGCAATACGCGAAGGGAGCCCGGGCGATGGTGATGTGAGCCAGATCGCGATGATCTCCATGACCAGCACTATCCAGCGGATCGAGCGGCAATCCGCAACGGTCACATAAAGGCTCCGAAATCCGGACCAAACTCGTCCTGCAAGGACCACACAAGGTCGAATGAACCACTCCACAGCCTGGACACTGGGTTGGAGCAAGGTCATTCATCAAGGCCGTGGCGCACTCACGGAAGAAGCGTCGGACCCTGGAAAAAGACACCATCATCGGAGCACCATCCCGAACACAGTGGTCCGCAACTGCCCGGGGTTACCTCAATACTGGCGACGCGCTAACGCGACCAGGAGATGTCCCGCATTCCCCTGCGCTCACTCACCTGAGGCTTCGCCGGAACATCGAGAGCCTTCTTCACCTGATGAACGAACTCATCCACCGTCATGTCCTCGGTCTTGTGAATCCCCAAGAACATGCCGATCTCCTTGGTCACGGCCATGTTCTCACTGAAGGACCAGGGGTTCTTTTTGAAGAACTCGCGGAGGTAACGGCGAAAAGACCGCCGCGAATAGCTGGCTCCGATCATGTAGACCACGAAGCCCGCGACCAGGATCAATACGCCTGCCAGCAGCACTGTTCCCTTGCCCTCGATATCTTCAAGAAAGGCGAACAACTGCATGATGAATCCGGTTGCCAGGAAAAGGAAACCGATGATCACCTGGATCTTGTTCAGCGAGTAATCTCGGATCGTCGCCAGACTGCCAGCGTTGTGATGGAAGAACTGGTCGATGACGCGACGAGTGCGCTGGAAGATGATCGAATTCGCGAGAAAGAACACCCCCACGAGGATGCAGATCAAACCCACGACAGCCTGTTCAGATGATGTCATCGTGATCTAGATTCCATGCATTAGCGTCGATCACGCTCCCATGACGGGGGCTCGGGAAGCATCTCCCGATTCGTCGTGCTGATATCGTTGATCGACGCCGGTGCATGAGTGTAGGCTGGACCCATGGTTTTGGCCAAGCCGCGATGAATCATGCATGATTTTCGCCACAAGCGCTTGCCAGGAGGCAGTTAGCGACGATTTACCATGGATAAAGCCACCATACAAATGCTTGCAAACCTCTCGAAACTTCAACTCACCGAGGCCGAGCAGGATCAAGCTCAAGCGCAAATGACCCGCTTGCTCGATGATTTCGGCCGATTGGCCGCCCTCGACACGGATGATGTCGAAGCTTCACCCTATCCCCTATCAACGCAAAATCGCATGCGTGAGGACCATCCCGGCGAACCGCTGGACCGCGAAGACGTCCTCCAAAATGCACCCGCGACCCGCGCTGGAGCTTTTTGCGTCCCGAGGGTCATCGACGGTTGAGCCCATTCTTCAAGATGCCAGCGCATGCGCTGGCGGCAGGTATCCGCGAGGGTGATTTTCGCGCTGCCGACGTGACCGACAGCTTCCTCAGCCGGATCGCCGCCATCGATGGCAGCATCGGTGCATATATCGAGGTCTTCGAGCCCCAGGCCCGACGCGAAGCTGAAACTGTGGACGCCAACCGTGCGGCCGGTCAAACGCTGGGCCCGCTGGCCGGTGTACCTGTTGCTATCAAGGACATCTACAACCGGCGAGGCTTCGAGGTCGGCTGCGGTTCACGCATTCTCGAAGGATACAAGGCTCCCTACACCGCCACCGCCGTGGCGCGCATGGAAGCGGCCGGCGCAGTCATCCTCGGACGAACCAATATGGACGAATTTGCCATGGGTAGTTCAACCGAACACTCCTGTCACGGCCCGACTCGCAATCCCTTCGACCTCGAACGGGCACCGGGCGGTTCCAGCGGCGGCTCCGCGGCCGCCGTCGCAGCGCGACTGGCCCCCCTCGCTCTGGGCTCGGACACGGGAGGGTCGGTGCGTCAACCGGCATCGCTCTGCGGCGTTCCGGGGATCAAACCCACATACGGCCGTATCTCTCGTTATGGCATGATCGCCTATGCCAGCAGCCTCGACCATGTCGCGCCCTTCGGTCGCACCGTCGAGGATCTGGCCCTGGCGCTGACCGTCCTCTCCGGCGAAGACCCGCGCGACAGCACTTCGCTGGCGGACCCTGTGCCGGACTACTGCCAACCCTCGAACAACAGCATGGAAGGCCTCCGTGTCGGAATACCCGAGGAGTATTTCGGTGAAGGCATGAACTCGGAAGTCGAGACAAGCGTCCGGACAGCCATCGAAAAGATCCAAGCCATGGGCGCCACAATCCGCCCGCTCAGCCTCCCCCACACCGAGTACGCCATCCCCGCCTACTACCTGATAGCAACCTCCGAAGCTTCATCCAACCTCGCCCGCTATGACGGAGTCCGCTTTGGAATGCGGCACACGGACTCACCCGATCTCGAGTCGATGTACAGCAACAGTCGCCAAGCCGGTTTCGGTGCCGAGGTCAAGCTCCGCATCCTCCTTGGCGCCTTCTGTCTGTGCAGTGGCTATTACGACGCCTGGTATCTCAAGGCCACCAAGGTCCGAACCTTGATCAGACGCGACTTCGAAGAGGCCTTTTGCAACTGCGATGTGATCATGGCCCCGACTTCACCCATCCCGGCCTTCCGCCTCAAAGAAAAGCTCGATGATCCGCTGGCCATGTATCTCTGTGATGTTCTGACCGCCCCGGCAAACCTCGCCGGGATCCCGGCTATTTCTATTCCCTGCGGCGCAACCAGTGAGGGACTGCCCATCGGCCTGCAGATTCTTGGCCCGGCACTGGGTGAGCAAGAGGTCCTGCGCGTTGCCGCGGCTTACCAGAACGCGACCGAGCATCATCAGATGGAACCGATCCTGTGAGCGATTTCGAAACGGTCATCGGGCTCGAGGTTCATTGCCAACTCGACCTCGACTCCAAACTTTTTTCCGATGCACCGGCAGCATTTGGAGGCGAACCGAACAGCAGGGTCTCACCCGTGGACATGGGACTCCCTGGAATCCTGCCCGTCGTCAATCGGCAAGCCCTGCGCATGGCCGTGCGCGCCGCCGTGGCCCTGCAAGCGACCATCCACCGACACACAAAGTTCGACCGAAAGAACTACTTCTACCCGGACCTGCCCAAGGGCTACCAGATCAGCCAGTTCGAACATCCCTACTGCACGGGCGGCCGGGTCCCCATCGGCGAAGGCCGATACTGTCGACTCGAGCGAATCCATCTCGAAGAGGATGCCGGCAAGACCATCCATACCGAGCATGGAAGCCTCGTCGACCTCAATCGAGCAGGCGTCGCCCTCATCGAGCTAGTCGGCATGCCCGACCTGCGTTCCCCGGTGGACGCCCACCGCTTCCTCGACGCCCTCAAGCAAATCCTCCAGTATGCAGAGATCTCGGACTGCGACATGGAGAAAGGATCCCTGCGCTGCGACGCAAACATCTCACTTCGGCCCCGCGGAAGCACCGACCTCGGGACCAAGGTTGAGATCAAGAACCTCAACTCGTTCAAGCATGTGCAACGGTCACTCGAATATGAGGAACGACGCCAAGCAGCAGTTCTCGCCGCCGGCGGCACCGTTCAGCAAGAGACGCGCCTGTGGAACGAAGAAAAAGGTGAAACCTTGACGATGCGCACCAAGGAATCCGCGCATGACTACCGCTATTTCCCCGAACCCGATCTGCCTCCCCTCGAAATTGCCGACGAATTCGTCAAGGAAGTTCAAGATACCCTGCCCGAACTACCCATCGATCGTCGAGCACGCTTCGCCGATCAGTACGAGCTACCTGACTACGATCTCGACGTACTCCTGGCACAACGCAAGATCGCTGACTACTTCGAGGAAGTTGTAGAGGAAACAGGAGATGCCAAGGCCGCAAGCAACTGGATCATGACCGAGGTCATGCGCACCCTCAACGAGACGGACTGTGCAATCAACGATTTCTCGATCTCGCCAACGGCCCTTGCAGAACTTCTGACCGCCATGACAAAAGGCGTGGTCAATCGGCAGGCCGGACGAAAAGCCTTCGCCCGCATGCTTGAATCCGGCGAAGCAGCCGGTGACGCCATCGCCGCCCTGGGCCTCGAACAGATTTCTGATCCACAGATTCTCCGGGGTATCGTCGGCACGGTGGTCGATGACAATCCCCAGCCAGTCGCCGACTATCGCGCCGGCAAGCTCAAAGCTCTCCACGCCCTCAAAGGGCTGGTCATGAAGGAAACCAGAGGCAAGGCACACCCTGGCTTGGTTGAAGAAATCCTCCTCGACCTGCTCGGTGATGGCTGATCTTGAGCGCTGATCGTTAGGCTGCCCATCATCCAACCATTATCTTCCCCCCACCCATGGAACACTCCCTGATCCTCGACCATGTGAGCAAGCGCTTCGGCGAATTCACTGCCGTGGACAATCTGTCGCTCGAGATCCCACAAGGATCCATCTACGGGTTCCTCGGGCCCAACGGGGCCGGCAAGACCACGACGATTCGCATGGTGATGAGCATCTTCTATCCCGACGAAGGCACAATCTCGGTGCTCGGCCATCCCAACGCGGAGGAGATCAAGGACCGCCTCGGTTATCTGCCCGAGGAGAAGGGTCTCTACAAGAAGATGAAAACCGGCGAAATCGTCGCCTACTTCGGGACGCTCAAGGGCATCCCACGCGCCGAAGCCAAACGCCGAGCCACCGATCTTTTGGTCGAATACGGCCTCGGCGACTGGATCGACAAGAAATGCGAAACCCTCTCCAAGGGGATGGGCCAAAAGGTCCAGTTGCTCTCAACCCTTATTCACAATCCGGACCTGGTCATCCTCGACGAACCCTTTTCCGGTCTCGATCCAGTGAACATGGAGTTGATGCGCAACACGATCTTGCAGATGAAGCGCCAGGGCCGAACTGTCATCTTCTCTACTCATGTCATGGCACAGGCCGAAGAAATCTGCGACTTCATCTTCCTGATCAACAAGGGAAAGAAGGTCCTCGATGGCCCCCTCGCGGAGATCCGATCAGCAGGCGAACTGGGAATCAAGATCGACTACGACGGTGATGGCAGCATCCTGAGTCAGATCCCTGGCCTGGAACGAATCAATGATTCGGGAAAGAGCGCTGAAGTATTCCTTCACCCTGGCACAGACCCACAAGCCGTCTTGGCACACCTCGTCGGCAAACTGAGGATCCGTCGCTTCGATCTTCGAGAACCCTCTCTGCACGAGATCTTCGTCCGCTCTGTCGGAGGTGATGTCGATGAATAAAACCTGGCTCATCGCAGCGCGTGACTACGTCGAAAACCTCCGCACGAAGACCTTCTGGATCGGCATCCTGTCCGTTCCGATCCTTCTCGTCGGAACCTTCGCGGTGACATTCCTTCTCCAAGACGCTGCGGATGTACGCAACTACACCGTGATCGACATGTCTCAGGGTCAGTGGCTGTCGAAGGAGATCGAACGCCGCACCCAACTCGGCGACCTCGAACACATTCGCACCCAGATGAACGAGCTCCCCGAAGAGAGCCTCGCTCCCGAAACCATTCGCACCAACCTCAGAGCGCAAGCCGAAAAAGATCCGCAGGGGCATCCTCTACGATCCTTCCGCGAGTTGCTGCTGACCTTCAGTGATGACGATCTGGTCAAGATCACCAGCGGGGCCTCTCCTTCCAGCGAGGCCATGAGCAAGCTCATCACCTGGTACATGGGCACTCGCGACTCCGAAGATCTCTCCAAAGCCATCGACAAGGCCTTCAGCAACCTTCGCATGGCCGATTACCAGAGAATCCAGTTCGACGATCTGGGCACCGACCCACAGGCAGCCCTCAACCAGAAGCTGCAAGAAGATGAGATCTTCGCCTACTTCATCATCGGCGAAGATCCCATCGCCAGTGGGGAAGGATGCCTCTATGTCTCCAACAATCTGACGGACTCGGCGCTCAAGGACTGGTACAGCGGTAAAGCTACCGAGATCGTCCGGGAGAAACGAATCGCGGAGATGAATCTGACCGCACAGCAAGCGAATCGAATCATGGCGGGATTTCGCTTCTCCTCGCGCAAGGTCTCCGCTGTTACCGGCAAAGCCGAGGAAATAGAGACCAAGGA
>CAZIVO010000118.1:0-10632 GCA_964542765.1 uncultured candidatus Brocadiaceae bacterium | reverse complement strand
TCCTGCTGCAAGACCGTGGCAATCGCGCGTCCTTCCAGAACTCAGTGATCGTCCCGGATAGATCCTGCGCGGAACATTGCAGGCTTACTTGATCGAGAAACCCAGCCCCCCCGTCGAACTCATCCCCCAGGGATTGTTCTTGCAAGACCGATCCATCCAGAAGATCTGCGTGTAAAGCCGAAGCCCTCGCAAGCTTCGATTGTAGGGAATCGGAAGGGCCGTGTAGGCGGGATGCTCCGGACTCGTCGGTCGCCTCATCAGCAAGAAGCCGAATGCCCTCCCCCAATCGACATGGAACCGTGGTCCGAACCCACCCATGAGCAGAGACCCCCTGGCATCCATGCCCGTGGACAGAGCCGCCACTCCTCCCATGTAACTCGGGTAGCCACTCCGCGGCGGATTGCTGCTGGTGATCTGGAACTGCCGGTTCCCTATGGCCGGGCTAGAGTTGACACAGATCTGATGAGGCCCCCGAGCACACCCAGGCGTGCCTCGACCGTAATGAAAGAGATCCGTGATGAGGCGATAACTTCGGTCGCGGCAGATGGTTCCCATCCTGCCCGGATCGCCGGTCACGACCCAGTCTTCGGTCTCGCCATCGATATAGGGGGAGCCGGTACCGCTGCCATCCCAGTTCTTGCCCGGAAACGCTGGCAGCTTCCGCTCCCGCGAAACATGAAAGCGTGTCCAGAACGGAGTGATCATCCAGCCCCTGGGCGTAGTGCCCAGTCCCGTCACCGGAAAGGGAGTCGTGATCAGAGTCTGACTTTGCCCGGGCTCGTAAGGAAGCAGATGATCTTGCATCGCCCACTCACCGGGAGCATCTCCAAATTTCCCACTGCGGTTCCAGTCGACCGCTACATTGGCGTAATACGGCACATTCGGAGCCCTGGCATCCATGGTGACATCAAAAACCCATATTCCCTGAGTCGTCGTGCCGGGAAAGGGGCCATAGACGCCGTTCGCATAGGGGGGATTCACAGCAATGCCCGAGCCAGCACCGAGATGAAGAACCATCGGCCCGTCATCCTCGTCATAGGGGGGAGTCAGCCAGTCGCACGTCGACTGAAAGGCATCAGCTTCGCCGCTCGGAGCGCCACCCAGTGAGATGTTGCTCGATAGCAGATGGTGAGGTGCCGCACGCCCGGGTGCGGCATTCGATGTGTTTTTCAGGCTCGGAAACCTCCCCATGCCCCCACCAGCCCAGATACCGCATGCGGCCAAATCATCGGGGGCATCTCCGAAATCGTAATTCTGCGCAGATGCAGAACTGATGATTGTGAGAATCGCGAGCAATGTGCTCCAAAAAAGCGACTGCGCGCCCGTGCAGGGTCTCAAATCGATCAAGTGTTACCTCCATGAGTGAGTGTGTTGGAAAACCCGTTTGTTTAGCCGTGTGTGCGATTGTTCTTCATGCGTCTTATTATACAGCACTATGCACTCATGCGGCAGTGCCAGCGGTACGCCAACCACCCTCACTCAGCGCAAGAACAGCGTCTCGCCCGCAATAAAAGCTTTGAGTAGCCATTCGCGCCCGGAACAAACCCTGCAACCGAACCCGACAGCTTCGCTCATTGACCAGATTCTTGGTGCCCTGCGCGGGCCACCCATCGCTTACCATCACCATCGATGAGAGCCCCCCTCTCCATGCCAGCGCTCGATCGCAAGACCAGCGCCTTCGCTGCGCAGACGGACCTCGACACCCGGTGGCGGGACTGCGCACAACTCCTGCACGCAACAGCATCCAGGCGATGACTGCCGGCGCTCATCAAGACCAGGATCTACGCTCCCGCCTGCTGCAAGCATTGCCCGATGCCAGGGTGATCGCGCGGGCGCCGGGCCGCGTCAACCTGATCGGCGAACACACCGACTACAACGGCTACGGCGTCCTCCCCTTTGCCATCGACAAGAATGTCATGGTCGCCATCGCACCTCGCGAAGACTGGGATGTCACCCTGCGCAGCATCGACTCAGAGACGTATTCGACAACGCGGATCCCGATCGAAGATATTCCGATCCGGCGCCCCCAGAAACACTGGAGCGATTACGTCATGGCCGCCCTGCGCAGCTTCACGCCGCGCCACGGGCTCGAGATGGTCATCGCCGGCGAGGTTCCGACCGCAGCCGGACTCTCCTCCTCATCAGCGCTCGTGGTCGCCAGCATGCTGGCCTTGCACCAGACCGATGACCGCCTGCAACTGGCAGACTGGGCTCGTCAGGAGGAACGCTATGTCGGCGTCCTGTCCGGCGGAATGGACCAGGCTGCTTCTCTGCTGTCGGAACCCGGTCATGCGCTGGCCATCGATTTCCGGCCGCTGCGCTTCGAGGCCGTGCCGATGCCCGAGGATCTCGCCGTCCTCGTCATCAACTCCGGCATCAAGGCCGAAAAGGGCGGCCCGGCAAGGAATCTCTACAACGAACGTGTCATGGAATGCTCAACCGCCGCGCGACAGCTCGGCGCACCGGTCGGCGGCCTTCTGGCCGACGTCCCCTTTGAACAGCAAGGAGAACTCGACCGGATCCAGGATCCGGTTCTGCGCCGACGAGCCGGCTTTGTCTATGCCGAGGCCGAGCGTCGCGATGCCGCTGTCGCGGCGATGAAGATCGATGACATCGAAACGCTCGGCAATATCCTGAGCGCTTCGCACGCGGGCTTGCGCGACGATTACGAGGTCAGTCTGCCCCTGATCGATGAATTGGTCGATCAAACCTGCAAAGCCGGTGCGCTGGGAGCGCGCATCGTCGGCGCCGGTTTCGGTGGTTGCATCGTCGCCGTCACCCGCAAGAACCGCATCGAGTCGATCCGCGAACAACTCGGGCAGACCGTCATGGAGTTCACACCCTCGGCCGGCGCCGAGCGCATCGACCTGGACTGACAGTCAAGCCCATGAGACTGCAAACCATCGACCGGGTGATCAGCGCCGCCGCGGCCAAGAAGGTCGGTTCGATCGAGTTCTTCCTGTCCGGGTGAAGCACTCGCCTCTAGGCTAAAAGCCATGTCAACGGTCAAGGCAGCCGTGATCCCCGCAGCCGGCGCAGCCGTCGAGTTGCGCGATCTGCCTGAACCCGATCTGCAGCCGGGCGCCGCCCTGCTCGCGGTCGAGCACAGCGAGGTCTGCGGCACCGATGTGCACCTGCAAGCAGGCAAGCTCGACGGCGTCCCCTATCCACTCATCCCCGGACACGTCACCACCGGCAAGCTCGACAAGATCCACGGATCACTCACCGATGTCGACGGCCGGCCGCTCGAAGAAGGAGACGATGTCACCTTCCTCGATGTTCATCGGACCTGTAACGCCTGCTGGCACTGCCTGGTCGCCAAGGCCTCGACCCGCTGCCCGTCGCGCAAGGTCTATGGCATCACCTACGGGGCCGACGATGGCCTCGCCGGTGGCTGGGCCGAAAAGATCCATCTGCTGCCCGGCACCCACATCCTGCCGCTGAGCGGCATCGATCCCCTAACCTTCATGGCAGGAGGTTGCGGCCTGCCCACGGCCCTGCACGCGGTGGAACGCTCCGAGATCGCCATCGGCGATCATGTCCTGGTGCTGGGATGCGGACCGGTCGGCCTGTCGGCCGTGATCCTGGCTCGACTGCGGGGTGCTGCGTCGGTGCTGGTCATCGGCGCCCCTGGCGAGAGGCTGAACACAGCCCAATCCATCGGTGCCGATCAGGTCCTCGACTTTCGCGATGTCGATGTAGCCGAGCGCATCGACTGGGTTCGTTCACATACCAGCGGTCGCGGTGCCGACGTCACCATCGAGGCAACGGGTGCGCCAGCCGCCGTCACCGAAGCCATGCGCTTCACCCGCGATGCCGGCCGTGTCGTCGTCGTCGGCCAGTACACCGATCACGGCGAGACGAGCTTCAACCCTCACCTCGACCTCAACCGGAAGCACCTCGAACTCCGCGGCTGCTGGGGATCGGACTACTCACACTTTTATCGTGCACTGCAAATCTTGCGCGAGCCAGCGCTAGCAGCGCCCTGGTCGAAGATTCCCCTGCGCCGCTACTCGCTGACGCAGACCAACGAGGCGCTGGCCGACGTCGCCAGTGCCAATGTGGTCAAGGCCCTCGTCGAGCCCTGACCGTCGCATCCGAACGGACTACTTGCCGGAGAAGGGATCAGCCTTCACCGGCATCGAGGCTGGGCCCCAAACCTTGATCTCGTCGAACTCGCCCTGATCGTCGAAGGAACCAAAGCCGATCATCCCGGCGCGAAACCTCTTGCTGTCGGCCTCCATCAAGGGTTGCCCATCGAAGATCACCCGTATGCGACCATCAGCCAATGCCCGCTCGAGACGCACGTGATGCCACCGGTCTTCCCCCCAGTCGATGCCTGCAGTTGTTCGAGACGCGATCGCTACCCGCGGCTTTCCGTCGACGACGAAGATGTTGTGCGCATGCGGGTCGGCCTTCGTGGCGATATGAACATAATAAAAGTGGGAAGGGTCCTGGTATCCGAAGAACAGACACAGGTCACGGTGTCCGTATTCCCGGCCGGTCTGCCGCAGATTCGCTTCCAGGACGAAGTCGCCGAACTTGTGTCCGGCGATCAAGGCGATGTTGCGCGGAGACCGGACCGGCGGCTTGTAGGCCTTGCCGCCCAGGAGTTCGAGCGAACCTCTTCCCTGCCCGCCGATCTTCCATTCCGCATCGGCGCTGAACCAGAACTTCGGCGCGTCCTCGCCCTCAAAATCCTGCTGATAGAGAAGGTGATGGTCAGGCGGCATGCCACCAGGACCCGACGCGCATGCACACAAGAACAGAGAGATCACGATCAGTCGCACCACCATTCCTCCGGTATGACAAGGGTTATCGAGACGCTGCCGCTCCGCTATCCTGGGGGATGCCCGAGCAGGCTGAGAAAGATCCGGCAACCCCCACCGACGATAACCAAACGATCTGTATTCGGCGCTGATATCCTGAGCGACTGACCATGCTGCGCATCGCCATCCTCACCCTAGCCACCCTCCATGCTTGCACCACAACAGTCCTGCACCCATCCGAAACGGCCCTGCGGCTGAATCAGATTCAAGCCAAGGGAACGCACAACAGCTACCACCTCCGACCAAGCTTGCTGCTCAGCAAGGAGTGGAACTACAGCCACGCAACGCTGGATCGACAGCTCGGAGCCGGCGGTGTTCGCCAGTTCGAACTCGATGTACACCTCGCGCCTGAGTCTGGCTGGACAGTATTCCATGTTCCCAACCTCGATACCGGGACCACCTGTGCGAAGCTACGAGACTGCCTCGCTACTCTCCGTCAATGGTCGGACCAAAACCGAAACCACCATGCGATCTTCATCTTCATCGAACCCAAGGATGACTACGATCAGCACAAGATCGTCGGCCATTACGAAGATCTGGAAGAAGAAATCCTGAGCGAGTGGCCGCGCTCGCGCATCATCACGCCCGATCAAGTCCGCGGCGATGCCCCTACCTTGCGTGACGCCATCACGCGCCGCGGTTGGCCTTCGATCGAAGCCAGTCGCGGGCGCGCTCTGTTCGTCATGCTCGACCAGGGAGAACATCGTCAGGCCTATGCAGACGGACGGCCTTCTCTGCAAGGACGACTCATGTTCGTGACTTCCGACGAACACCGGCCCGACGCTGCCATCATCAAAATTGATGACCCTATCCGTGGCATGAACAGGATCCTGGCAGCGGTGTCAGCAGGCTTCATTGTCCGCACACGCGCAGACTCCAAGGGATTGGAGCCACTGCGCAATGACCGCCGTCGCATGCACGCGGCGCTTCGCAGCGGCGCGCACCTGATCAGCACCGACTTCCCCATGCAGGTCCCCGAAATCGACTACTGGCTGGAACTGCCAGGCGGCTCGCCCTCGCGAACCAATCCGGTGACCGCACCTCCTGATCAGCGCGGTCAACCCATCAAGGAGCACAGGGAAGATCGGCAGCGGCCGTGATTTCTATCCCTTCCATCAGGGGCTCAGCATCCGCAGCCGCTCTGCAGCAACCTCAGCGTCTCGCAAAACGCCGGCAGCCGAGGCGAGTTCGGTCAGCCGGACGAAATGATCAAAATTGCGGCTCTGGTCCTGGCGATTGACCAGCATGAAGTTCTCCTGCCGATCATTGAGCCATGACAGGAAAGCGAGACCCGCCTTGTAGTGGCGCGTGGGCGACTCGAACACCAACCTCGAGAGTTCCTGTGCGGGGCGCATCAACTCGAAATACCGATCCAAATCCCCGCGAGCAAGCCAGCGCAAGGCCAGGCTGGCAGGCTCGGCGACACCGTCGAAGATCCCCAGCAAGGCATGGCTGAAGTCGCCGATGGCAATACGGTGGCCGCCCCACTCCTGCCAGTTCTCGGGCGGTGGTCCGGCGATCAACTCACAGAAGTTTAAGTCATCGCCGGTCAGCATGATTTGCCCGCGCTCCGCCAGTTCGCTGCGAAGCTGCCGTTCCATCGCCGCATCGAGCAGGGAGAGCTTGGCGCCACGCACCTTCTCGGGTGCCAGGGCCATCACTCGCGAGAAGCTATCGCCCGGGAAATATCCTTGTAGCGCCGGCGCAAACATCTCACCGAGCCAGTGCACCAGCAACGGCCCCTGCAAGCGGGAGAAGATCTCCTCGTAAATTTCGACGTAGCCATCCGCATCGAAGCCTTCTTGGACCAACCAGGGCATTGGCAAGATGATGACGGTGCCGCCGGCATCGCCGATCACCTCTGCCTGATACACCACACCCTCCACCAGTTCGTCGCGACTGGCAATCTGCTCGAGATGGTCCGTGCCCGCACCCGCAATGAACCCATTGTCCAAACCCAGCGCACCACACTCACGAATCAACCGCTCGGCCGTCGTCCAACCGATCTCGAAACGCTGGGCCGTGTCCATCGCCTCGGCAACACCAAATCCCAATGCATCGAGATTCCGCCTCAGTTCCATCGATGCCTGCCAATCAACACAAACGGCAATTTCATCCGAGGAGCCAGGACTCTCCGAAGAATGCTCACAGAAGTGGTAGCTCGGAACCATCACCAGATGCGCCGCTGCGAAGGCCATGCGCACCGGTTCGGGCTCCGCCGTAGCAGCCAGCGCCTGACGGTGAGGCACCAGAACCTCATCATCGAGGTGCAAGCTGCGACCATCACCGAGTTCCACTCTCACGACTCCGCAATCCCTTTCTTGATGACCTTGAGGCGCTGCGCCTCCTGCGAGTTCTTGTAGTGGTCATCGAGCGGATAGCAACCGCTGCGCATGTCGTTCCGGGGCCCGGTAGTGCAGTCACTGAAGGTCCGGCAAATGCGGCGTCGATCGAGCGGCTTCCCTTGCAGGATGTCTCCTGGCATCTGGGGATACGAGAGGATCATGCGCCCCAACCCGACGAAGTCAGCATGACCGGCACCCACCTCATGCTGCGCAACATGGGGCAACCACTCCTGAAGATAGCTGTAACCCGTACCGACAAAAGAGAGTTCGGGCACCGCCGCCTTGCAACGCCGCACTGCTCGCAGGTGGTAGGCGACAGCATCGAGCGGATCCTCGGGCGGAAGATAACCATCGCTTGGCGGATAAGCCGCTGGACGCTGCAGATGCGGGCAGTAGTAGGGCGATCCAACCGTCACATTGGCCAGGCGAATGCCGAGATCTCGCGCCAGTTGAAGAAATAGGAT
This sequence comes from uncultured candidatus Brocadiaceae bacterium, assembly GCA_964542765.1. Lineage (GTDB taxonomy): Bacteria > Planctomycetota > UBA1135 > UBA1135 > UBA2386 > CAZIVO01. The sequence continues at coordinate 2,994 of CAZIVO010000118.1, read as the reverse complement.
CGGCTCGGCGAAATCGGGCTTCGTGGGCTCGGCTTCATCAACACCGAAACCGGAGCGATAGGGAAGGTCTATCTCTTCGGGACATCCCTGCTTCGAGGTCGGATGCTCGTGGAACGGTACCGAGTCACAAACCGAGACGCGCACCGCCACCTCGAGGCCGGGGCATGCAACCCCTATCGCCTCGACGATCCGGCGGAACAGCCGGGTCCGATTTTCGAAACTGCCACCGTACTGCCCTTGTCTGGCCCGGGCGCCGAGCAACTCGTGCAGGAGATAGCCGTGACAAGATTTGACGTCGACAAAGTTGAAGCCAAGCTTCCAGGCCAGTTCAGCAGCTTGCACGAAAGCCTCGCCGATCGACTCCAGTTCGCCATCGGTCAGGACCGGATCACCGGCATCGATGCCGACACGCCGATCAAGCAATGGATGGTGGACTGCAATCAAGGGATGTTTCTCGCCGCTTACGGGACGAGACCAGCGACCCGAATGCGTCAACTGCAAGCCGACATGCAGATCATCGGTCGCCTGGCCCTGGTCGAGATGGCCTCTTCGCAAATGATCAAGGAGTTCACCGAGTCCTGCGGCGACATCGACTTCGGGGTTGAGGTAGAGCTGATTGGGATTCGCACGACCGTCCTGGCGCACGGCGAAGGCCTCACCGCCCCAGATCAGCTTCGCACCGCTGCACCCGAAACGCCGCCACCGGCGCAAGGTATCCGCGGACGGCAAACCGTCTTCTCGAGCATCCCAGCCCTCCATCGGATGAACCGCAAAACGGTTTCCAATGACTCGATCTCCGTGCACAAAGGGTTGTCCCAACGGACCTGCCGCGCCGAGAACTTCCTCATCGCAGCCGAGTTCCGGCGCGAGTCCGAGCCAGTGCTCCCGAAACTCCGCCAGAGATCGATGGCGGCCAGGCAGAGTGAAACTCAAGCGATCTCCACCCGCCGCCCTTGCGCCGCCGAAACGTAGCCCGCATAGCAAACGCGCGTCACGTCGAGGCCCAGGTCGCCATCAGCGATGGCAGGCCGTTCCTGCGCCACGGCATCGACAAAATCCTGACACATCGCGAGATGACCGCTGGTCCAGTCCTCGCCAGGGATCGGCGTCTGCCAGCCGGCCCGGTTATCGACCTTCTCCATGATGTATTCCTCGCCGAAAACCTCCTCGGATGGTGAGTAAGCACGCAAGAGATCGTTCGGACTCATGTTGCACTTGAACTGACAGTTCGAGGCAAAGATCTCCAGTTGACTCTCCATACCGCCAAGAACCGCATCGCTCGCATGCACCACCGCACGCGAACCATCATCGAAAGTGATCAGGCAAGCGCCCCAGTTCTCCACATCCTGCCAACCGGTCGTGATCCAGGCTTGTGTCTTCGCCACCGAGGCAATCGTGGCGACATCGCCGACTTCCGCCATCACCGACACCGGCCGGATCGGCCGGCCGTCGCGTGCCATACCTTCCTCACGCTTGACGTGGAGCATGGCGCCGATCGGGTGAGAACCCATGCGCAGCAGCGAGCCACCACCGGTATAGCGCCAGATCTTCGAATACTCGGAGTGCGATCCCTTGTGGCACTCGCCACCACGCATCTCCACTACCGTTCCCGCCGAAGTCTTGAGCAATTTAACCGCGCGCCGAAGGGAAGGAGCGTAGACCCAGTTCTCGCCATACATGAGATGGACACCACCGGCGCGACAGGCCTCGACCATCGCCTCGGCGTCAGCGCAGGCAATATCGTACATGTGCTGCCGGTCCTGACCGGCGACCTCGGCATCGCTCGCATCCGCATCCAGATCCTGGCCCACATAGGCCGTCAGCGGTTTGGTGCAGATCACATGCTTACCGGCGGCTGCCGTAGCCTCGGTCATCGGACGATGCAGGTGGTTGGGCACACAAAGATCCACCGCATCGACTTCCGGCAAGGCCAGCAGCGCTTCCAGATCCGCAGCGAGCTTTGAGATGCCATGCCGCTCGCGATAACTGGCTGCATTCTTCTCGGAGCGTGCACAAACAGCCACGATTTCGCCCCGCACCCCGCTCGTCTGCTGGTAACAGCGCGCCCGGGTTTCTGCGAGAAAGCCCGCACCCACCATTCCGATACCGACTCGAGTCTCGTTCGTCATCATTTCTCCGTCATGCCATACCGCCATCGGACGATACCGGCTCAGGCCACAGCAGGAAGCACTCAGCCGTTATTCATGCGGCCCTGCAGCCATCGAACACCGGTCTGCCCGCGCCAGAACTTCCTCCAGCCACTCCGTCCACGGCAATCCCTTCAGAGGCAGGATCACGTGGCCACCGTCTTCCACCTCGCACAAGGACGTATCAGCGAGACTCTCGGCCATCTCGCTCGCCTGCCATCGCGAGTCCACGATCCGGTCACGCCCGCTGGCGAACAAGGCCACCGGCTGACGAACCTCGCCCAGTCGAGGGCGGAGATCGAGACCCGCGATCATGCGCAACCGCGTGCGGTAGCCTCGATCGAACTGCACCCCACCCGCCGAACAGAACGCTTCAACCACATCAGCTTCCGGCAAACGACCAAAGAAGGTGTGACGCGAAAAAAGTCTGCGACCGATCCTGAACAAGAAGGGCGGGACCAGCGGCGCGGTGATCCTCGCCAGCGACAAGCGCCACCGCCGACGGTAGTGGGCGAAGCTATTGACGATCGCCAGCGCTCTGATTCGCCGAGGAGCATCCAGCGCCACCTGCAAGGCGACCGCCCCGCCAAAGGATTCGGCCAGAAGGATCGCCTGACCGATGCCCGCCTGATCGAGACACTCCACCACCGAAGCTGCGAGAGCCTCGTAACCATCCTCCCCACCCTCTTCATAGCGAAGACGAACAAGCCGGAAACGTCGCGCCAAGCGGGCTGCTGTCGCAAACAACAGTTCTCCGCTTCCATCGATACCCGGCACATACACCAGTGCCGCGCCCTCGCCTTCATCTCCTTGGAGGACGGCTCTCATCTTCTGAATGAAACGATAT
>CAZIVO010000117.1:0-10952 GCA_964542765.1 uncultured candidatus Brocadiaceae bacterium | reverse complement strand
GCCATCGCGACAGTCTGAGCGTGTGGGCGCCACCATCACGGCAACGGTAGGCCAGACGCAGGGTCGCATCCCGCTCGAAGCGATCCTCGGTGCCGAGACGCTGAAGCAGCGCCCGCATCCGAGCATAGCAGCCGAGCATGACGTGCGGCCCATTGTCCAGTGATCGGCCGAGCAACCGATCTTCGAAGGAGAAGGCACGGCCACCGAGATGGCTGCGGGACTCCCACAAGGTCACCTGCAGACCTCGATCAAGGCAAGCGAAGGCAGCGGCGATTCCGGCCACTCCCCCGCCGATCACATGAGCGCGACCAGAAGTCACGAGTAACCCCGTAAACGAACTCTCCAGGCGAGGAACATCTTTCGCCAGAGCGGCACTCGTGGATAGATAGAGAGATCCCCCCCCCGCTTCTCCACACGGCCGAGGAGTTCGCGGTAGACCGCCGACATGATCTCCGCCGGCACCAACCGCCGACTATCGGACAAGGGAAGGGAGGCCCGCGCCTGTGCAGCCCGAGCAAATCTCTCGCGCGCAATCTCGGCAAAGCGGCGCGACAGAAGATCGACCGGACCGCCCCTCGCATAAACCGATGGTGGTCCGCTGCCAGCCAGCCACTCCTTATCGATGCCGACATCAGCGAGAGCATCGTTCGGCACATAGACGCGACCCAGTCGAGCATCGACCTGAAGGTCACGCAGAATATTGGTGATCTGAAGCGCGAGGCCCAGCTGGGTTGCGTAGATCTCCGCTTGTGGGTCCGGCTTCACTCCGAACACCGGCAAGCACGCGAGCCCTACCGCCGAGGCCACCTTGTGACAGTACGACTCCAGCGCAGCGAGATCCTCACAGCTCACCCCCTCGAGATCCATCTCCACGCCTGTCAGAACCTCATGAAGATGCCTCGCGTCGATGTCGAATTCCTCGATGGCGGCGCACAGCGCCTCTCCCACTTTTGACTCGGGCTCGCCTTCGCTGCACAGCTCCAGCTCACGCCTCCAGAAAGCCAGATGGTCGCGGCCTTCCTCGACACTTTCACACGCATCGGCAGCGTCGTCTGCGACCCGGCAAAAAGCATAGATCGCCGTCATCCCGCGACGACGATCCGCGTTCATGCTGGAAAAAGAAGTCAGGAAGTTCGAGCCGGACCCGCGCAGGATCTCCGTCGGCGAAAGCCGGGCCGTCGAAGGGCTGCTCACTTCGCAAACTCCTTCGGCATGCTCGAACAGACCAGAGCACCAAGCATCACTCGCGCCTTGGCACGGCGCGTGAGCCGCAGATGGGTAGATAAAACGTCATGATCGGCTTCGCGCATGTGCCGCAACACCGCCGCCGCACCGCGAAGGATCGCTCGCAGTTCTATCCGAAGCCGACCCCGCACCCGGCCGACCAGAGGCCAACCTTCACGAAACATCTCGCGGGTACGGTCAGCCCACTCCGAAACCAGTGCGCGGACGGCCGGTGAAGCGCTGTCCGATCTCAGGTCAGCCTCGGTCACACCGTGGCGAGCGAGGTCTTCCTCGGGAAAATAAATCCTCCCGCGATCGCGCAGATCTTCCTTGATGTCCTGCAGATGATTGACGAGTTGCAGGGCTGTACAGATGCGATCCGAAAGCTGGTCCATCTGCGGATCATCGTGGCCGAACACGCGCAAGACCAATCGCCCGATCGGATCCGCGGAGCGCCGACAGTAGTCAAGCAAGCTCGCCTCATCATGGCGATGGCGTTCGAGATCCTCGGCAAACGCGTCCAGAAGATCGAAGAACAACTCTTCGGGCAAGCTCAACTCTCGAATCGTTGTGCGGAGTTCCACCAGCAGCGGAGCCCCGGCCACCGACGCATCCACAAGGTGATCGCGCAGGGATCGACGCAGCGCGCCGAGGGCCTGGCTATCTCGATCCTCATCCGCGATGTCGTCAGCAATACGGGCAAAGGCGTAGATCCGGTGCAGGTGCCGCCGCTGCAATCGAGGGACGAGCCAGGATCCGACCGGGAAATTCTCGTAGTGCCTGGCCGCAAGGCGCAGAAATTCCGAGGACACCGCGGGAGCCATCGGGTCTTCACGAGTTTCCGGCGTAACCATCCATCCTCACGCACCACTGATCCAGAGCAGACTCAGAAGACAATAACGAGGAAAGGCAACGATGGAACTGGACTTCGACGCCGTCGGGGAAGAGACGGACTACGTCACCGTCCCCGCCGGGACTTATTTATGCCGGGTAGAGGAGGTGCGGCAGCGCAGCACCAAAGCGGGCGACGATCTCTGGGCCCTTCGGTTACTGGTGGACGAGGGAGAATTCCAGGGCCGTCACGCGGCCTGGGACAACCTGATCTTCTCGACTCGCGGTCGGGCACGGGTCCGGCGGGTCTTCGCCGCTCTGGGGCTGCCCACTCAGGGCAAGGTCAGGATCGAGCCGGACGAGCTTGCCGGACGCCGCGCCTTTGTCGAGGTGCGGCCGGTCGCCTATGAGGATGGCCATGGTCAAACCATTCGCCGCAACGAGGTCCCTTATGAGGGCTACCGGGCCCTGGCCGAGACCGGGGAAGCTCCCGCGGAAGACGCGGCCCCCCGGGGGGGCGCGTCCGACATCCCATTTTGACCGGGCTCCGCGACGCAGTCCTGTGCTGATTCGCCCTCCGGTCGATCAGCACAGGACATCGGACCCTCTTTGCGTCAAAATTCTCGCCGTGGAACCTCATGACCGTATCGCCAAACTCCGCCGGCTGATCCAGCAGGCCGACACTCTCTACTACAACGAGGGGCGGGCCGAGCTCGAGGATTCCGAATACGACGCCCTGTTTCGTGAATTGAGGGAGCTGGAAGAATCGCATCCGGATCTCGCAACAGCCGATTCACCGACACAAAGAGTCGGCGCAGCCCTGCCGACCGGAACGGGATTCGAAACCGCCGAGCATCTCGAGCCGATGCTGTCCATCGATTCCCTGACGAGCGAATCTCAGGTCAAGGAATTTGCCGACCGAGCGCGCAAGCTTCTGGAGATCGAAGAGGGGGGGTCACTCGAGTGGACCGTGGAGCCGAAGCTCGATGGTGTCAGTGCGAGTCTGTTCTATGAAAACGGAGAGCTCGTTCGCGGACTATCTCGTGGCGATGGCACGCGTGGAGAAGTCATCACTCGCAACTTGCGCACCATCCGCAACATTCCCCTGGTCCTCGACAAAGAAGCAAGCCCCCCTCCGAGAATAGAAGTTCGCGGAGAGGTTATTTTGAGTCGAACCTCTTTCCATCAGCTGCGCGAACAAACAGAAACAACCACCGACACCCCTTTCCGTAATGCCCGCAACGCCGCTGCTGGCTCGCTCAAGCTCCTCAACCCGCGCGAAGTCGCTCGGCGACGGCTGGAATTCATTTGCTGGGGCGTCGGCCACCTCGATGAGTTCGGCCCAAAAACCTATGCCGAGCTCCACTCCGCTCTCAAGGGTTTCGGTTTTTGCATGGCAGACCCCTTCGAGGTGCTCGACTCGACCGAGGCACTGATCGCCTTCCACGACCAGCTCGAGGCAAGGCGAAGCGAAATCGAGTACGAGATGGACGGCATCGTCGCCAAGGTTAACCGGCTTGATTACCAGCAGCGGCTCGGCCGAACCGCGCGCGCACCCCGGTGGCTTCTGGCGCACAAATTTGCGCCTCGCCGAGCTCGGACTCAGGTCCTTGCCATCAAGGCTCAGGTCGGCAGGACAGGTGCCATCACTCCCGTGGCGGAACTGGCACCCGTCGAACTCGCAGGCGTGACGGTCCAGCGAGCAACACTGCACAACTGGGGCCTGCTCGCCGAAAGAGATGTGCGAGAAGGTGATGAAGTTGAAATCGAGCGGGCGGGCGATGTGATCCCGGCCGTCGTCAAGGTGTACGCCGACGTACGCGGCTCAGGCTCCAGACCCTTCGCAGCGCCGAACTCCTGTCCCACTTGTGACGGTGGTCTCACGCCCGAGGGAGCCTTTCTCTACTGTGTCAACCTGCAGTGCCCGGACCAGCTCAAGGGACGCATCGTCCACATGGCCGGCAGGCGAACTCTCAACCTCGACCGACTCGGTCCCAAGTATGTGGATCAGCTGATGGAAGCAGGTCTGCTCACCAACCTGGAAGATGTTTTTCTCCTCCCACAGCACAGGGAAAAAATTCTGGGGCTCGAGAGGTGGGGGGAGAAGTCTTACGACCGACTCTGTGCCGAGATCGACAAGGCTCTGCGACCAACCCTCGCTCGGTTCGTGTATGCACTCGGCATCCGCCATGTCGGCGAACAAACAGCCAAGGATCTCGCCACTCACTTCGGTTCTCTGGGGAATCTCTGCGGAGCAAATGAGGAACAACTGATCGGCGTTGACGGTGTAGGGCCAGAAGTAGCCCACTCCGTGGTCAAGTTCTTCGCGTCCGATGGAAATCTTCGCTTTCTCTCCGCATCAGCCAAGGCTGGCCTGAAGGTTCGAGAAGAAGAGCCTTCAACGAGCGTCGGCGGACCACTTGCCGGACGCATCTTCTGCTTCACCGGCAGCCTCGAACAACTGAGTCGGGACGGCGCCAGAAAGATCGCGGAATCCATGGGTGCCGCCACCGCATCATCGATCACCAAAAAAGTGACCGATGTGGTGATCGGCAAAGCAGCGGGAAACAAGGCGGAAAAAGCCCACAAGCTCGGACTCAACGTCCTCGACGAAGCATCTTTCCTGTCACTCGTGGAGCAGGGAAAGTGAGTTCATCCTTCTCTGTCTGGCGCTACCTGGCTCGCACCCTGGTCCTGGGCAGTCTGCTCGGTGTCGCGCTCTTCGTGCTCTACCTCTTGGTGCCCTTGATCTGGCACTCGTAGTCCCTTGGTAGATCCCGGATGGCTACGGGAGACTCTGGGAGCATCTCCGGCGCAAGCAACGCTGGTGCGAGACCAGCCTCGTCAAGCAACAAGACCCGGAGCCATATCCTTTCACGAACTCGCGTACACGGCGGTCAGATCGACCTGAGGCAAGATTCGATACAGCTTCTTGAAGCCTGATGCCGCCGCCAGGCTTGCCGCATCCATCGGCAAGGCCTGAAAAGCTCCCCGTGATGCGACGAGGATCGCCTTGCACCGCGCCCGCGACAAGGCGACGTTGAGACGGTTGGTCGAGAAGAAGAAAGCGGCGCGAAATTTGAGGCTGTCCGGATCGCCAACGGCCAGAGATACGAGGACAACATCGCGCTCCTGACCCTGGATCCTCTCGACCGTGTCCACCATGAGTTCGCTGTCATCCACCTCCTTGCGCTGCAGTGCGGAACGAATCTGGCGAATCTGGGATCTGAAAGGGGCGATGATCGCGATCTCCGAAGCCGGCACTTGATGCCGTTGCCTACATTCTGCAACCAGGTCCGCGATCAGGCTCGCCTCCTCGCTCGAGCGCATTCCCGGTTGCCGATGGTCGACCCGGGCCAGCACGGCTCCCTTTTCAGGGTCGAGCACCTCATCCAGATGGCCTCCCGGAACAAAACTCATGCGTCGAACCGCTGCTTCCTCGGATGACCTCAAGCGATCCTCGTAGAACATCTGGCTGACGGCACTGCAAATTTTGTCGTTCAACCGATACGTGACGTTGAGGAGTTCGCTTCCGTAATGACGGTTCAGGTGCTCGAAGATCGATGATGTGACCTCGCCATCAACATGTCTGGCCGTGATGACTGGCGGCAACTGCTGATGGTCACCCACGAAGATCCATCGCTTCGAGAGAAGCATCCCCGGGATCGCGTGAGGGATCGGGAGCTGGCCCGCCTCATCGAAGACGGTGAAGTGAAACTTCTCGGAGTTCGGCAACTTGGCGAGTTGGTAGCAGGTGCTGCCAACAACCACGCCTTTCGCCGGTATGCCGCCCCGACGTGGATCAAGGAAACGAACCCCGGCGGTGCGCAAGGCGCCATCACGACGGCTCGGGTAACCGAGCTTGAACAGAGGAAGTTCCGGCGCCTGTCGGCGAAGCATGAAGAGGGCGTTGTCGACAGCTCGATGGGTGAAGGCACACAAGGCCACACGGCAACCTGCCGCGCACAAGGCAGAGACGATCTCGGCAAGCAACCTGGTTTTCCCTGTCCCGGGAGGACCCTGGATGAGAGCGAGATCCTCGGTGGCCATCGCCGCCGCGCCTGCAGCAATTTGCCCTTCATTCAGCCCGCAGGCTGCGAGCTTTTCCTCCGCTCGCTGATGTCTTGCCGGATCAGACGATGGTTGGTGTCTCCCCTCCAAAACCGAGCACACCCTTTCATCTTCGAAACCCGCCGTCACCACCGCCCGAAGACGTCCGCCCAAGCCCAACGACCGTCGATCGATGCAATAAGTTTGACCGACCGCAAGGCTGGGCCGGTCGCTTGCCGGGCGTCGGCTGAATCGATCCGGTTGCAGCACTATCCGGCCGGACGCAACCTCGTAACTCCCATAAGTGAGCCAGCATCCTTCCTCGAAATCGAATCCGTCGCTCACGACCAAAGCATCGCCCTCGCGAAACTTGCTCAGGTTTTCCTCGGCGCGAAACACATGGGCGCCCTTGGGCTCAACAGCTTCAAGGATCGCTCCCTGGATGCATTCTCCTTCAAGCACACGCTCATCGGGTGACAAGGCTCGCAGTTCATGCGAGCTCCGACGCTCATCCACATCCTCACGATCGAGGAACCGCAGCAACCGGCGTTCGAGAGAAACGGTCATTCGTCGGCCGTCGCCCTCTCTTTCAGCAAGGCCAGATCCATGAGATCACTACGCCCTTTCTTGCTCAACCATGCGCGGCCTTCGGGCTGTTCTGCCCACATGGCGCCGGCGTTCGCATCGCCTTCTCGATGCGGATCGAGATTCAGCCAGAAGCGAACATGGTCATCCATGCTGAACACCGGACCCTGATAGATGGCAGCGCCGCGCAAGCGGCGCTTCAGATCGACCATGCGGGCCTCGATCTCGACACCCACGCCTTGCTGGTGCGACATCTCCTCATGCCACCAAGGCAGGGTGGGACCGTAATGCAGCAAGGGGACCTCTCGCGGCACTCGGGCCAGAAGATCTTCGAACGCCGACCCTTCATCCTCGGCCCTTTCAGGCCAAGCCTCGAAGACCTCTCCGTCAGGCTCGCAAGGCCAAAGAACACCCATCCACAACACCCGATCCGCAAAGGCATCGCGCAGGAGATGAACGGCAGCACAAGATTCGATGGGCTGATGCCGACTCCGCGGGAGAGAAAGCGGTTCACCCGCTGCTTGCGCCTGCGCCGCCTTGCGAAGCTGGCGCAACAGGGCGGGCTCGATTCGGGTTCTCTTCGCAAGCGAATCTGTGGCCGACTCGCACAAGGACGAAACACTGGTCACACCAGCCGCTTCAAGGGTCATGCGCAAGCCCCGCATCATGCCGGAAACCAGGGACAGGTCATCCTCCTCCTCCAGTTCGGCCATACAGAAATCGGACCATCTACACGAGGAACAAGCCGCGCTCAGAAAGGGTCGCTCGTCAGCCGCATCCGCAGCAGCAATCGTCAGAACGCGTTGCTCGACCTCTTGTGCCGCATCATAAAAATCGCTCGGCCTGAACGACTCTTCGTGCCCGTCCTTGAGGATCAGGTAAGCATGGCCCGGCTCTCGCCCCTGCACCTTCGCAAGAAGTTGCGTGTAGAACATGATCTGCAAGATCTGATCGCCACGCGGCCGCGCCGAGGACTTGATGTCCCCGACGACATAATGATACTCGCCGAAAGCTGATGGCCCCTCCTCTCGCCGCAAGAGATCGGGGATGCCCAGGCGCTGTTCGCCCAGCAAAACTCCCTGCGCAATACCGGGCGCACCTTCTTTCATGAGTTTCAGCGTTGCAGCCGCACCAGCATCAAAATCCCTCTGCGGATACTCCGGCTCAACGAACTCCAGATCGGCGACGATCCGACTCTCGAGATCGCGTCCGCGCTGCAAGGAAAACTCCTCTGCTTCGGTGAAAGGGCGCCGCTGATCACGATCGCCATGCATATCCAGAGCCACCGCACGCGGGCACTTGAGGAAGGTATAGAGATGCGTCCCGGTGATTCTCTTCACTGGACCCTCACCCGACAATCGAGGTAAGCCGCGCCGAGGCCGATGTCCGTTGCCTTCGCGGCGATCAAAGCATTGGGTGACTGATCTCGATCGAAGTGTCCGCCCTTGGGAACGAGTGCAACGTCGGAACGCAATCGTTCATCGAAACGCAATTCTGCCGCAATGGAACCGTGAAGGCTCTCGACACGAACCTCGTCTCCGGCAAGACGGCCGGGAACTGTGCTCGGATGAACGGTGACCCAGGTTCTATCCTCGAGACCACGGCCGGCCCACTGAGAGGCCTGACTCTTGCTGGTCGAGTTACTGAACAACCACATGGGATACTCGGGTTGCGGTCGCATCAACGTCTCGACCTGCTCAGGGAGGGTGTCGATCAAACAAACCTTTCCGGTAGGAGTGTTCACACGGCGATCCTCAAACAGAACATCACCACACAAGGGGTTGCGGACAGGGCTTTCGCGCAGGCGCTCGAGGGTGACACCTTTCTTCTCGAGTCGGCGCATCAATCTCCGCTTGTGATCATCGATGCTGCCCGCCATCTCGTCTTCTAGCCCGGTGCGCTCGGCAAGAGCCTGGAACAAATGCAGTTCGTGGAGCACCCCATCGGGCGGCGGAACGACCGGTCGGGACTCCGCAAGCCAGTGGTGGCCGTAGGCGCCGAGAAGATCCGAGTCCTCCAGCAGGGTCGGGGCAGGAATCACGAGGCTGGCCCGACGAGCCGTGTCGGTGAGGAAGGGGTCCACCACCACGGTGAATTCCGTCTCCTCGAAGGCCTTCGCCACCCCGGGAGCATCGGGCAACATGGCAACGGGATTGCCCGCCGTGACCCAGATCGCTCGAATCGGCGGGCTCTGCGCCGCCAGCACGTCCCGAGCAAAAAGGGGCTCCCTGATGGTGCGGGGAGGCTTGCGGTCCTTCGATACCAGGGTGCTCGTGTCAAAGGCGCCCCGGCGACGGAAGTAGAAGGAACAACCCCCACCAATCCGGAATAAATTGCCGGATATTGCGCTCAGGGCGTCGAGAGAGCGCACGATCGCCCCGCCGATGGCTCGCCTTTGCATCCCCCAGCCCACGAGAATGGCCGTTGGACCCCCCACAAACTCCTCGGCAAGCTCTCTGAGCAAGGATCCGGGCAGATCAGCCGCCTGCGCCCATTCCTCGACCCCTCGGCTCATCACCAGATCGCGATAAGCAGGCAGGTTCTCGCAGAACTCGTCTGCATCCGCAGCGATGGCCCCCACCTCGAAGAGATGGCGCCCCATACCGAGCGCCAGGGCGAGATCCCCGCCTGGCCGCGGAGCCACCACCCGGTCGGCCAGGCTGGCGGCCTGATGGTGCACGGGGTCGATCAAGGTGATCCCGGCGCCGGCCTCCCTGGCACCCTTAAGTCTAGGGATCGTGTGGGGGCTGCTCACGAAGGGGTTCTTGCCCCACAAGAAGATATGGCGGCTTTCGAGAAGGCTGAACAGGTCGTTGCTGTCGCTAACGCCCAGATCGAGCATCTGAGCCGCCTCCCCCGCCCCGCTACAGACATCCCCGATCTTGGTCGCACAGGGCCCAAATTGCTGGAAAAACCGGTCTGCGACGCCCTTGAGCAGGCCGAGGCTCCCTCCGGAGCGATAGTGGAAGATCGCCGCAGGGCCCGATTCCTGCCGGATCTGCAGCAAGCGAGCGGCCGCAACATCCAGGGCCTCCTCCATGGAAACAGGCTCCAAACGCCCATTTCGGCGCAACAGAGGGGTTTTGAGGCGATCGGGTGAGTTCTGCAATTCCAGGAATCGGCTGGTCCGAAAGCACAAGAAGCCCTTCGTCACCGGATGCTCGGCCTGGCCATGCAAGGCCGTGACCACCCCCTCCTCGACCGTGGCAAGGATGCCACAAGCGTCCGGACAGTCCCTGTTACAGGTGGTTAGGCGTTGTTCCTTCATGGGGATCAGCAAGCCGGAAATACCCCCGAATGGGCCAAAACTCGCTGTTGCAGGTAAGTTTGGCCTCGGGCAGGCCAATACCCTCCGAAAAACCCCTGAAGAATTCCAGCCTCTCTTCCCCCCTTCGGGGCGACCTAAATAGGCCTCGGCAAGCTGCTCGCCACAGAGCCGCATTCCCCACGATCGTGTGTTCGATCAGCCCCACAACACAACCCAGCGGGGGGTATCCACACCTCCTTGTATCCGAAACCTCCTTGCCGTGGTCCGAAAGCCTTTTACGGAATACCTAACAAAAGTTAGGCCTCCCGTTAAAAAAACCCCGGAAAACCATTTACCCAATCGAACCGGGGCCTAGTTTCTCCGCCCATCACAGGGGGCCGGGCATGTACGGAGGCCTGGGTAACCCCTATTCGAAACGCTTCCGGTTAACCCTGATATAGGGAGGAGAACGATCCATGAAGAATCCAATGGGATTTGGACTCGCAGCCATCCTGGTCACAGCTTCTGTGGCGGTAGCCGGTGGCGGCGAAGGTGAGAAGAACAAGGCCAAGCTCGAAGGCCTCAACAAAGCCCCCGAGGGCTTCAAGACCTTGACGATCAACGAAGGTCCAAGCTTGATGGGCGCTGCCCAGCTCAGCTGGGCTATGGATGACGATAATGACGACACCTCGAGTGTCGGAACCGTCCGCACCAGGTTGAACGGCTCGGTCAGCAATGTCAGCTACCAGCTTGAGTTCGACTGGAGCGCTGGCGCCACCGACTCTGGTGCCGTCCTTGACGCATGGGCTCAGTGGAGTCTCGCTGATGGCGTCTCTGTCCGCGGTGGCCAGGGCAAGTCAGGTTACGGTCGCGAAGCTACCACATGGTTCGCGAACAGCGAGTTCCGTAGCGGAAGTGCCGCTTCGGGCGTGTTCGCAGGTGGCAGCCGCGGAACCGGCGCCATGCTGCTCGGTAACTCGGGCCAGATCAACTGGCGTGCAGGGTTCCATCAAGG
>CAZIVO010000116.1:0-11019 GCA_964542765.1 uncultured candidatus Brocadiaceae bacterium | reverse complement strand
CACCAGTGGCGCCAGCCTTGCCAGGAGCACCAGTTTTACCGGCGGGACCAGCTGGACCAGTCGCGCCTGCGGGACCAGTAGTACCCTTGGCACCCTTGGGGCCCGTTGCTCCCTTCGGGCCGCGCAAGCCCGAAGGATCACCCACCCACTTGCCCAGTGAGTTGATCACTAGATTCTTGCCGATTGACACATTCTTGGGATGGATCTCCATCCCCGGCACATCGCGGGCGGACTGCGCAAGATGCGCGTAGGCTTGCGAAGTGATCGCAAAGCGCGGCGTCATCTCGGCGTCGTTGCCAACGGTGACTCCCAGGTAGAGGGTATTCCCATCGAACATCCCTTGAGGGAAGCCCACGATCAAACCCAGGTTGGTCTTGAAGACTCCCTTGGTGACCGTGACCTTGCCGTTGGTCTCCCTCCACAGCGCGGTGCCGCCGACATTCTTGTCGTAGACCTTGAAGGTCATCGAGTAGACGCCGTTCGCGGGGTTGCCGTTCTGCCCAACCAAACGCCCCTGGAAGGGCAGTGAGTTCGGGATGGAAGTAGCTTGAGCGGAGAGGAACGTGCTGGCCACAACGACGGCAGCACCCAAGGCAAAGGGAATGCGCATGGTAGGCAAGGGGAGGAAAAGGGGAGGTACGACGTGAAAGAAGCTAACCCTGTAAGTGTAGATCAATTTGCCCAGTGGGAAAACCCCCCTGGAAGCTGAGACCGCCTTGCCACGGTGGCTTACTCTCGCGAAAGCTTGAGATGGACCCACGCCGGCACTGGTCGAACGGCTTACTCCTCCCGTAAACTCGTTATCCCCCCTGCATTAGCCCTGCGCTCGATACTTCATCAGCGCAACCGCAAAGTGCTTCCACCACCAACCAAGAAGAGTCTCACATGAAGATGTTCATCCTCCTCCTTCCTCTTGCCGTCATCGCGACGGAAATCACCCCCCGTGCTCAGTGCAGTGCTGCAAGCCGAACCTTCTACGGAAAAGGTTGCGGAGCAGGTGGACGTGGTCTCGCCATCGGCAATACCCACACCATCCCCAGGCTAGGGCAGGCCGGCAACCTCGTCATGAAGGGCGGCCCACAGGGTCCCAACACGCCAGCCATCATTCATGTCGGCACCAAGCAGGTATCGATAGACTTGACCAATATCGGCATGACCGGCTGCACTCTCTTGACAGCTCCCATCGTGGGTTTGGCGACGACCTTCAGCGCCGGTGGCGCAAAGCCCGTGCCTTTCAACATCCCCAACAACAAGTTTCTGTGCGGGCTGTCCCTCCACGTTCAAGGGGTGACGATCATGCCAGGCGCCAATACTCTTGGCGTGATTGCCTCCAACGCCATCAAGCTGACGATCGGGACCTGACGCTAGTTGCAATCAATCAAGTACGCAGGGTGCGCGATGGTGCATCCTGCGCAGCAACTTACCGGCTTCGGGGTCTGCCTTCACTCGCTCCTTCACAGGGTCCCAGTCCAGGGCACGGTCAAGATCGTCGCGCCAGCTTGCAAAAAGCGGCGGCGGATCGAGTCGTGATCGGTTCCTCAGCGAGAAGCTTCGCAAGCACCCTGAAGCGGACACGAAGCAGAACATCTCATCGCCACGAAACCCAATCTCTCAGGGGTCCTTGCGCTTCTTCCTGTTGCTCTTGGGTTCGCCGGATGCCTCGGGTAAGAGCAAGCGGTGATGAATCTTCGCATCGGGCAACTGTGTGCGCAGGCGCGCCACTCCGGCATCGGTGACCGAAGTGTTCCACAGATAAAGCGCTGACAGCTTGTCGAGCTTGGCCAGCACCGGAAGATCGCTATCTCTGATCCCGGTGCCGTGGAGATTGAGGTAGCGCAGTTCACCAAGCGCGGTCAGCGTGCGCAAACCACGGCCGGTGACATCTGTCTCATGAAGATCGAGGCGGGTCAGGCGTGACATACGCCTGAGTGAGGCCAAGCCTGCATCGGTGATCCGGCATTTGCCCAGATTAAGCTGCGCGACCTGGGCGCTCACCTGGGCCAGCGCGGTGAGGATGCGATCAGTGACCTGATCTTCCTGGGCCAGGAACTCGACCCTCAACAATGGATTGCCCGGCAACACGGGTGAAACCTGGGCTCCCGTGGTACGCAGACGCTCGATTGCCTGACGCGACGCCGGTCGAACTCCCTGGCCGAGTCGCTCGAGTAACTTTGTGCGAGCCGTGGCCAGGACCGGCATTTCAGCATTTGCGCTCGGCGGAGGAGCCACCGGCCCACCCTCACCCACCCAGTCGTCGAACTTGGCACCCTCTGCAATCCACCGCTTGATCGCCCCGCTCTGCGTCTGCGTCAAGAGATCACCCTTGGCGGGCATCACATCATCATGCTCGGCGGGCAAGACGGTCCGGGTATAGAGGGGGCTCTTGCCAGGATCACCGGAAACGAGAATTGTCCCGTGCTTTCCGCCTGTTTGAATCCAGCCGCTACCGTCCAGGCGCAGATCGCCCTTGGGCTTGCGGGTGCGACCATTCTCATCCTCGTAGGCGCCACGATGACAGTTGATGCAGGCCTTCTCCAGGATCGGCCAAACCGCCCTCTCGAACGAGATGGGCTGCTGCGCGGAAAGGCCAGCACCCCAACCCGCACAGACCAGTGCGGCAAGGAGGGCAGGAACCTGCACCCGAGATGATCCACGACCCATCATGCGATCCGGCCTCAGCCCAGCATCGCCATGACCGGGCGACCCTTGTTGGCGACCTTGAAGGGGCGACCCGATGGTGAGTGCAGGATCTGATCCAGCGGCAAGCCCAGAGCACAAGCGATGGTGGCGTTGAAATCGGCAACCGAGACCTTGTTCTCGATGATCTCAGCACCGGTTGGATCGGTTTTGCCGTACTTCTGGCCGCCGCGCACACCACCACCGGCCAGCAGACAGCTGAAGGCCTTGGGATAGTGGTTGCGTCCCATACGCTCGGTCACGATCTTCGGCGTGCGACCGAACTCGGTGGCCAGGACCACCATGGTTTCCTCGAGCATGCCACGGCTCTCGAGATCGGCGAGCAAGCTCGCCAAGGCTCGATCCAATGGCGGACACTTGGTCTCCATGGCTTCGAAATTCTGGTTGTGCGTATCCCAACCGCCGCTGGTCACTTCGACGAAACGAACGCCGTGTTCGACCAACCGTCGCGCCAAGAGACATCCCTGACCGAAGGTGTCGCGCCCGTAAGCATCACGGACCCGATCATCTTCCTTGCTCAGATCGAAGGCCGCGAGATCCTTCGACTTCATCAGCTTGACCGCCTGGTCATACATCTGCGTGTAAGCACGCACCGATTTCTGATCATACTTGGCGGCGAAGGCCGCATTCATCTGCGCCACTCGATCCAATCGATCATGAAAAGTCTCTGCGCTCACGTTCGGAGCTCGGTGACTGTTCTCGATCCCGGCTTCGGGGTCACCGATTGGGAGTGGATAGTATTCGGGTTCGAAGAAACCGCCCGAAGGGCCATAGATCCCGCCGCCCACCGCCACGTGCCCAGGTAGTGTCGGGTTGCGCTTACCGGCCATGCGCAGGAGCCAAGCTCCGATGCTCGGGTGGCGGATGGTGCCGCGCATCATGTAGCTGGTGTGCATCATGTAGCGCCCTTGAGCATGGGCTCCTTGCGTCGTCTGCATCGAGTTGACGACGCAAACCTTGTCCATGTGCCGGGCGAGACTGGGAAAGTGCTCGGAGATCATCACGCCGTCGGCATTGGTCTTGATGACACCGGTCGGCCCTTGCGTCTCGGCTCCGGGTTTGGGGTCGAAGGTGTCCAGATGGGTCATGCCACCGGCCATGTAGAGATAGATCACGTTCTTGGCCGTGGCCGGACGCAAGGGCACGACTCCCTTGGGGTCCTGACTGACCAGCGCGGAAGCTTGTTCCAACCAGGGCATCGATCCCAGGCCGAGCAATCCACCCGCAGCCCCGGCAACGAAACCGCGTCGCGAAACCTCATCGTGTTGAGCACAGAGTTTGTCGAGTGGCATATCAGTCCTCCTTCGCGCCGTTCACTGGATGAAGCGGAATTCGTGGGTATTGACCAGGGTCCAGACGAGATCCTGTGCCGCTTGTTCTTCATCCTTGCGGAAATCCGCGAGCCAGGACGAAGTCTCTTTGGAACTGGGTTCACGGCTGAGAACGCCGAGGAAGGCCAGGCGAATCTTCTCCTTCGAAGTCTCGGCCTCGTCGATGGCCACGCGCATCACGGCATTTCGATTTCTGATCACGTTCTCCTCGACGAAACCATTGATCAAGGAAAGAGCCTGCGGCACGTTTGCGTCGCGGTGCGAGGCTTCGATCTGTTCACGGTCGGATTGCCCGAATCGCCGCAAGAAGTGTCCGGCCGGCGCCGGCGACGGAAGGTCCGAAGCGCGTGCCAAGCCACCCTTCGGTACACCACGGCCACGGCCGCGCTTCCTTCGATCCGGAGACGACTCCGGGATCGTCACGCCCATCTTCGTGAGTTGCTTGCTCAGTTTGGCCACACGGCGGGTATCGCCTGCCTCGCGTGCCTGCAGGAACTCCTTGAGGACAGATTTTGCCTTTGCCCTTTCTTCCATCTGCGCCTGCCTGAGTTTGGTGAGTTCCTTCCGGTAGGCATCCGGGTCGGTATAGCGCAAGGACCTTACTTGTGCCTGCTTGCGAAGCTCCTCCTCGGATATGGAGAGAAGCTCCTCGTAATTGTCATAGCCGGATTCGGCCTTCGCACCCCAGCCCAGCAGAGTCGAGTCGAGATCGGGAACGACAAGGGTGAGCATCGAGTCCCAGATCTGTTCCGCCGACATACGTTGCAGGAGCGGGCCCCCGAAGCGATAGGTTGCGTCGGCAGGGACCTCGTCCTGAGTTGCGACCCGTTGCCATGTGCGAGTGTTCAAAAGGACCCTCTGGAATTGCTTGAGGTCGTAGTCCAGCTCGATCATCAGGCCCTCGAGATATTCCATCAACGCGGGATTTGAAGCCGCCGTATCCTCCCTCATGTCATCGAGAGGTTCGATGAGTCCCCGCCCCATCAGTCGCTTCCACAGTCGATTGGCAACCACCGTCGTGAAGCGCGGGTTGGAAGGCGATGTCATCCAGGCCGCATAATCGACACGCGAGTCGATCGCGGGAGCCTTCAGACCTCGCCTCTTTGCGCTGGCTTTTGGATTGGGTTTCTTCTTTTCGGCGGCGTATTCGAGTGGGACGTCCTCACCGAACATGCTCTTGGCGCGAATGCGTTGGCCCGGCGCGAAATCGTCATATTGATAGTCGTGCGGCAAGAGTGTTTGCCCGGTGCCTGAACCCGCAATGCCGTAGCCCAGCGACTGGGTGATCTTGCTCGCAGCCTTGGCGACCATCTTCTTGTCGTCCCTTTTCATCTCTCTCACCATGCCCAGAAGCTTGGCGCCGGGATCGTCGGAATCCACAAACTGGTGTCTGTAGGAAATGCCACCGGTGAAGGCGGACATCTCGAAGAACTCCTTCTGCTTCCACTTGTCGAAAGGATGATTGTGGCACTGCGCACATTCGAGGCGGGTGCCGAGGAAGACCCGCACCGTGTTGGACATGTTGTCCTCGGGCATTCCGCGATCACGCACGTAATAGTTGACGGCACCATTACCACGCTCCATCGCCGACCCTTCGGAAGTCAGCATCTCGGTCACGAACTGGTCATAGGGTTTGTTTTCGGCAATGGACTGCTTGATGAAGTGCAGATAGGCCTCACCTGAGCCGCTCTTCAACCGTGACTTCGCGCGCAGGACATCGGCCCAGTAGTTGGTCATGTGGCTGACGTGGCCGGGCGAATCGAGCAATTCATCGATCAAGCGCGATCGCTTGGTGGAACTGCGCGAACCAAGGAACCGGCGCGTTTCATCGGTGCTCGGGATCCGGCCCAGAATCGCCAGATAGGCGCGACGCACGAAACCGGCCTCGGTCAATCTGGCGTTGGGCGTCGCTTCGTGGCGAGCGAGATCCGCTTCGACCAGCTGGTCGATCTTGCGCGCGGCGGTCTTCGCACTGGGCGCCTGGTTCCTTTGGGAACGGAGCTCGCTGGCGGCGGTTGACCCCAGCGTGATCACAAAGAGTGCAAGAGTGGGCAAGCTCGCCCCGGGCGTGGCTGTTTTGATCATCATCATTCGAAGCCTTTGCTGCGGCCGCTCGGTCTCACTCCCCCCGGGGTGACGCCGTCTCCGAGTTGCCTGACCGCTTGAGATTAGAGCGAATCCCCTCCCAGGTTGCGATCAACAGACCCGAAGGATGGTTGTGGCGGTTAATCTCAGTGCTGCGGCAGAAACTGGACCCAGGACGGGTTCTTGCCCGTGGGGTACTGCTCGAGCTTGGTGAGTTCGCCGGTTTCGGTATCGCGACGGTAAACGTGGAGATCGTTCGATTTTTGGCCCGCAGCCACCAACCAGGCGTTATCGGGTGAGAGGTTGAAGGAGCGCGGCGTCGTGCCGCTGGGTGCTTGACTCAGCGCCGTGAGCCGTCCCTTCTCGCCGACGGCGAAGACTGCGATCGAGTTGTGGCCGCGATTGGATGCGTAGATATGGCGGCCATCGGCCGTGATCTCGATATCGGCACAGGTGTTCTCGCTGCCATCGAAATCCGCTGGCAGGGTCGAGACCGTTTGAAAAGCTTTCACCGTACCCTCGCTGGCTGAATACCGGTAAGCCGTCACGCTGTCGCCCTTCTCGTCATCGAAGTAGACGATGGGAAGATTCGGGTGGAAGGCCAGATGGCGTGGCTCAAGACCCTGAGCTGTTTGCACCAGGGGTGGATCGTTGGGAGCCAGCGCACCTGTCGCTGCATCGAACCGGAACTGGTAGACCGCGTTTGCGCAGGTGTGCGGAACCAGGACATACCGATTCTCTGCGTCGGCCAGGATGGCATGGGCGCAACGGTGGGTCTCGATCCGGCTGACCGGCCCCTCCACGACCGCTCCATCCTCACCGATCCGGTGGCTACCGACCAGACCATCGCGGTAAGAAGCCCACAATAGAGTGCGGCCCGTGCGGTCGGTCGCGATGTAGGCAGGGTTGGCGCCAATGCTGGTGGAGGCGACCCGCTCGAGGGTCCCGGCCTGCGCGTTGATGGCATAGGTGGCGATGCTGTTATTGTTGCGGATGGCAACGTAGAGGAACTTTCCATCGGGGCTGATGCATTGGCAACCTGGCCCGCCATCGAGTTCTATCTGCTCTTTTTCGGTCAGCTGGCCCGTTTCGCCATCGAGCTCGTAGAGCAGCAACTTCTTGTCCTTCGCGGCTGAGACGCAAAGGAAAGTCTTGCCGCCCTGTTGCTTGTCCACCAAGGCCTGGATGCTGGCGGGGAGAGCGAAACGACCCTCGGGAATCTCTACATTGACTTCGTGCTTGTCCACGCCCAGATCGACTTTTTGACCACTCGCAGTCTGGATGGTTTTCTTGGCCAATCGGACACCATCCACTTCCGCATACTCGATGATGTCTGCCTGCACGGCCTGCTTACCCATCGGTGATTCGACCGAAGCTTGGCTCCGCCAGATGATCCCTGTTTCTTTCTCGATCCAGTACCACTCGGCATCGCCCTGCTTGGGCAGGGCCTTGACCTTGTAACAAGCGTGGCCGCGAATCTCTTCTTCCTCGGTAGCCTCGATCGACTTGAAGAAAGTCCCCCACTTGAAGAGCGCATCGGGCGATCCTCGCTCCTTCAGAGCGCGCTCTTGGCCCTCGACGATGCGCTCGCCCATGATCGCACTCCTCTCCCACATCACCTCGCCATCACAACCGGACTCGATGACCCCAATCCCCGGGATATCGACCTTGCTGTATTGCTTGTTGCCCCTGGCCATCCAAACTTCGAGGCTCCCCTCGAGGCCCATGGCGGGAAAGGAGATGCTGCCTGTGCTATGGATCGACTGGCATTGCGCAAGGGCGTCCTTGTCGCCACGGCCGGCGAGAACCAAATCGACGATCGCTTTGCTCGACGGAAGATCTTGCGATGGGAGCGAAACAGCGATGAGGGCCAAGGGAAGAGTCCATAGCCTGATGGAGTGGAACATGAAGAATCTCCGTAATTTCAAAGCGTGATGTCAGAGGTGTTACTTGTTTGATGTTGCGTTGCCGATCCAGCGCACTGCTGCGTCGATCACGGTGTCTCGACCCTGCAGAAGCTGGGAGCGATCTTGCTCGACGATCTCGTGCGGTTCGACGCCCTTGCCTTCGATGCGGTGGCCGTTGGCCGACCAGCAATTGGCGATGGCATATTGAAAACGATCACCATTGGGCAATTTGGCGATGACCGAGGGTAAGGCTGCGCCCGCCGAGGTGCTGCCGAAGATTCTGGCACGCCCCAGATCCTTCATGCCGGCTGCAAAGATCTCCGATGTCGAGGCCGAGGCGCCATCGATGACCACCGCCAAGGGCCCCGGGTAGGAGAGCGCCCGTGGGAAGATGGCGAACTTCATCTCGCCTGCACGCGTGGCCATCCGACCGAGGCTCTTGCCGGACGCGCTGACGAACCAGCCTGCCAAACCCGAGGCCATGATTCCCAGCCCGCCGGGATTGCCTCGGAGATCGATAATCACTCCCTTGCACTCCGCAAAGGAACGAATGGCCTTCTCGAACTGGGCCATGACGCGGGTTGGGTCCATGAAGGCGCTCAACCGGACGTAGCCTATGTTGTCGTCGCGACGATGAAAGTCACAGATCACGTGGACGCGGCCGAGATTGCCCAGGCGCGTGAGCGTTCCGCGTGGAGGTTCCACCCCCACATCCAGAGTCACTTCTTCCCCGTCGCCGTCCTCGAAGACGAGGTTTCGAGTCTCGCCCGCAGTGCCGCGCAGCCCGGCATTCAAGGTCATGGTCATGTAGAGATCGCTGGCCGAAGATTTCGGTCGCTTCGCCATGGACGAGATCACCTTCTGCACAGGGCGTCCGGCGATTGAGCGGAGAATCCAGCCGAGCTTGACACCGGCTTGATCAGCGGGCGAATCAGGCTCGATGTAGGTCACGACCGCCTGACCTTTCAACGCCCGCAAGGTACATCCTGTTTCGTGGTTGCTGGGACCGGTGCTCTTCGGCTTCTCCCGAGCTGGCTTGCGTTTGGCAGAAGGCTTCCCGGCACCGCTTCCGGCAGAGGGTTTCGCTGCGCGTGGTTCACTGTTGGCCTCTTCGGGCGGCTCTCCCCCGAAGACTCCGAAGTGTGACTGCCCCAGCCTGCCGAGCATCTGGTTCATGATCGCACGGGTAGCTCCGCGATTGCTCGCCTCGTGCATCGCCGGTTCGAGTTCGACACGAACGCCCTCCCAGTCGATACCTGCCATCTCCGGGTCCCAGTATTGATCTCGGACCGTCGTCCAGACCTGATCGAAAGCAGCGAGTTCGATTTCTCGCTCGGCGGCAGTGAACTGTGGTTTCCGGCTTGCGCTCGGACCCGCTGCACAACTGACACAAAAGCCGAACAGGAAGGAGAGCAGGACGGCGTGCGGAGGGAGGGGAGTGGTCATGGGCTGAAAAGGGGCCGAGCACCATAACCACGGAAGCCATCTTTATCCCCACCGAAGCCAGCAATTACCGCTGCCACGGCCCTCCGGTCATGAACTCGTTCATCCGGAAGGCTGTCATCGCCGCTGTCTAGTGACCCTGGCTAGTCATCGCGACGATGATTCCAGTAGATGCGGAGATTGTGGCTTGCCCGGCCGGCGGCGATGGCATCCAGATCGCCATCGCCATCCAGGTCCGCCAACCGCAGATCCTCGCAGGCCATGGCCTTGCCATCGAGCGGCTCCATGACCCACTGCGTAGCCTTCGCAGTGTAGATCCGGATCCCTAACTCGCCCGCTTGATTCGGCTGACGCCAACCGACGAGGCATTCGTCACTGCCATCGCCATCGAGATCTCCGCAGGCAATCGCGTGGCCCTGGGCGAGATCCTTGCACAACACCTGCCGCTGCCAAGCATCGCCGCCATCTTGAGGCTCGAGATAGAGGACGAATCGTTGGCCGTGGAAGGGCTCTACGGTCGCCACCACCTTGCGCCCGCCGCCGACACGCCCCATCCGCACCTCGCCGGCACCCTCGAACTCGGGAAACTTGCTCGCGTTCACCAGTTCGGTGCGGCGCCAGCGTTTGTCGTCGCGATCGAGAAGCACCACGCCCTCGCGTCCGGCCAGCAAAAGCTCTTCTGCGACGTCCTCATCCCACTGAACGGGATCGAAGTTGTGCGTGACGTGCATCGACTGATCGATGAGTTCGGTCATCCAAGGCTTGCTGCGGTCTTCGGCAGGGGGCGTGTAAGCCAGGACCTTGACGGCTTCGCCTTGCCCACGCCGATTGCCCCTCCCGTGAAGGGGCAGCACCACGAGTTGCGATCCTCCTTGACCGTCAGCCACCCAGTGCATGCGGTGGACGGTGGGCTCGCGATGGAGATCGATTTTCTGCCATGGCTGCCGGCGATCCTCGCCGGGGATCATGTAATGCACACTCCCACTCGCCACGGTGTCCGCAGGTCGCCAGCCGGCACCCAGCGCGACTTCGACCTTGCCGTCACCATCGATGTCGAGAGCGGCCAGGCAAACATTGTCTTGCGCCGTGGCCTTGTCATGAATCACGTGACGCTCCCAGGGGGCTTTGGTTTTTCCTTCTACGCCCGGGTTTCGGTACCAGACCAACTGCGTCTTATCGGCAAGCAAGATGTCGAGATTCCTGTCACCATCGACGTCGCCAATGGCAAGGCCGTAACCAATCTTGATCTTTGAATCGATCTCCTGCGTGACAAAGGTCACTGGCAGCCGATCTTCTTGTGCCGGGGCACAGGCGAGGATGGTCGCGAACACGAGCAAGGCGAAGGCCAAAAAGCGCATCTCACCTTCGGCAAGCGAGGCGATACCACGCAAGTCGCTGCTTCTGCAAAGATCAGCCACCGATATGGAACTCAGCGGCATCGGTCAGCGAGATCTTGAGCCGTCGCGAGACACCCGGGTCAATGGCCGTGAATTGCACATAAGCCCGCTTGCCGACGAGACTGTTTGAGTTGGGCAGGGTGAAACCGATACCGCCTG
>CAZIVO010000115.1:0-11084 GCA_964542765.1 uncultured candidatus Brocadiaceae bacterium | reverse complement strand
GACGCCCCATATTCGCCGAAGGCTCGTAAGCGCCCGGCTCAACTTGACCGGAAATTTCCAGCTGCATGGGGCCGCTGTAGAAAGCTCGGATAGGAACCGGCTTATCGTTGTCCGCGAGCATCCGCTGCGCATCGTCACCCGATGTGGCAACAAACTCGTGGGCCAGGAGCAGTTCTTCGCGATTGACGAGAACCCGCGGCGTTTCGACAACGCGGCCTCCGCGAACCGGCACCATGAGAGCATCCTCGATCGTCAGGAACGTTTGCTCCGTATCCTCGAGCATCTTGGTCAACCGGTGGTATTTGTTAGCGAGCCGGCCCTTGATCAAGAAAGTATTCGTCAGGAACAGGTCCTCGATGATGGCCGGAGTCGCCAGCGAATCACCAGTGTCTGCATCTCTGCTCATCGAATTGCCTCACGCACCTCACCAACAAGATAGAAAGAACCGGTCACCACACGCGGACCCGGATGATCTGCCAGAACACGCAAGCCCTCTCGCACATCCGTGACAAGTTCGGCCGACACACCCCGCGAAACGATCCACTCACGGACCATCTCTGGCGATTCGGCCACCGTGCCCGAAAGATCGGTCACTAGAACTCTATCGGCCTTTTCGAGCAGACAATTCAAGCCTTCTTGCCAGCGCTTGCCCGAAGCTGTCGCAAACAGGATAGAAGTTCTCTGCCCCGGAAACTTACGTTCCAGTTCGATCGCGAGACTGTGCATGGAGCCCTCGGTATGGGCACCATCGAGGATAATCGGGTTGCCATCCGGACAGATCACCACCTCGCAGCGGCCGGGCAAGGCAGGCCTGGGAACGGGCTGTAGCGGAAATTCCAGATCCGGATAGAGCCTGCTCAGACAAGCCATGGCCAATCCGAAGGCAGGCAATTCAAAGCGTGCGGCGCCCTCGAGTTGAAAAGACCGGGGAGCGCCACCCGGAATCACCAGACGGCCCCAAAAAGCATCTTCGGTCTCTTCCTCCACCTCCACTTCGAAGTCCTCACCGAGAACCAGCAACTCGGCACCGATCTCCCGGGCATGCTGCCGGAATACATCCAGAGAATCCCCTGATGCCGCGGTGAATCCAGGCCGTCCCGGGCGCAAGACATGCGCCTTCTCCGCGGCGATTGCCGCCACTGAATCTCCGAGCAATTCCGTATGCTCGAGTTCGACGTTGGTCAAGATCGATGCATCCACCGGCACTGCTGTTGTCGCATCGAGCCTGCCGCCGAGCCCTACCTCGAGTACCCCCATATCCACGCCGGCAGCAGCAAAAGATTCCACCGCTGCCGCCGTCATCGCCTCGAAGAAACTCAGCTCCTTGCCACTGGCCATGGCAAACTCCAGAATCGGCTCCAACGCTTCAGACAGCATCGGCTCGGTGATCGAGGCACCCTCGAGACGAACGCGCTCGAGCAAACTCTCGAGGTGGGGAGAGAGATAGGTCCCCACCCGCAGGCCTGCACCACGCGCCAGGCTCTCGATATAGAGTGATGTGGTGCCCTTTCCCTTGGAACCACCCACCTGAACGAGTCGGCCCCGCAACTGCGATGCTCCCGGTCTGGACAGAAGATCCCGCATATTGTCCAGAGACCAGCGCACGCGATCGGGGCGCTGACGTTCATAGTTGGTCAGTGGCGCCAGCAGTCGCTGCACTCTGGTATCATCCCCATCCATCAATCGAAGTCTCTCGGAACGACCTTTTACCCGCTCAATGAGGCGATGGTTGCGCAGAACTACGTGACAGGAGAAACACCATGATACTCCGAACCTCACTCGCCGTCGCCGTCGCCATCATCAGCTGCCTCGAAGCCCAGGGACGGCGCAACAGCATGCCGAAGCTCGAAAACCTGGTGTTCGAGCAATCGACCTTCGAGAGCAAGGCCCTCCGGCGCAAGGCCAGCTACGGAGTCTTCCTGCCAAAGGACTACAAGAGCCAGGCGCAAAAGCAATATCCACTGGTCATCTGGCTTCACGGGATGTTCGAGGATCACATGCGTTTCGCGACCCGTGGCGGCGCGCCCATTCTCGACAGGATGACCGGCAAGGGGCAGGTCCCCCGGATGATCTTCGTGACCGCCAACGGTGGCCGAAGCTCTTTTTACGTCAATGGAAAGGACTCCGGGAAGAACGAAGACTTGATCATCGTGGACCTTCTTGCCCATCTCGAAGAGACCTACCGGATCGCAAAGGACCCCGGCATGCGCGCGATCATGGGAGTCAGCATGGGAGGGTTCGGCGCCCTCAACATCGCTCTGCGGCACCCGAAACTGTTCCGCGTCGTAGCCTCTCACTCGGCAGCGATCTTTCCACCTGACCCCGACAACCTCAGCGAACGGCACCAACGCGCGCTCGAAGGCTGGGGGAAGCGCCTCGGTCTGGATCGGATTTACGGCAAGCCACTCGAAAAGAAGCGCTGGCAAGCCAACAACCCCCTGCACATCATCGCATCATCGCACCGCCGCGATCTGGCCGGTCTGAAGATCTATTTCGACTGCGGAAGCGCGGACCGCTACGAGTTCGACTCGGGCAATGAAAGCCTCCACAAGCTGATGAAGCAGCGCGATATCGACCACAGCTGGCAACTCGTCGACGGGGGCGGGCACGGCTGGGCCAGTGGCTACAACGCGGCCCGGCTACCGCACTCCCTGGCCTTCGTCGCCAAGGAATTCACGCTCGCGAAAGGAAAATCCGGCCTCGAGAGCCTCCTGCCAGCCGGAGAATCCGACCGTGGCAAGGGCGAAAGACGCCGCTGACGCTGAACCTCACATTCGGTTGCCCCAAAGCAGCCTTTGGAGACGATAATGGATAGAGGTCTTTCCATTACCAATGTTCGTACTCGACCATCGCATTCGGGTCTTCGTCTTCCAGTATCTGGAGCGAGATCCCCGCTTCCTTCTGCTGCAACACAAGCCCGCGGCCGAATGGCCCATCGGTCCTGTCATCGGATCGATCCAGCATGACGAACACATCCAGGATGCCGTGGTACGCGAGGTCAAGGCTGACACCGGCATTTCCAAACCACTCCAGATCATGGACTTATCACAGCCTTCGAAGGAAATCTTCGGGGATATCGGCCTCGTCGAATGGCCGATCGCCTATCAGGCCGGCAGCCCCGACCAACCGATCAAGGAACTCACTCCCGGGCCTCGTATCGGCGAAATCGCCTGGATGGAGTTCGAAGAAGCATTCCAGCGCCTCGAAACCGGTGGCGACCGGGAACATCTGGTCCGGCTACACCTGCGCCTGCAGCAATCAGGCTAGATCAACCTCCTCGACCAGCTAGCTGGCTACTGGCCGGATACCCACGGAAATTGGAAAACTACACTTATCCCCGGCCTCACTAATCCGTAAGAGAGGTTCCCGGTTTCGCATCCACACTCTCCATGATGCCAAGGTTGCTGAAAGATGAACGAACACAACGACACTGAAGCCAGGCCCGAAGACGGTCAGGCCTCCGAGGGCCAAGAGACCTTCCAGGAAAAAGATGAGGGCGTCGATTTCGACGGTCGCGTACCCAGTTCGCAGATGCGTAGCTACGCTCTCCTCACGCCGGATCTCAAGCAGCTCTACATGGGCTTCTACAAGGCGACCTATGGCAAGAGCCAGCTCGATATCAAGACAAAGGAATTCATCGCCATCGCCGCATCCCTGACCAGCGGGTGCAAGGGCTGCCTTGAAGGCCACCTCAAAAAGGCGAAGAAACATGGTGCCACCGCCGAAGAAATCTCGGAGGTCATCGCCATCACCCTCGGTGTGGCAGCTGCGTCGATCGTCGACCGGTCCGACATCGCCAACTACACGCTCGGTGGTCTTTACGACATGCCCGAGTGAGCCTCTGGCATTCCCCGCAGAGGAGGGACCATGAACCCCTTATCCTTGACCGTGGCCTTCACGAT
Source organism: uncultured candidatus Brocadiaceae bacterium (assembly GCA_964542765.1). GTDB lineage: Bacteria > Planctomycetota > UBA1135 > UBA1135 > UBA2386 > CAZIVO01. The sequence continues at coordinate 7,182 of CAZIVO010000115.1, read as the reverse complement.
CATCTCGGCCACCCTCGCAGCCCAAGATGGTCCACGTGCGACCAGTTCCCTGACCTTCAAGGACGGAACTTCCCTCGCCATCGCCTATAACCAGCTTGACCTCGCCCAAGGGCGAACGCTGAAGATGCTGACGTCCAAAACCGCAGAGGGGAAGATGTACCGCAACATCTTCAATGCCGGTGGCTTCAAGTCAGCTGTCAAGGGACAACTCACGGTGCAGGGCAACATCGAACTGGAACACCTTCCGCTGAGGGCCGGAACCTGCAAGCTGTCATTCAAGATCGACGAAAAGCTGACCTGGCACATGATCCTCGAAGATGATGACGACAAGGAAATCGCCTCGATTGCCCTGCGCGTGGAGAAACAGGATCGCGCCATTTCCAGTCGCCTCAACATCCAGGCGATCGCAGACCCGGGCAAGGACCCCGGGGGGTTCCTCCTCGTCCGCTTCGGCGATCTGTCCGCCAAGATCTCATTCAAAGCCTCTACTTCCCCGGCCAAGGAAGAAAAGCGATCGAGCACCACGACCAGCAAGCCCCCCCGGGCCGCGGTCTAGACGGGACTTGCAAGACTTCAACAGCAGAAAGGTCGCAAGGTCCTTGCGAACCGGGGCGCGGTTCTTCCGTTATGCTCAGATGAAATGACCGGGCACGATCTCCCGACCGCAAATCCTCGTCGACGTCTTCCCACTTCGGTTGGTGGTGGGTTGCGGATCGGCCTCATGGGCACCCTTCTCGGGCTCACCGTCTTTCTGGCCTTCTTCTACAACCCGCCCACAGCAACTCAGGAGCGGGACCCGGCACCCATCCTGAAGGACGACACGCCCCCGCCCGAACTCGACCCTGCCATTCTCGCCCGTATCCATGACGAGACCCGGACCAACCGCCTGACCATCGAGCAGGAAGCTCTCGAACACCTCTTGGAGAAATCGCTTCGGGTCACTCCTACCATTTCCGAAAAGCTCGGACTTCCGGCAGAGCCCGTGCCGATCGCTCAACTTCGTGGCTCGCCCGGCAAGTACAGGGGGCGCTACCTCTGGTACAAAGGAGAGCTGGACTACCTCTCCAAGAGCAAGCCCGGTCACCCTGTCCGAAACTACGAGATCCGCGAAGGACGCATGAAGACCGAGGACGGCAACTTCGTCCTCTTCTACATCTCCCTGCCACCCGATGAAGGGCTGAAGATCGGTGACTGGGTAAGAGTCGAGGGCTTCTTCTTGAAGCTCCGCGACACCAATCTCCCGACCAAGCTGGATCTGGCTCCCGTTCTGGTGGGGCCTGAAGTGATGCGCTCACACGCGGACTGGGATGCCGTCGAAGCCCTGGACCCTTCCGTTCTCGCTCGTGTCGAGGACGGAATACTCGAAAATGGAGAACTCCAGGACGAGCAGGACATGCGACTGACACTCGACGAGTCGCAAGATGTTCCACTCTGGCACCTCACGAGCTACGCAAGGAGCCAGGCCAAGCCCTTCACCACCGATCTCCGCGAAGCAATCCCCGCATTTGTCACGCGAGATCAGTGGCGCGAATGCGAATCCGGACGCACGCCTAAAGGCACGCCGTTCCGCCTGCTCGGAACGCTGCAGATGTGGCGCACCATGCCGGCGAAAAACAATCCCCTGCACATCGAGCACTGGTCCGAGGCGTGGATCCAGTGTCGCGATCTCGGTGGCCGCACGATCCCTGTATGGGTACCCGAACCCGTTGGAGAGGGCTGGTTACGAGGGCAGGCGGTCGAGATCCACGCTTATTTCTTCAAGCGATACCTCTACACGGGTCTGGACCCGGAAGGGCTGCAGTTCCAGCGCCGTAAGGACTACTACGCGCCCATATTCGTGGCCTCGGCGATCACCAAGTATGACCTGCCCAAAGATATCCTCACCAACCAGATCACGATCGCCTTCTCATCGCTGATCATCATTGTCATCATCGTATTCTTGGTGTCCTCCCTGCGCGACCGCAAGCGATCTCTGGCCTTCGAAAGCGAACTCGTCGAGCGGCGGCGGAAACGCCGATCACGCACCTCCGAAACAACCACCGTAAAACCGTGACCCGAGCCTCGCTCACATGCGCACCCCAAGGGTGCCCGGCAACAACCGTACATCTCGGAACTGAACTCGAAGAAATCTCCGCGGCGACCAGCGCCGATGGAGTGTTCGTTCTGACTGATGAGAGACTCGCCAAACTTCACGCCACCCTCTGCCACGACCGATCCTTTTGCGTCGAAGGTGGCGAAACAGCCAAGACCATGGCCTCCCTTCACGATGTTCTGTGCGAGATGGCTCGGCGCGGTCTACGACGAGATTCGCATCTCATCGCACTTGGCGGCGGCAGTATCGGAGATCTCGGTGGACTGGCTGCCTCGCTCTACCTACGCGGAATCCAGCTGACTCAAATCCCTACAACCCTCCTCGCCATGCTCGATAGCAGCGTTGGCGGAAAAACCGCGATCAATCTCCCGGAGGGCAAGAACCTCGCAGGGACTTTCTGGCCTGCGCAGGAGGTGTTCATCCACACAGGCTTTGTCGAAACCCTCAGCCCGGAAGAATTCGACTCGGGTCTCGGAGAAGCGTTGAAGATGGCCATCGGTCTCTCTCCCGAACTCTTCGATCTCCTCGATCAAAAGCCGGATGCCGTGCGAGATCGCGATCTCGACACCCTCACCGAAGTCGTCCGCCTCGCCCTGCGCGCGAAGATCGACATCGTCGAGAGTGACCCACAAGAACAGCTCGGAAAACGCCAACTCCTCAACCTGGGCCATACCATCGGCCACGCCCTGGAAGCTGACTCCGGCTACCGGCTCGTGCACGGCAAGGCAGTTGCCCGGGGAACGCACTTCGCCATCGACCTGGCCCAGCAGCGCGGGGCAATCACGGACGAGGCTGCCGAACGCTGTCACGCACTGCTTTCCTCCTATGGATTCGAGGCCTACCCGATCCCCGACTACTCTCGCCTCGGCCCCTTCATCGAGCGGGACAAGAAAGCCGCACAGGCAGGCCTGCACTTCGTGCTGCCGACAGGACTCGGGTCAAGCAAGACCGAACTCCTCTCATTCGCCGATCTCGAGGCTGCCACCTGCTGATCTCCCTCAGCCTCCTCGCAGCGGAACCGCGAGGCTCACAGAGCGGCCTGTTCGATCCAAGCCCCTTGGCCCTACAATCCCGGCATGGGACAAATCACTCGCCGGACCATCCTCGCCTCATCACCCGCCCTGGCAGCACCCTTGTTTCTGGGTCAACAACAAGATGTCCAGGACCCTGGACAGGCCAAGCCGGGTCAAACTCCTAAAACCAAGTTTGCCGTCAACATCGAGATGTGGTGGCGGAAGATCCCCTTCCTGGATCGGATCCGCGAAGCTGCAAAGCTTGGCTTCCCGGCCATCGAGTTCTGGCCATGGAAAAAGAAAGATCTCGGCGCCATCTCCGATCTGACCCAAGAACTGGGAATCTCCATCGCTCAATTCACCGCCTGGGGATTCCGCCCAGGTCTGAACGAAACCAAAAACCACACCCGGTTCGTCGAAGATATCGAGGCCGGGTGCGAAGTCGCGAAGAAGTTGAACTGCAAGCTGATGACAGTCGTCGGCGGCAATGACGTCCGAGATATGACGCAACCCGAAATGCATGACAACATCATCGCCGGCCTCAAACTGGCGGCTCCGATTGCGGAAAAGAACGACGTTACCCTGATCCTCGAGCCGATGAACATCCGCGTCGATCACAAGGGCCATTGCCTGTACGGGAGCACGGATGCCATCCGCATCTGTCGCGAAGTAGGATCAACACACGTCAAGATCAACTGGGATCTCTACCACATGCAGATCAGCGAGGGCGACCTTTGCGGACACCTTCGTGAGGGCCGCTCGCAGATCGGCTACGTCCAGATTGCAGATCACCCGGGACGCAACGAACCCGGCACCGGTGAAATCTACTACCCCCGCGTCCTCAAGCAGGTTTCACAGCTCGGCTACAGCGGCTTTGTCGGCGTCGAGTGCCGCCCCAAGGGCAGTGAGCTGAAAGCCGCACAAGCTCTCGCGAAGGCCGACATCTGGTAACACTTCGCCAGCAACTGTGACGCGGCAGAGAAGGCCGGTCATCGCCCCGCCCAGAGACGCCAGTATTTCCATGCCGGCTTGCCCCGTGGGCTATAGGAAGGATCCTGCTCACCTCCCTCTCCGAAGTAGTCGTAAAGATAAGCTCCCTCCAAGAAGGTGAATTCTGACGAAACCGCCAGGAAGGCGGCGAAACAATCAGCCTGCTCATCGAGATCGATCCGATCGGGATTCATGTGGTAGTTCCACGGGTCCCTGTTGATCCCGTCCTGGCTGGCATAACCCACCTCCGTGAAGATCACGGGTTTACCCAACGAACCCACCAGAGCCTCGAGTTCCTTACCTCGCGCACGCCACGCCGCCTCGATCTGTGCACGGGAAGGATTTCGTTCTGCTGTCAAGGAGAAGTAGCCGGTCACGCCAACGATATCGAGGAGTCCGAAGAAACGTGGCTCGTGCGCATGATCCCAATTGACCGAATAGGTGAGCAATCCCGAGAAGCGTCCGCGGGCATTGACAATGACGCGAGTCCAGGCAGCAGTATCCGATTCGAGCGAACTGAACTCGCTGCCGACGGAAAAGATCTCCACGCCGGTCGCCTCGGCAATATCGAGGTAGTGAGCGAGGAACAGCTCGTACTCCGACCAGAACAGATCCCTCTTTTTGGGCCGCAAGGTGCCACGCCACTCGACCTCGTCAAATTCATGCAAGAGAACAATCGGCAGCAACATGACCGACAGCCCCTTTGACTTCGCGTGCCGGATCGTCTCGATGAGGCGCCGATCACTCACCGTCCTCGGATCACTGCGCTGAATCTTGTGAGCCTCGACATTCTGCACAAAAACAGGGAACAGGAAGGACACGTGGCGGAAACCCGCCTGGGCAAGCTCATCGATCTGGCGGGTGTAGCGTGCACGCTCGGTCTTGTAGTGGAGGCCGATGACCGCACCATTGAGAAATGGTGGCTCCTCAAAGGCGCGGGGCGGTGTCCGGCTGAACAAGCCCCGCCGGTCTCGGCGGGCTTGCCGGGAGGCTGCGCGTAAACGATCCAACCCCCGCTCATCCCGCCCGAAATCGGTGAAGACGGCCAAGCCACGACAAAGAACCTGCTCGTTGATGCAGGCCCCATCCTCGGCAAGAGAGACCCTTCCTACCAGGCCGTCGCCATCGCTCGCCGTCTTCGTCCTGGAGAAAACCCACACGGCTCGGCCAAGGAGTCGATCCTCCAGAAAGGCCCTGAGATCTGCCCGGGCACCCTTTGGACGCACTGCTTCGGCGGGCAAGGACAGACCCTGTAGCCGGACCCGCTGCCCATCCTCAAGCTCTATCTCGCCATCGCCGCACACCCGTGAGACGGTCGCACGCAATGGCTCCTGCGCACCTGCCTCCACGGCAAAGCCGACCAGCACACACAGACCCATAGTCTCGACTAGAATGTTCCTTGTGACCACGACGACATTGTCCCGTGTAAACATGAGGTTCGACCACCTCCTCCGGCCTCTTTTTGGGCTCTCGGAGGGTCTCTCGCTACTTTCGCGACAGCTGTGCCTGAACGTACCCTGACGACTTCCTGTTTTCCTGCTCGCCACATCCCCCAGCTTTTGGTTTATTGCCTGCCCACAACCCCCGATGCCCCGCCGCCAAGATCTCGACTCGATCCTCATATTGGGCTCCGGACCGATCGTCATCGGTCAGGCCTGCGAGTTCGACTATTCCGGCACGCAAGCCTGCAAAGCTCTGCGAGAAGATGGGTTCAGGATCATCCTGATCAACTCCAATCCGGCGACGATCATGACCGATCCGGAAATCGCGGACCGGACCTATATCGAGCCCATCACTCCTCAGGTCGTGGCCGAGATCATCGAAAAGGAACGGCCGGACGCCATCCTGCCGACGCTCGGAGGGCAGACCGGCCTCAATTGCGCGATGCAACTCGCCGACCAGGGCATCCTCGCAAAATTTGATGTCGAGATCCTCGGCGCCAGCCGCGAAGCCATTGCCAAGGCGGAAGGGCGACAGGAGTTCCGCGATGCGATGCGAAAAATTGGCCTGGACCTACCGCCATCTGCGCTCGCATACAGTCTCGACGAGGCTGTCGTAGCACTGGACCGCGTCGGCCTTCCATGCGTCATCCGCCCGGGCTTCACCCTGGGAGGCACCGGTGGCGGAATCGCCTACAACCTCGACGAATTCAAGGAGATAGCCTCTCGTGGACTCGAACTCTCCCTGAATAGCGAGATCTTGGTCGAAGAGTCGATCATCGGCTGGAAAGAGTACGAACTCGAGGTGATGCGCGACAAGAACGACAACGCCGTCATCATCTGCTCGATCGAGAACCTCGACCCGATGGGTGTCCACACGGGTGATTCGATCACCGTTGCCCCAGCCCAGACCTTGACGGACCGCGAATTCCAGATCATGCGCGATGCATCGCTTGCCGTGATGCGGGAGATCGGCGTAGAGACCGGCGGTAGCAACGTTCAGTTCGCCATCAATCCACGCGATGGTCGCATGGTCATCATCGAGATGAACCCACGAGTATCGCGCTCATCCGCCCTGGCATCGAAGGCCACCGGTTTCCCCATCGCCAAGATGGCCGCCAAGCTGGCGGTGGGTTACACGCTCGACGAAATCCAAAACGACATCACCAAGGAAACCCCTGCGTGTTTCGAGCCAACCATCGACTACTGCGTCGTCAAGTGTCCACGCTGGGCTTTCGAGAAGTTCCCCACTGCTGACCCAACCCTCACCACCCAGATGAAATCGGTTGGCGAAGTGATGGCGATCGGGCGCACCTTCACGGAGGCCTTACAAAAGGCCATGCGCGGACTCGAAATCGGATTGCACGGCTTCGGCAACATCCCTGGCCAACCGCACGAACCCCCCGAGAAGATCAATCCAGAAAAGATCCGGGCACATCTGGCAACGCCCTTGGCCGATCGACCGAACTGGGTCCGCACCGCCTTGCTGACAGGCATGACCACCGAGGAGATCCACGGCTACACAGGGATCGACCCATGGTTCCTCGACCAGTTCGAGCAGATCGTCGAGCAAGAAAAACTCATTGCCGAACGATGTGAGGGCGGCCTTTCCGGAATCGATGCTGAGTTCATGCTCGCCTCCAAGCGA
>CAZIVO010000114.1:0-11103 GCA_964542765.1 uncultured candidatus Brocadiaceae bacterium | reverse complement strand
CGATGACACACGACTGATCCCCCTCGCCATAGAGCCGTGCGATATCCTGACGATGGCGATCGACGATGAAGCGGCGCCGAGGCTTCATCGTCGGCGTCAACTCACCCCCGGCAATCGTGAACTCCTGTTCGAGCACCAGGTAGCGGCGGATGCGCTCGTAACGTGCCAGTTGAGCATTGGCTTGCTCGATGGCGTGGCGGACGCGCGCAAGCACCAGCGGATCCCTCACGAGATCTTTCGCGCCGGAGTCCACACGCCCGGTGAGAGTACGGGCCACAGCATGGTCGATGCTGATCAAGGCTGACACGTAGGGTTTGGCATCCCCGACAGTGACGACCGTGCCGAGAACTGGCTCCGCTGACAGCAGAGCTTCGATCGCCGCCGGCGCAACATTCTTTCCTCCCGACGTCACGATCAGATCCTTCTTGCGGTCGGTGATCCTTACCCAACCCTCCTCGTCGATGACGCCAATATCACCCGTGTGCAACCAACCATCAGAATCCAGCGCGCGGCTGGTTTCCTCGGGAAGATTCAGATAGCCCTGGAAGACGCCCTCGGATCGGATCAGCAACTCGCCATCGTCAGCACAGCGAAGTTCGTAGCCCGGCAATGCCCGGCCAACCGTCCCCAGCCTCCATGCTTGTGAGGTGTTGGCCGTGGCCATCCCCGAACACTCGGTCATGCCATAGCCCTCGAGAATCACCACCCCGAAGGCATGGAAAAACTCGAGGACCTCCAAGGAGATCGGTGCAGCGCCGGTGATGAACCACTCGACACGGCCGCCGAAACCTGCGCGGATCTTGCTCAGAACAAGCCTGTCCGCGACCGCGTGCTGCAACCTCAACGAACCCGATGGTCGAGTCCCATCACGAAGATCGCGCGAAAATCGATCTCCACAGGCCATCCCCCAATCGACGAGGCGCTTGCGAAAACCGTGGGCTGTCGCGGCACGATCACGAATCTTTGCCACCGCCTTCTCGTAAAAGCGCGGCACCGCACCAAACAGGGTCGGCTTCACCTCGAGCACGTTCGAAAAGATGTCGGCCACCTCCATCCCGCCGACATAACGCGTGCGCATGCCCGTCGCGATGCGGCCATACAGACCCATCACATGTTCGACCGCATGAGCCATTGGCAAGAACGAAACCGTGCCATCCCGATGAGGATCGATCGGCGCCAAACAGCCCAGCGTCTGGCCTTGAAACACACAGTTTCGATGCGAGAGCATCGCTCCCTTGGATCGACCCGTCGTTCCCGAGGTATAGATGATCACGGCCGTGTCATCCGGACCGCGACTGTCCCGGCCACAGGAAACCTCGGACCGATGACGCCGAGCGAGGTCGGCACCCTTCCGGAGCAGATCGCCAAAACCCACCACCTGCGAGTCAGATCCTTCCGCATCGCCCCAGCCGACGATCGCATCGATCGCGGCCCCCGACTCGCGCAGCGCCGCCACCGCGGCAGCCGATCCCGCAATCACGACCCGGGCCCGGCAATCATCGAGAACATGGCCTATCTGCACGGGCGGGAGGGTCTGATAGAGGCCTACGGAGATCCCGCCCGCACCGAGGATACCCAGGTCACTAACAGCCCACTCTCCCGTCGTCTCTCCCAGGACAGCAACCGCATCGCCCGGACATACACCGAGATCGCGAAGGCCGAAAGCCAAGGCCTCCGCCCGTGTGCCGAACTCACTCCAGGTGACGATTTCCGATGTAGAGGAAAAGGCCACCTCGTCAGGGGTTGCAGCAATCCTCTCGTCGAGAAGTTCCGGTATGGAAATCAACGGTGAACGGGCTGGCTCAGTCATCATCGCGATCTCTGCGCAACCGCTTGACCTGACCACGGCGGCGCTTCTCGTTGAGACGGCGCTCGCGACTGGCCCTGGTCGGACGGGTGGACTTGCGCTCCTTGGTCACCACGAGAGCTTCTCGCAGCAGGGTCTCCATCCGAACGAGTGCCACCTCGAGGTTGCGAGACTGCTCTCTGTGACCATCACTGACCACCCGCAAACAACCCTCCCCGTCGAGGCGATTCGCGAGGCCTTCCCGGATCCGCGTCGCCGCGTCTCGACCCAGGATTTCTTCGGCACCGAGAAGGTCGAGGCGCAGATCAACCTTGGACTCGACCTTGTTCACGTGCTGTCCTCCGGGACCGCCGCTGCGGCTGAAACGGACAGACAGGAACTTGGCAGGGATTTCCTTGCGCGCCGAGACCCTCAAATCACGCAACCCGGCCATGCTCGACCCCGCATTTCTCCCAAAACCAGCAAACTCGCTTCATCTCGGCTTCTCCAGCAAGTCCCCGATCACCTTGATCAAACCGTCGGCACGAACCTCGCCATCGGCAGTCAAAACATCCGTCTCCAAGGGGATCTCATGCTCGCGAGCGAACCCCTCGACAACATCTGCCAGACCGGCGTCGACACCCGAGTCAGTCGCCAGCACCAGGGTGATCCGGTGCTGCCGGCAGAGCGCCTGCACCTCGATCAAGGTCTCCTTCAGATCCGCGGGGGTCGATGCTGGCTGATCACCGCTCAAGCGTCGCGCCCACAGCTGCCACAGGGTGGACAGCGGTGGCTCAGTTGAGGGATTCATCGCCCGCTGGAAGGCTACCCGCGCCCGCTGTGGCTCGGCAGCCTCGTGCTCGTATCGACTCACGCCAAAGACCAGAACCCGGGGGGCAAAGTCGAGGTAGAAACGCCGGAACACCGCCAACTGCTGCATCGTGTTGCTGAACACCGTCGGCATCACGATCCCATCGACCTTACGCCCGAGAGCTTGCTCGAGAGCCGTGGTGACCTTGAATCCAAGGTGCCTCTCGACGTTACGAAAATCCGGGCCTCCTGGCAGAAACATCACCTGACCACCCAGAAACATCACCCGGTCAGCAACGCCGCTGGCGTAGTGCACTTCACGCACCGATCCGTTGACCCTGCCGGCGAACGCATCGTAAGCCGCCGGCCCGGATTGCGAACCGAAGTGAGCGTCGAACCGGGGATCCTCGATCAACCGAGGTCGCTCGCTGCGCGCCGCAACCTCGAGCAGAATCAGACCGAGCAAGGCTGCGCCGATACATGTCGTCACCCGGAAACGGCGCGAACTGAGCACGCAAGCCAAGGGCAGACCACACCCTGAAGCAAGCAAGACCGCGATCATCGAGGGCTGCGATTCGGGCAAGAGATAACTGAACAGGCAGGCCTCTCCAATCATTCCCCCGACCGGAAGAGAAAGTGCAAAGACGACCGCTGTCCTGACGAAGGAACAGCCGACGCGCAAGGACAGCAAGGCAGCCATCGCGCTGATGACCGCCAAGATCAGCCAGCCCGGAAACCGCCACGGCGAATCCAGAGCCGTGATCTTCAGATACCGCACCAGCGCAATCCCATCGTGGGCGATGAAGGCCAAGCTGCCCCGGCTATCAACCGTTTCCACCCAAGGAAACCACCGGCCAGCGACATTGGCGCGAACGTGACGACCACGACCCTCCAGCAAGATCGTCGCCGGCACACCGGCAGCAATCTTCACGCCGCCTCGGAGGTCTCCGAACAAGGAATCTTCCCTGTTGCGGTAAGGCTCTCCCTCGATCGTCGTACTCAGGCGCAACAACTGAAAGCGGCCGTGGAACTGAGCCACGCGAGGATCCCTGGGCTCGACCTTGCGAAACAAGAGGTCCAGTTCAGCACCATCGCCAAGCTCGACCGTCGTCCGCAGATTAAAATCCCCGAGGTGCTTCGCCAGGAGTTGCTCGTCCCTGGACGGAGTGATCTTGAGTGGGTCATCGGCCGAGCGCGTGAGGGTGAAATCACGCCCGTCAGGAGGTGACACGGCAGCACCCGAGCTGACGGCCAGCCATGCAGCCAACGCACCGGTCGAGCCGGCGAGAAGCGCGATTGCGAACTGCGGAAACAACGGCATGTTGGCGTGTCGGATATGCGATCATAGTCCGAACACCATCGTGAACACGATCCTTCTGAAACCCCGAGCTACAGTCCTCGGCGACACCCTCGCCAAAGGCGTCAATCTGCTCGTACAGGACGGCTTGATCGCAGCCATCGGCCAGGAAATACCGCAAGCCGAGCGAGAACTCGAACTCGACGGGGTAGTCCTTCCCGGATTGATCGATCTGCAGGTGAACGGCGGTGCCGGCCACAGCGCGGATGAGGCCAATCCCGAGGCCCTGAACGCCATCGCCCGATGCTCGCGGGAAGGCGGTGCGGCCGCCTTCCTACCCACCCTGATCAGCGCGCCAATGGAGCGAATGCTCGCGCAAACGTCCGCCCTGGCCGACTGGATCGAAGCCTTCGACGAAAGCCAGCCCGATCTGGCCATCCCGCTGGGCATCCATCTCGAGGGGCCATTTTTGGAAGCCCAGGGGGCTCATCAGGCTGACAGCTTCGTCGACCCGACGCCGGATCGTATCGATGCTCTGATCCGCGCCGGCCGTGGACAGGTTCGCCTGGTCACCCTCGCCCCTGGCCGCGACGGCGCCCCCGCAGCGATACACCGGCTTCGCGAAGCGGGCGTCTCGGTATCGATCGGGCACGGAAAGACCACCGACGGCTTGGCCGCCTGCGTCGACGCCGGTGCCCGGCTCGCCACCCATCTGTACAACGCGATGGGCCCTATCCACCACCGACGTCCGGGCCTCGCCGGTCTGGTGCTCGACGAAACCCGGTTGACCTGCTCGTTGATCCTCGACGGCGCCCACGTTCATCCAGCCATGGTCCGCAATGCCTGGCGGTGCCTCGGAGCCGAACGCACCATCCTCATCACCGATGCCGTCTCGGCAGCCGGCATGCCCGATGGCGATTACCGAATCCAAGGAGATGCCGTGCACCTGACCGATGGCGTGGTGCGCAACGAGCAGGGGGCACTGGCAGGGTCGGCCTTGACGATGACCGCCGCCATTCGCCAGTTCCTGGAAATCCTGCCCGAGGCCGGGCCAGCAACTCTGGCCCGCATCGCCGCCACCAATCCGGCCCGAGCCATCGATGCCGAAAGCTGGGGGGATCTCGCCGTTGGTAAGCGAGCCTTGCTGACCTTCCTGGATGCCGATGGGCAGGCCCGCTTCCTGGATCTCGCATGAACCGTGCAGCACCGATCAAGCCAGCCGTCAGCGAGGAGAAGAATGACCCTGCCGGACGAGGTCTTCGGCCCATGCCCGAGTAGGATGACGATGTCTGCCTGAGTGGAGCCAACTGCCCATCAATACCGATCAGATCATCCTGTTCACGATCCTGGCCGCGCTGTTCGCCCTGCTGGTCTGGGGGCGGGTACGCTACGACCTCGTGGCCTTCGGAGCACTGGTGGTCGCGCTGGCCGCGGGCGTGGTCTCCACCGAAAATGCCTTCTCGGGCTTCGGCCACCCGGCGACCGTGATCATCGCCCTGGTGCTGATCGTCAGCCGCGGACTCTCCAATTCCGGTGCCATCGAAATGGTCGCGCGCCACGTCGTCAGCGGAACCAGGACCATCGGCTTGCATATCGGTTTCATGGCCGGGATCGGCGCGGCGATGTCGGGACTGATGAACAATGTCGCCGCACTGGCACTGCTGATGCCCGTGGACATGGAAGCAGCGGAAAAGGCGGAGCGCAGCCCGGCCCTGACCCTGATGCCCCTGTCCTTTGCCACCATCCTGGGCGGCATGGTGACCCTGATCGGAACGCCGACCAATATCGTCGTCGCCACCTTCAGGGGCGATGCTCTCGGTGAGCCCTATGGCATGTTCGATTTCGCTGCAGTCGGCGGAGTCGTGGCCATCGCCGGTGTGCTGTTCGTGGCCACCATCGGCTGGCGCCTGTTGCCGGCCGAACGCGGCAAGCACAACGTCGGCCAGGAACTACAGGATCTCGAAGGCTACATCGCCGAGGCCCGGGTGAGCGAAGACTCCAGCGCTGTTGGCGAACGCCTGCAGGATCTGTATCCCCTGGCCGAAGAGCACGACCTCGCCATCCTCGGCCTGATCCGCAATGGCAAGCGGCTACCGGGCACCGCCCGCCGTGAAGAGATCCGAGCAGATGATCTGCTGGTGATCGAGGGCTCCGCCGAGGCCATGGAGAAGTTCGTCGGCGCCGCCAAGCTCGAGCACCTCGGAACGAAACGCACGGCCGGGTCGGCAGGAAACCCGCTCACCCTGACCGAGGTCGTGGTGCCACAGGGCGCGCGTATCGACGGCAGAACCGCCATGAGCCTGCAACTCGCCTATCGTCACGGGGTGATGCTTTTGGGCGTGTCGCGCCAGGGACGGCCCTTCCGCGATCGCGTACGCAAGCTGCACATCCAGGCCGGCGACATCTTGCTGCTATCCGGCCCCGAGGACCGCCTCGCGGAGGCCACCACCTGGCTGGGCTGCCTGCCCCTGGCCGAACGAGGTCTGCGCATGCTGCAACGCAAGAAGGCCTGGCTGGCGATCGGCCTCTTCACCGCCGCCATCACTGCCGCCAGCACCGGGGTCCTCTACCTGCCGGTCGCCCTCGCCGCCGCCGCACTGCTCTACGTACTGCTCGGACTGGTACCGGCGAAACAACTCTACGAGTCGGTGGAGTGGCCGGTCATCGTGCTGCTCGGCTCCTTGATCCCGATCGGCTCGGCTCTCGAGAGCAGCGGTGGCACGGCTCTGATCGCCCAATCCATCGTCGACTGGACGCAGGGCATGCCGGTCATCGTCGTGCTGGTGATTCTCATGATCATCACCATGACCATGTCCGACATCCTCAACAATGTCGCGACCGCATTGATCGCGGCACCGATCGCCATCGATATCGCAACACGTCTGGACGCCAACCCGGACCCCTTCCTGATGGCCGTGGCCGTGGCCGCATCGTGCGCGTTCCTGACCCCGATCGGCCACAAGAACAACACCATCATCATGGGGCCGGGCGGCTATCGCTTCGGTGATTACTGGCGGATGGGGCTACCGCTGGAGATCCTCGTGGTCGCCGTCAGCGTGCCGATGATCTTGCTGGTCTGGCCGCTGCACTGAAGCGGCCGCCCCACGAAGCCTAGTAGCTGCCGTAGTCTTCGATCTCCACCTCGGTGGCCGCCTCGGGGTCGAGCGAGACCGGCACCACGCGAGACCATTCGTAACGATGGCAGACCGCATCCTCGTCGACACAGACCATGCCACGAATACGGATGCGAAAAGACCCCTCGCCCTCGTCGGTCATGGACAGGCCACTGATCACCACCATCTCGGCCAGAACATCGGGCTGGACATGCATATCGATGAGCAACGGATGCCCATCAACATTCTCGACATCCGCACGCACAGGAACTTCGGGATGAAGCCGCGTGCCAAATGGCAAGGGCAAGTAGATCTTCACGGTCGCGTCGGCCCTCGATCGCAAACTGATGCTCTGGAACTCGTCCTGGGCGACGGCAGCATCGTCAAGGCCCCGCAGCGTCATCTCGTCGACCTCCCCGCTCGCCAGATTCAGACGAAGGATACTGCTGGCCGCCGTGTTCGCGATGAACAGGGTGTCACCCCTGACAGCCAGCCCCTCGGGATGGTGCAAACCATCATCAGGACCGGCGATGGTCTCTATCACATCTCCGTGGACACGCTTGATCTTGCTGTTGAAAGTGTCCGCAACGAGAAGTTCATCGCCATGGTAAACGACATCGAGCGGGCACTGCAGCTCGGCATCCTCGAGCGAGCCATCACGGTCGCCGAACTCGAACGGTCCCTTGCCGATCAGCGTCACCACCTCGCTGCCATCGAGGTCGATGAGTCGCAGCGCGCTGGTTGCAGCATCGACAAAGGCCAATCGCTCACCGTGCACGGCCAGGGCGAAGGGTTGCGCCAGGGACGCCGCATCGACATTTCCATCGACGATGCCCTGATCACCACTACCGGCAAAGCTGAACGCAGTCGTTGTATCCACCTCCATCGCCCAGATCTGGTGCTGTCCGGCCATCGCGATGTAGAGCATTCCATCGTGAAACCACAGACCTGCCGGCCCGTTGAGCCCCTGGTCGATACCCGCCATGCCGCCGCTCTCGTCAACCGTCCGGCGTCCGGTGCCGAGAATCGTGGAAACCTCGTCATCCCCGAGATTGACGACACGCACCATGTGATTGCCCATGTCAGCGACGAACAGCTGATCCTCGTCGATGGCAAGGCCGCGCGGTTGGAAGAAGCGCACGGTGTCCGGGCCGCCATCCGCAAATCCACAATGGCCGTTGCCGATCACCGACCTGACCTCCCCGGTCGCGAGATCAGCACCGATGAGGCGATGGTTGCCGGTATCGGTGATCCACAGGATCTCGCGATCCTCGTCGATCGCGAGCCCGCAAGGGCGGAACAGCCCACGCCGCTCCAACTCCTCGGGTTCATCGATCTCCAGTGGCGAAAGCGACAAGGTGGAGGCTTTCTCACCCTCCTGCAACAGCGCCTCGACCCCGAGTGAAAGACGGTGCTGATCAGGTTGGCCGACGCCCTTGAACCGCACGCGGCCCTGGGCGTCGATGATCACGATCGTCGGCCAGCCGCGACACGCAAACGAGCGCCAGATCTTCCTGTCTTCATCGATGACAACCGGATGCGAGATGTCGTGGACACGCACGAGGTCACGCACATGGGCAGCATCCTGCTCGGCGGTGAATTTGGCCGAATGAACACCCACCACGGAAAACGGGCGATCGGCGAACTGCTGTTCCAGGAACCGCAGGGTCGTCAAGGCCTGCTGACTGTTGACGCATGATGATGTCCACATCGCCACGATCAGCACGTGGCCCGACAGTTCCCCGTCCAAGCTCAAGGCCTGATCGGTATTGATCCAGTCAAACCCGACCGGAAAGTCCGGAGCACATGGAAAACCTTCGCTCATCACCCTCACAAGCTAGCCCGAACCCGCATCAAGCTGAACCATCACATCGAAGTGACCCACACAATGCCCCCCGATTGGCCTGCGCGCCATCCCACAACTCAATCCGCCGGCCTTAAGACTCCCCGCAATGCCGCCACTGCCGCCCGTAGCTCGGTGCAGCTTTTGTCGAAAGACTCCGGCAATTCGAACTGTCGCTCGGCGAGATAAAGGTCATACAAGGGCCGCAAGCATGACTCCTCCATGCAAGGACCCTGAGAATGAAACAGACGGCGCAGCATCAGATCCGTGAAGGTGACCGCGCCCTGCGCACGCAGAGAATGGACCGCTTCGACCCGGAGAAGGTCGCGATGTGGGCAGATCGGCTCCAGCCAGCTCGGATCGCTGCTCGACAGGGCCCGGATCGAAGGAGTCGCCGAACCATGACGCCACCAGAGCGGGTCACCGACCTCCTGCGAACCATCCCCGCCAGGAAGCGGCCGGGATCGGCTCGGCGAGGGGTCGGCACAGCCGATCAGATCATTGATGATTCGCTCGGCGAGCGACCGATGCGTGGTCAACTTGCCGCCGACGATGCTGTGTACCTGACCGCCGGCGCAGGACTCGGAAACGATGAAGGCTTCTCGATTCAAGGCTCCTGCCGGCCCACGCTTGTTGGGCAAGGATCTCCAGCCCGTATAGGCAAACTCGACATCCTCTCGCCGAGGCGGATCCGCGAGGCAGAAACCCAAGGAGTCCAGTAGATACCGGGCGTCGGACTCGGGCACCCCCTCGTCATCGGGTGCCTCATCAACATCGGTGGTTCCACAAATCGTGCCGCCGGGATGCGGGATCACGAATTGAATCCGGCCATCCGGCAAGAAAGTGCTCAGCGCCGTCTCGCTGTCCATCGGACCGAACACGAGGTGACTGCCCCGGCTGGTGCGAACGAGATCGTCGCCATCCACGTCGAGACAACGACGCACTGGATCGACGGAGGGCCCCGCCGCGTTGATCGTATGCCGGGCGATGATCTCTATCTCCTCGTCGCGCAACCGATCGCGCAGGCGGTAACGCCCATCGACACAACCGGTCAAGTCAAGCCAATTGACCAGACGGGCACCCAGCGCTGCAGCGTCCTCGAGATTGGCGAGCACCAGGCGCAAATCCTCGGTGCGGGCATCGAAGAACAATGCCCCACCCTTGAGTCCCTCGGTACGGATACGCGGGAAGAGCCGCACACAATCATCGACCCCGTAGCTACGAGGTGCCGGCAGAGTGCTGCGACCAGAAAGCCAACGATAGATCCACAACCCTGTCTTCAAGAGCAGGGGCGACTTCCCACCCTTCTCGAAGAAGGGCATGAGCATCGGCAATGGCCGCACCAGATGAGGAGCCAGACGCAGCAAGCGCTCTCGCTCATGCAAAGCTTCGCGAACCAGGGACAGGTGGCCCTTTTCGAGGTAGCGAACGCCGCCGTGGATCAGCCTCGAACTGCGTGAGCTGGTTCCGCAGGCGAAATCCTCTCGTTCGACCAGGACAACGGAACAACCCCGCAAGCTCGCTTCACGAGCGAAAGCTGCGCCATGGATGCCGCCGCCGATGATCAGAAAATCGACGGTGCAGCCGTTCAGGTTACGAGGATCGGTGCGCATGAACTGATATCGGCCGATGATCGAGTCCACGACCGGACGAGACAAGGCTAAGGATGAACAGCCTCCTCAACGATCGTGCGAGCTGGTGACCGAATCGGCCCCGACCGTCGAGCATCGCGGACCAACAGCGGATTCGCTCGAAGAGTCCTCCATCCTTTTCGGCTGGTGCTGCTCCATCCACTCGAGGAGGGCATTCACCTCGCTGCTGACAGGATCGAGGAAATCCCCCTGACGGAGCGCTGCGCGAGCTCGGAGATCTCCGGACCGGGCAGCTCGGAGAGTCGCCCGGAGGCGCTGGATCGGCCCTGCCACCCGGAGCGAGAGCTTGACCGATCCATACAGGATCATGCCCGCCGTGACCGCCATGAAGGCCAGCACGGTCCACGCCAGAGACATCACACCCTCGAGGACCACGCCCGCCTCTTCGGCCTGGGCCGAGAGCTCCGAGCAAAACACCCCGATCAAAGCCGCCGTCACCGCGAGGCAGAGACCCACCGGCCAAATGAGGGAAAAAATCAGCCTCCCCTGCAATGTTCTGTCGGCGAGAATGCGCCGACGACGATCCTTGGAACTTCCCATCTACCTTCAAGATCGGAGCGAGCGGCACCGCAACTCAACCCTTCCCGGAACTTCCCCGCGAC
>CAZIVO010000113.1:0-11136 GCA_964542765.1 uncultured candidatus Brocadiaceae bacterium | reverse complement strand
GGTCATGCCCTCGGACGGCGTCCCGCTGATGTTCCGAAGTTCCTCGAGCCCTGCCAGCGACACCACGTGACCGGGGGTCTGGTGCTGACGCTTCATGTTCGGGTAAAGATCAGTGCCGCCGGCAACGAACATACTGTCGGGCCCGTGATCGGCCCGGATCGCCACTGCCTCGGCGATGGTCTCGGGTCGATGGTGAGTGAAGGGTGGCAACCGCAGCATTACTCCGCCTCCTCCACGAGTTTCTCACGCTCCATCTCCAGACCACTGCCACCTTGCCAGGGTGCCCGCACGCGCCGGCACTCGGGCCAGTCGACCGGCGGCGTTGAAGCAGGTCCGTGGCGAGGTTCCTTGCCCTTCGCTCCAGCCTGGAGAGCCGCGAAAATCTTCTCCGGCGTGACCGGGATCTCATCGACGCGCACTCCCACGGCGTCGAAGACCGCATTGGCCAGGGCCGGCATGATCGGCAGCAAGGGTCCCTGCCCCACTTCCTTGGCGCCGTATGGACCGTTCGGGTCGGGGTCCTCGACGATGTAGGTGACCAGTTCAGGCATCTCAAGAGTGCTCGGGCTCTTGTATTCAAGCATCGACGGCGTCTTGTGCACGAAGATGCGCTGCCCGTCATGGCGGCGATCGCGATATGCCATCTCTTCCATCATCGCCTCCCCCAACCCCATGTAGACACTGCCTTCGATCTGCCCCATCGCCAGAGCGACATTGATCGCACGGCCGATGTCATGTGCCACCCAGATCTTGGGGACGGTGAACATGCCCGTCTGCGGGTCGACATCCACCTCGACGACCGCAGCGCTGTAGCTATAGGACGGACTCGGACCAACGCCACCACCCTTGTAGCGTGCTGCCGACCGTGGCGGCCGATACGAACCGGTGGTTCCGATCGTTCCCTGACGGGACTCCGCCGCAACCACAGCATCGGCGAAACTCAGGCTCTTGTCGGGATCCGAGGCGTCGAACACACGCCCATCGGCGAACACCAGTCGCCCCGCAGGAATACCGAGTTCCTCACGCACTCCCTGCGCGACGATCTCTCGCGCGCGCTCGGCAGCCTCGATCGCGGCATTGCCGGTCATCAGGGTCACCCGACTGCTGTAGCTACCGAGATCGACGGGCGTCAGATCCGTGTCCGCGGTCACCACGCGAATGCCGAGCGGATCAACGCCCAGGACCTCGGCGACGATGTAGGCGAGCACCGAGTCGGACCCCTGGCCTATATCGGTGCTCCCACAGAACACCGTGACCAGGCCGCTGCGATCGAGTTGGAGTTGCACACCCGAGTGCGGCATGCCATTCCAGTAGATCGGCAACCCCGCTCCCGAAAGGTAGCTGCTGCACGCCAGACCGAGGCCCCGACCGACCCCGAGCTGGCCACGCCGCTCCTTCCAGCCCGAGCCCTCGACCACCTTCTCGATGCAGGGGCCGAGCGCCATCGACCCTATCCGCAGGTAATTCGCCGTCAGGGAATCCGCCGGAGCCAGATTCGCGAGCCGCATCTCCGCCGGATCGAGTTCGAGATCACAAGCGACCTTGTCGAGTTGCACCTCCAGGGCAAAGCGCGGCTGAGGAGTCCCGTGGCCGCGCTTGGGACCACAGGGAGCCTTGTTGGTGAAGAAGCGCGCGCCGCGAAAATGGTAGTTCTCGACCTTGTAAGTCACGGTCTGCAGGGCGCCGGTATAGAAGGTGCTGGCAACGCCGTAGGAGCCGTATCCACCACCGTCGAGATAGCTGTCAAAATCCAGCGCCTTGATCTCGCCGCTCTTGGAGACACCGATGCGACTCTTCATCAGCACCGGATGCCGCCCGCGGTGGCAATAGAACACCTCCTCACGCGTCAAGCACACCTTCACGGGGCGGCCGGTCATCATCGAGAGTTTCGCGCAAGCGATCTCGTGGTTGAACGGATCGCTCTTGCCACCGAATCCACCTCCGTTGGGACAAGCGATCACCCGGATCATGTGGGCCGGCAGTTCCAGAACCTTCGTCAAGGCGCGATGGACGTAATGCGGAGTCTGCGTGCTGCTGTAGAGGGTCAGCTTGCCGTCGGTATCGTGGATGGCAACGGCGGCATGCTGCTCCATCGGCAGGTGCGTATTGCCCTCGAAGAAGAACATGTCCTCCCGACTGTGATCACAGTCAGCGAAACCCGCCTCGACATCCCCGAACTCGAACTGCACGGTCTTGTGGACGTTGCCATAGACGCCGTAATCATGGATCCGCGGCTCGGGAGTAGCCGCCGCCTCGCCCATCGAAGCCACCGTCGGCAGGGGCTCGTAGTCGACTTCGATCAAGCGGCATGCTTCCCACGCCGTCTGCTCGTCCTCGGCCGCCACCGCCGCCACCGGATCGCCGACGAAGCGCACCCGGTCCGGACACAGGGCATGTTCATCCTGGCTGACCGGGAGAATCCCGAACTTGATCGGCAAGTCCGCACCAGTGATCACGGCGTGCACTCCCGGCATGGCCTCGGCCTTGCTGGTATCGACCGCACGAACAACCGCATGAGCTTCGGTGCTGCGAAGAAGTTTCATGTGCAGCATGCGTGGGAAGGTGAGGTCATCGGCGAACAGTGTCGAGCCGGTCACCTTGCTGCGCGCATCCACCTTGCGCAGAGGCTTGCCGATGACCCTCAGCTCATCCTGAGCCATGTCGTGATTCCAGCCTCGACTTTCGGGCCGATCAGCACCGCCGGCAGAACTAGTGGCCATGAGTCCACTCCCTCTCCGGCTCGGCATTCTCGCCGCGCATTCGGGCAGCGGCCAGTTCGATGGCCTCGTAGATCTTGATATAACCGGTACAGCGACAGAGATTGCCGGCGAGTTCCTGCCTGATCATCTCACGGCTCGGAGAGGGTTCGCGAGCGAGCAAAGCCTCGGCCGCGAGTAAAATGCCGGGCGTACAGTAGCCGCATTGCGCAGCCCCCAGATCGGCGAAGCTGGTCTGAAGAGGATGCAACGCGGGCCCACCCGCGAGACCCTCAACCGTCTGAATGTTCCGGTCGGCGGCTTCGACTCCGAGCACCAGACAGGAGAGCACCGCCTCGCCATCGACCAGCACGGCGCAGGCCCCACACTCGCCGAGTTCGCAACCGTGCTTGGTGCCGGTCAGCCCCATCTCTTCCCGGAGCACCTCCAGGAGGGTCTTGTTCGGAGCGAACGCAACCTGCTGACTTTCGCCGTTGACGACGAACTCACGAAGGATCTTGTCCTGAGGCGGCATGCGAGCAGGGTAGCCACCGGGGAGAAATCATCCAGTCCGCGCCCACAGACCTTGAGGATAGAGCCCGATCGATCTCCAGGGGTAATGGCCGGGCCATCAGGCGCCTTTCTCGCCACGAAGGCTCAAGCAGACGCGCCGGGACGACCCTTGCGGCGTTTGCCGCGATCGCGCGGACGCCCACCTCGGCCTCCCCGCCCCCTTCCGCCGGGGCCGCCGCCGCCAGGCCGATCGCCAGTCCCTGGAGTCGACTCCCCGTTCAGATGTCCGATGACCGACTTGTGCATGCGCCGATCGATCGGAGCCACCAGGGTGATGGCGGTGCCCGAGGCTCCTGCCCGACCGGTTCGACCTATCCGGTGGATATAGTCCTCCACCGCCATCGGCATGTCGAAATTGAGCACCATCCCGATGTCATCAACGTCGATGCCACGCGCGGCAACATCGGTCGCCACCAGAAAACGGGTGCGTCCGGATTCGAAAGCCCGCAGGACCGCGTGACGCGCCTCCGCACTCTTGTCTCCGTGGATCGAATCCGCCGGAAAACCGATTCTCTTCAACAGGCGGCCCAATTTTTCGGCAGTCGACTTTCTGTTCACGAAGATCAACACGCGACGATCCTGACGACGCAG
Source organism: uncultured candidatus Brocadiaceae bacterium (assembly GCA_964542765.1). GTDB lineage: Bacteria > Planctomycetota > UBA1135 > UBA1135 > UBA2386 > CAZIVO01. The sequence continues at coordinate 7,276 of CAZIVO010000113.1, read as the reverse complement.
CAACTCCTCGGTGAAGCGCTCCTTGTCGGTATTGGATATGGCCACGAACCGATGCGAAATCGTCCGCGGTGTCTGGGAAAGGCCGCCGATCTGAACCCGGATGGCCTCGGGCATGAAATTGCCACAGAGTTCCTCGACCTCGGGCAGCATGGTCGCCGAGAACAACCAGTTCTGGCGACGCAAGGGGCAGCGCACGAAGATTCTGCGGATCTGCGGCAAGAAACCCATGTCGAGCATGCGGTCGGCCTCGTCGAGCACCACCGTCGAAACATTCTCCAGGGTCAGGTTGCGGCGTTCGAGGTGATCGATGAGCCTGCCGGGGCAGGCGACCAGAAGATCCAGACCTCGCTTGAACGCCGACTCCTGAATACCGATGTCGATGCCGCCGAAGGCGGTGCAGATATGCAGCCCAGTGCCCTGGCCGTAGCGGCGCAGATCCTCGGCGACCTGAACACAGAGTTCGCGCGTGGGGACAAGAATCAGGGCGCGCAATCCCGCCTCCTCACCGTGCAAGCGGTGGAGGATCGGCAGGCCGAAGGCGGCCGTCTTGCCGCTGCCGGTCTCGCCGAGGCCGATCAGATCCTTTCCTTCCAGCGCGAGAGGGATGGTGCGCTCCTGGATTTCCGTGGGGGCTTTGTAGCCCGAAGCACGCACTCCCTCGAGGACGGTCTCGGAGAGTCCGAGGGATTCAAAACTGACTGTCATATGAGTGCTGCGCGACCTTGTGAAATCTGAATTCCGGCCGCCTTGATCTGGGGGTTCCCGCATGAACCCGGGCATCCACGACACCCGAGCATCCTATACACAGTCGGCACCTCGCCGCTCCCGAAAACCACCGCTAGCCGCCACATCCTAGTGCAGCGCGACGAGACGGACAAGGACTCTACGTTCCCATGAGCCTGCGCGAAAGATCGCTCTGCAAGATGCCCTGTGGGTCGCAGCGCGCCTTCAGGCGACGAAACTCCGCCACCGCGTCCGCCCCGTGAATCCGCGGAAAAGCCGTGGAGTCGAGGGTGGCATCCTTGGCGTAGTAGAATCGACCGCCAGCCTCGAGCACCATCTCCGACATCCGTCGACAGTGCGCCCACAGGCGATCCCGGTTCCCCCTGGTGACGCCGAAGTCCATGGCCATCGAGAAACCATCGACGGCGTGCGTCATCAAGAAGGGGTCCGGACGATGGCGCTTGAGGACAAGCAGATACGGCAGCAACCCCGCCCGCTGGCTCCACTCGATCGCCCGGGTCAGTACGCTTTCAGCCTCCGAGACCGGCACGAAGGGCTGGAACTGGATCAACCCGCCGGGCGACAGCATCTTGTTCCAGCCCGGCACGTAGTCGAGCAGGAAGTGAAAGGCGCCGTGCGATTGCAGGTGAGGAGGTCGCTTCGCCTCACGAACGCCCATGTGATACTTGGTCGCATTGACCCAGCGGGTACCGCCACACCTGCGCATGAGCCACATCCCCGGCCAGATCCAGGCCTTCGGCACCACCCCGAACATTCTTCCGGGAACATCCTGCTGCTCCGCGGACATCATCTCCTGACCCTCGAGGTCTTCCCCCTCGGCGAGCAGTTCTCCCCGGTGGATCGTGCCGCGACCGAGTTGCTCCCCGCGCGCATAAGCGTCATGCCAGCCGACCAGATAATCGGCTCCCTCGCCCTGCTGATCGAAGATCTCGATCGCATGGCCGAGATGGCGTGCCGCATGAGTGGTGATCCGGAGGCGGCCGGAGTGCACCTTCTTGAGCTGGAGTTCGATCTCCAGAAAGCAACCGAGCATGCCGAAACCGCCGATCGCCGCATGGAAGATCTCGACGTTGTTCTTCCGATCGCAACTCAAGATCTCCCCGCTCGGCAGGGCCAGGGTGAAGGCCCGGACATGATCACCGAAACCGCCCACCGCGTAGTTGTTCTTGCCGTGGATATTCATGGCCGCAGCGCCGCCCACACTCACGTCCATGGTTCCCGGCACGACCGCCGGCCACCATCCATGCGCGATGGTGCGGCGCCACAACTGGCGGATCGTCACCCCCGACTCCACCCGCGCAACCCCGGTGTCCGGGTCGAACGCAAGGATCTTGTCGAGGCCGGTGAGATCCATCACCTGCCCACCGCTGTTCATCGCGGCATCGCCATAGCTGCAACCCGCAGCCCGCAAGCACAGGCTTCCACCATCTGCGCCCAGCGTCGCGAACACCTTTGAGACATCTTCAGGCGAGGTCGGACGACACGTCCGCGCAGATCCGCGGACGGCCTTCCCCCAACCGGCCACCTCACCCTCTCGCCAATCGACGGGGCTGGATGACGGCTGAGAACTCGCACTCGACTCTGGCATGGGTGATATCGTCTCGAAGACCTGAGCCGCAGGCTAGCCGATCCACCCTCGCCAAGCGAACGGACAGACCCGGCACCAGCTCTCGAGGCCTCTGTGGGCGACCGCAGCCGCCCGAACTTGCGATCAAACGTTGAGCTTGCGGAACAGGAAAGAAGGGATCGACCGGACCACGAACATCATGAGCCGCCAGCGCGCCGGCACGTAGATGACGGCCTTGCCGCGGCGCATCGCCTTGAGAATGATCCCGGCCGCGCGTTCGGCGCTGATCAGCCAGAACATCCCCTCCACGTCCTCGGTCATCGGCGTCTCGACGAAGCCGGGCCGCACGGTCATGACCCGCACTCCCTTGCGCCACAACCGGTTGCGCAAAGCCTCCAGGTAATGGTCCATGCAGGCCTTGGACGCTCCGTAGACAGGCCGGCCGACGCGACCCCGGTCCTGCGCCACGCTGCTGATGCCGACGATGCGGCCGTGACCGGCCTTCGAGAACCGCCGGGCGGCAGCATTTCCCCAGGCGATGGCTCCGAGAACATTGATCCCGATCATCTCCCGGTCCTTGGCAGTATCGAACTCGTCGGGCCCCACCGGCGGCATCACCGCACTCACCAGATGGATCTCATCCACCGTGCCGAGCGAGGACTCGATCCGCTCCCACAAGGGCTCCACCTCGTCGATCTTCGCCACGTCGTGGGCGAAGGCGAAGGCGCGCTCCTCACCAGCCTGATCGTTGATCTCGGTGGCGATGGTGGTGAGCCGGTCGCCGCGACGGGCGAGCAGCGCCACCGTGCGACCCTCACCGGCTATCTTGCGGGCGAGGGCCTCGCCGATCCCCGAAGAAGCGCCAACCACGATCGCACAGGCCTTCATCGATCCCTGCATAGCACCGAAACCACCTTCTGACCAGCATTCAACAGCTTTAGCGAAGCTGCCTGCCGCAACTCTAAAAAACAGGAAACAGATGACCGCGAATGGTCGTTACCGGGATGCCCCTCAGCCGAGCCCGAGGAGTCCGGGTCCGGAATCAATGCCGGGACCTCGAATTTGGCTGTGCAATCTGTATCCATCCATAACTAAGCTGCCCGATCATCGTCCCCATTCGCGGCTTTTCTGCCAAGTGAATCGAAAACCCCGATTCTTCACTCTCTGCCATCACGCTCGTTTGCGCTCATCATGTCTGAAAATGAAAACCTCGCCCTGATCGCCGGCTGCCGCACCCCCCTGTGCAAGGCGGGTAGCGACCTCCGCGGTGCCAGTGCTGCGGACCTCGCCAGCCATGTCTTCCGTGAACTCCTCGACCGCACCGGCATCGACACCGGCAGCATCGACGAGGTCATCCTCGGCTGTGCCGGCCAGGACTCCCGGGAAGCCAATACCGCGCGCGTTGCCGCGCTGCGGGCCGGTGTCCCCCAGCACGTCCCCGCGGTCACGGTGATGCGGAACTGCGCCTCCGGCCTCGAAGCCATCCTCGCGGCCGAGATGCGCATGCGCGCCGGAGACGGCGAGATCTTCCTGGTGGGCGGCTCCGAATCGATGTCGAACTATCCCTTGCTCATGGGCAAGCGACTGGTCGGCTTCTTCGAGCGGATGATGAAGGCCAAGAGCCCCCTGCAACGCCTGCGGACCATCGCGAGCTTTCGCCCCTCCATGCTCAAGCCCAGGATCGCGATCACCGAAGGGCTCACCGATCCGATCAGCGGATTGATCATGGGGCTGACGGCCGAGAACGTTGCCCGCAAGTTCGGCGTGACCCGCGAGCAGCAGGACGCATTCGCCGTGGCAAGCCACCAGCGAGCCGCGGCCGCTCGCGAATCCGGCCGGTTCGAGGCAGAGATCGCGCCGATGTCGGTGCCGCCGAAGTTCGCGTCGATGATCGAACATGACAACGGCATCCGCGCGGACCAGAGCCTGGAAGCGCTCGGCAAGCTGCGCCCTTACTTCGACCGCCGCGAGGGCGATGTGACCGTTGGCAATGCTTGCCAGATCACCGACGGCGCGGCCGCCATGCTGGTGATGTCGACCTCCCGCGCCCAGGCGCTGGGCCTGCAGCCGCTGGCGATCATTCGCAGTCAGGCGCGCGCGGGGCTCGACCCGGCCTACATGGGCCTCGGGCCGACCTTCGCCACACCCAAGGCGCTCGAGAAGGCCCGCATCCCGTTCGACGCAATCGACCTGTGGGAAATCAACGAAGCCTTCGCCGCACAGGTACTCGGTTGCCGAGCCGCCTTTGCCAGCGACGCCTTCTGTAAGGACGAACTGGGACTCGCCGGCGCGCTCGGTGAAATCGACCCGGCGACCCTGAACAGGAACGGTGGCGCCATCGCCCTCGGCCATCCCATCGCCGCATCAGGGGCCCGCATCGCCCTCACCCTGGCCGAAGAACTGCGCCACCAAGGCAAGCAGTATGGTGTTGCAACCCTTTGCATCGGCGGCGGTCAGGGACAAGCTATCGTCTTGGAGAACGCAGCATGAGCGCAAGCACCATCACGCCGGACATCGGCGAGCAAGCCCACGAAGAAGGTGTCGTCAAGCTCTACCCGGGAGAGGACGGCATCGCGGTCCTGCGCCTGGGGGCACCTACCGAGAAGATGCTCACCCTGACCGAGGAACGCATGCTCTCTCTCGAAGGTGCCATCAAGGATCTGCGCAGCGACCGCAACCTGCGCGGCGTGATCGTGACCGGACCTGGTCCGGGAATGTTCGCCGCCGGTGCCGACATCAAGATGTTCACGAAGATCGAATCCGCCGGGCAAGCACAGACCGGCGCCACCCATGGCCGGACCCTGTTCGGCATGTTCGAAGAACTCGCCATCCCGGTGGTCGGCGCGATCGAGGGTCCGTGCCTCGGCGGCGGTCTGGAACTCGCCCTGTGCTTCGATACCCGCGTCGCCTCTGACCACAAGAGCACCAAGATAGGACTCCCCGAAGTCAAGCTGGGCATCATCCCCGGTTTTGGTGGCACGCAGCGTCTGTCGCGGCTCCTGGGCCTGCCCAAGGCGCTGGATCTGATCTTGATGGGCAAGGATCTGAACGCGGTGCGCGCCCTGCGCACCGGCGTCGTCGACCGCGTGGTCGCACCCGAACGCCTGCTCGACGCGGCAAGGCAAGAAATCGAAAAACTGGCCGCCAAGGGGCACAAGCGCCGCCCGCGCAAGCTCAAGGGCGGTGCCTTCTGGCTCAGCCGCACACCGATGGGGCGCTGGATGGTGAACCGCACGGCCAGCAAACAACTGGCGAAGGGTCAAGCCCGCTTCTTCCCTGCCCCCCGGCGAGCCCTCGAACTCTGCCTCGACGCTTTCCGACTTTCACCATCGGATGGCTTCGCCAACGAAGCTCGCGCCCTGGGTGAATTGATGGTCTCGCCAGTTTGCAAGGCACTGGTTCATCTGTTCTTCCTGACCGAGAAGGCCAAGGGACTCGGCAAGGCCGAGCAAGCGCGCGCGGTGCAACGAGCCTCGGTGATCGGCGGCGGCGCCATGGGCGCAGGCATCGCCGGACTCATGGCGAGCCGCGGCATCAGAGTGCGACTCAGCGATCTCGACCAGGGAGCCCTCGCGAGAGCCAAGGCACGCCTGCAGAAATCGCTCGACAAGCGGCTCAAGCGTCGGCGTATGAAGCGGCACGAAGCGGTGGCTGCTCAGGACCGCCTGGCTGCATCGACAGACTGGGGCCATCTGGCAACCACCGACCTGTTCCTGGAAGCGATCGTCGAGAATATGGGGGTCAAGAACAAGCTCTTCGCAACGGCCATCGAGCGCGGTCTTCGCGAAGATGCGATTCTCGCCACCAACACGTCATCGCTGTCGGTCGACGAGATGGCAGTCGCCGTACCCAACCCCGAACGACTCGTCGGCATCCACTTCTTCAACCCACCAGAGAAAATGCCCCTGGTCGAAGTCATCCGTGGATCGAGCACGTCGGACGCGGCTGTCGCCACGGCTTGCAAGTTCGCGACGGCCCTCGGCAAGTTCCCGGTCGTCGTCAAGGACTCACCGGGCTTTCTGGTCAACCGCTGCCTCGGCGCCTACATGAACGAGGCCATGGTCTTGATGATGAGCGGAGATGAGCCCGAGCATGTCGACAAGGCCTTGCTCAATTTCGGCATGCCGATGGGACCCGCACGGCTTCTCGATCAGGTGGGTTGGGACATCGCAGCCAATGTCGGCGAAGTCATGGCGAAGGCCTTCCCCCAGGCTCCTCCCCCACCGACGCTCCCCGCGGCAATGGTCGAAGCAGGGACTCTGGGGCAGAAATCCGGCGGTGGCCTGTACGACAAGACCGGCAAGAAACCAGGGCCTGGCCGCGCCGTGCTCAAGCGCCTGCAAACCGCTTCCGGCGAACCCACTCCCGCCGAGGAGATCGTCGCTCGCCTGATTTATCCGATGGCCAACGAAGCCTATCGACTGCTCGGAGACGGCATCGTCGAGAGCGAGGACGACATCGATCTCGGCATGGTGTTCGGAACCGGCTTCGCGCCCTTCACCGGAGGCCTCGCAAGCTGGGCCCGCAACGAAGGCCTGGCGAAGATCCGCGACAAGCTCGCCCTGCTGGCAGAACAACAGGCGCAGTCGGGCGGCATTCGATTCGAACCCTGCGAGGAACTCTCGCGCCGGGCCGACGCGTCCTGATCGATCGCCACGTGGCACTGACTCACCGAGAGCGCTTCGCCAATCGCTCACGGGGGAAACAGGATCGGGATCCCGGGTCGACTGTCCAATCTTTCAACACTCGCCGTGATCGCAATCCATAAAACTTACTGATCGCGGCACCGATGCAGACCCCTGACGGGGCGAGACCGAAACGTAAGGCTGTGGTGGATCGATCGCTGCTACGGGCAGATCCTCTCACCGCTTTGCCCTTGCGCCCGGCCCCGGTCAGCAGAAGCCCGATTCGTTCACGCCAATACTTCCGAACAAGGGAGAAAATTCGGATAGAATGAGTAATGGA
>CAZIVO010000112.1:0-11694 GCA_964542765.1 uncultured candidatus Brocadiaceae bacterium | reverse complement strand
GTGAAGGCTGCAGTTGGGCTGAAGATCTATGCACAGGCGGCAACGACCGACCCGGCTGCCAAGCCGCTTCCGGTCAACGTCACCAATGGCGTCGAGATGGAATTCGTCGCTCCTCCAGGGGGCGGTGGCCCGCTGGTACAGCGGATGTACACCATCAACATCGACCCCACCAAGCCGCCCGCAGCCGGCACGAGATGGCAGGACGGCGGCAACGTGGTTCAGTTCGGCGGCATCTGGTAAGTCTGCCTGACTGAAGATCGCGACTGCGATCTCGAACAGGGCCGGGGCGTTTCGCCTCGGCCTTGTTTGTGTACTGGCTGTAGGTGGCGGGGGCCTGAACTCCCCCATTGCCCGTTTCAGGAAAAAGCCTCATGGGTACGCCAGTTCCGCTTCCGTCACGATCTGGGTGGGGGCACACTCAGAGGTTCGATGTCCTCGGCTGATAGGAAGGCCGACGTTACCATGCGAGATGACATCTCGGATCGGGAGGTGATTCATGTCTGAAAGACCAGCGAGCTTGGTTGCGTTGATGACCGTGCTGACCGCCATGGCACATGGTCAGGATGAGTATCGCTGTGTCGATGAACAACTGAGAGTGAGCGTGGTCCATACGGATGCGAAGGCTTTCTACATCAGCATGGACATGGACCCGCGTGGCAACCTCTATGTCGGTGGGCGCGATGCGATCTATCTGTTCGAGGCTGATGGGAAGGGCGGTTTCAAGGCGCGTGAAACCATTGCAAAGTTGCCTCAACACACATGGGCGTATTCATTGCAGGTTGCGGGTGACGATCTCTACGTATTGACGGTCACGGCCTTGTATCGATTGCCAGACGTGATTCGCGATCACACAAAAGTGAGATTCGAGCGCCTGGTCTGGGGAATTCCTCTGGGTCACATCCATCAGGGTCTCCATGGCATGCGCATGGGGCCGGACGGTTGTCTTTATCTCGCCTACGGCGATCCGCACCCTGGCCCGTTTCGGAATCGAGCCAACCCGGGTCATGTCTGGCACTGGACGTTCTTGAGCGGGCCGAGCGCGAAGAAGCATCCGTGGACCGGCGTGGGTGGTGTGGTTCGCTACGATCCGCGAACGCATGATCTGGAGGCTGTCTCGCGCGGCTACCGCAATATTTGCGATCTCGATTTCGATGAGCAATGGAATCTGTTCGGCAGTGACAACGATCAGGAGGGGAGTGCGCTTCATTCGTTTGGCCGGTTGGTCCATGTGACCCAAGGCTCGCACTACCAGTGGTCGCGCGGTTGGTTGCACGTGACCGAACCCTATCGCAATGATCTGATCACGACGATCGTCCCCGATCTTGGTCGCTTCGTGCCGTTTGGAACCTGCTACTACAACGAGGATCACATGGGCGATGCCTACAGGCGATCGCTCTTCGTCGCGCGCTGGGGCAGTCGTGAGTTGGGATATTTCCCTTTGAAACCGCGCGGCGCATCGTTCGAGAGCAAGCAGGAGCCATTGATCGTCGGAAAAGGTGACGCGCGCCCTGTGGCGGTGTTCACTGGCAACGATGGGCGGCTGTTTGCGAGCATCTGTTTCATGGAACGCAATGAGGCTTCGCCGGTGCGGCGCACTGACCTTGTCGTCATTTCGAATCCGCAGCAACCCTGGTCGGGCAATGCTTTCGATCCCTCGCGGGCTGGGATAGGGAGGTTGCTCGACGAGATCGATTCAGGATCTTGGAAGCGACGGTTCAATGCGCATCGAGAAATCCTGTCACGAGGCATGGGCGGCGAGCGGCAGGTGCGAGATCGATTTTCGGAAAGCAAGGTCGGTGACCCCGACTGGTATTCGCTTGCATGGCTCGCTGGCCGACATGATGACAAGCGAGTTGTGCGAGCTCTGACGAGCGCACTGTCGTCCTCGAGCCCGCAAGCGATCAAGACCGCCGTGAAGGTCTTGCGTCGATACCATCAACTCAGCACCTCACAGGTGAAGTTGTTGCTCACCCATGACTCGCCTGTTGTTCAGCTCGCTGGTTTGCAAGCGGCCGATGCTCCGGGACTGCATGATGTCGTGACCGCTCTGGCAAAGGGTGATGACAGTCTCGTCCGGCAGGCGGCGTTGCGCTGGCTCGGCCGTCAAACGAGCTATCGACGGCTCGAGCAGATGTTCAAGGATGGAGACCTGGCGACCCGCCGTGTCGCGCTGGCTGCGGTGATGTGGAAATGGATCGATACGGTGGAAAACGGAAAGCTCCCGGCGGCTGTCAAGATCAACCCGGCGACCCAGGCACATCTCGCTAGCTTTCGATACGTGGACGATCCGAAGTCGAACCTCAAGACGGAAGTCGCCAAGCACGGTTTCGCTGTCGGCGGGCTACCACTTTTGAACTGGTGGCGGCAGACTGCGGCGGCGAATCCTGCCGCGCCCGTGATTCAGCGGATGATCGCGCGGTCCGTCGACGATGCTGACGATGCACACCGAAAGACCGCGGCTGTCTTCGCCAACACATTGGGGCTGAATGAACTTGCGGCCAGGGTTCCTGCTCTGGTTCAGACGAGGAAGATCAAGGCTAACATCGCCAAGGGAGCCAAGCTTTCTGCCAACAAGGCCATGCCCGCTGCTTTTCAGGGGATCGACTGGACCAACGCATGGAAGGCGGGTGACGTCAAGGCCGGCGCGACGCTGTTCAAGCAGCGTTGCCTCGCGTGTCACGATTCCGGCCAGGGCGGTGGTGTCATCGGTCCTTCACTGGCCGGTGTCGCGAACCGGTTCACGCCGCAATACCTTGCCGAATCGGTCGCCGTTCCCAGCAAGGACGTCTCGCCGAACTTTCAATCGTGGTCGGTCAAGCAAACCAATGGCAAGGTGCTGTTGGGATTCTTGGCCGGGGAAGATGAGAACCGCCTCACGCTGCAGATGATGGACGGCAGCCTGAAGGCCGTGGAGAAATCCCAGATCGAGAGCAAGGCTGCCAGCGCCATGTCGCTGATGCCTGTTGGTTTGATCACCGGTCCGGATGAGCTGAAACACATCGTCAGGTATCTGATGTCACTGAAGGCATCTGCGACAGTGAATCCGAGCAAGCTGGACGGCGAGCGGAAATCACCCTGAGTCGCTCCGAGTCGGTAGCTATTTCTTGGATCTTGGCGGCTGCTTCTGTCTGCCGAGCGACAGGGTGGGGGCGTAAGCCTCCTCGCCCTTGATTCCGGGTCGGGGCAGCAAGGTGCGCGGCTTCTCGGCCACGCCGATGGGCCGTGAGTTTTCCTGGATGTCCTTCTCGAACCGGTTCATGTAGCCGGTCAGTCTCTTCACGATCTTGGTTTGCTCGGCCGCCAGATTATTGGTTTCGCCGAGGTCTTGTTCGAGATTGTAGAGGTTGCCGTTGCGAAACAGTTTCCATGGTCCGGAACGCACGGCTCGCAGAGTGTCTCCTTGATGGTAGAAGAACTGGTTGTGGGGCGTCTTGGCCCCGGGTTTGCCGAGGAAGAGGCTGCTGATGTTCTTGCCGTCGATCACGCGATCGTCGGGTGTCTTGCCGCCTGCGATCTTGGCACAGGTGGGGAGCAGATCCATGGTGGTGGCGATCTCCGCGCAGACCGATCCGGCCGGCACCTTGCCCGGCCACCAGGCGAGAGTCGGTTCGCGCACACCGCCTTCCCAGGCCGAGCCTTTCCCGCCGCGCAGGGGGCCGCTGCTGAGGCCGCCGGCTGCCCCATTGTCGGAGGTGAAGAGCACGAAGGTGTTCTTCTCGATACCGGCCTCGCGTATGGCCTCGAAGATCTGACCAACGCTCCAGTCGATTTCCTCGACTTGTGCCTCCTCGACGGTCTTGGCCTTGGCCATGAAGGTGGGGCTGGCCTTGCGAGGGCCGTGGACGAAGGCATGGGGGAGGTAGACGAAGAAGGGTTCTCCGCTGTGCTTTTCTATGAATTTCACGGCCTCCTCGGTGAAGCGTCGGCACAGGGTGGCCTGATCGTCCATGTCGTCTATCTGGTCGACGACCTTGGTTCCTCGCAGGACGGGCAGGTGGGGGAACTTCCAGCGCTTGAGCCCGGGCCACATATCGTTGGAGTAGGGGATGCCGAAATACTCGTCGAAACCCTGGTCGGTCGGAAGGAAGCCGGGCTGGTCGCCGAGGTGCCACTTGCCAAAGCAACCGGTGGTGTAGCCGGCGTTCTTGAGCATCTCGGCGATGGTGATCTCATCGGGGTGCAGGCCGTGAATGTCGCCGGGGAAGAGCACACCGTGGCCGGAACCTTTGGCGAGGCCGACGCGCTTGGGATAGCAACCGGTCATCAGGGCGGCCCGCGAGGGACTGCATACCGGCGAGGCGACGTAGAAGGATGTCAGCTTCATGCCCTCCTCCGCCATCCGGTCCAGGTTGGGCGTCTCGTTTTGCCTGGAGCCGAATGGACCGATATCGCCGTAGCCCATGTCATCGATGAAGATGACGATGAAGTTCGGCCGTCCTTTTGATTTCTTGTCCGTCCGGCGGGAGGTCGATGCGTCGAGATCCGATTCCACGAGCGTGCGCAACTCGGTCAGTTTTGGGTCGTGATCGAACAGGTACTGCTGTTGTTCTCGATAGGTGGCAGCTCTCTCGGCGGTCAGTTTCTTGTAGCGGGGATCGTTCTTGATGGCATCTCGCTGCCGGTTCCTGTTCCGGGCGATCTGTTCATCGCTCGTGAACAGTTGCGGGTATGCACGTTCGAGTTCCTGTTGAGCCACCTTGCTCGCGGCGATGAGTTTTCGATGCTCGGGGGCATCTCGATGCTGGCGGCGCAGTCGTTCGAGTTCGCGCTTGCGTCGACTATCAGGTAGATCACTGGAACCCGGTTCTTGAGCGAACAGGAAGCCATCGATGGCGCGTTTGGCGCGATGGGTGGCGTGCAGCAACTCCTTGTATCGCGGATCTTCTTGATTGTATTTCTTGCGAAGTGCTCCGATCTTCTTCTTGGATTCCTTGGTGGACCGGAATGCATCGGGGAACAGTTCCTTCTTTCTGGTGTCGAGTTCGCTGACCCGATCGACAAGGGCGCGGTATCGAGGATGTCGCTGATACAGCCATTCGTGGGCATTGCGTTTCTGGATATCGAATGCTTCCGCCGATGACTTCTTCACCGGGTGCTTGCCGGACACCGCCTGGATATGTGCCAGGTTCTTCGCCCGCTGTTCGTGCTTATGGGCCTTGATGATCTGCACGTTGTCGAAGGCGGCCGGTTGGTCATCGACCTGGAAAGCGAAGTAAGAGCGCTCCTTGTCGAGGATCGGATGGTGTGCGAAGGCCAGATGATCTCGATCGATGTGGGCGACGAGATGGTCGCCGAGAAACTCGATGGTCATCGTGTACCAGATCTTGGGATCGAACTCGTAAGCGCACTCTCCGTGACGGAACGAGAAGTAAGGGACCGACTTATCCGCTGCGGTCTGGACATAAAAATGGTCGTGGCGGATGTGAATGACGGCGTTGTAATGACCGCCACCGCCCGTCACGAGGCGGATGTCTTTCGCCTTCTGGAACTGGAAATCGAAGCGGATGATGACATCGCGATAATGCGCATCCTTGAGGAAGATGCGGGTTGTTTCGTTGCCGTGATCGCTGCGTTGCAGGACCCCGTTTTCGGCAGACCAGTCCTTGTTGAATCCCCATCGATCGCTGACTTGCCCCTCCGAAAACTGTTCGCTGAAATAGAGGTCCCGGGGTTCGGTCAGGAGCGGCGGCGAAAGCGGGTGAGCGACGGGTTCGGCCTGCCTCTCTTGATTGTTCGGACGGCTCTCGACTGTTTTTTCATCGTCACCGGTGGGATCACGGTCCGCCGGGACTGAGCAACTGACAAGCAGGGAGAAGGCAAGCGCTGTGGGGAGGGACTTCATGGTTTCAGCGGAACAACAATCGCACGTCGCATTCTAGCGAGGTGAGAGCTGGTTTGAATCAGTCGCTCTGGCCTTCGGCGGCGTTCATGACGACTTTCAACTCTTCTGAAGTGAATGCGCCTTTCGACAAGAGCAGTGATGTCGTTGCAGCAACCGTGAGTTCGAGTTCCGCGACCTCTGCCTGCAGGGTTGCGATCTGTTCGTCTTGGGATTGGTCCGTGGAGGACTTTCTCAGATCTCGCTCCTGCTGCCTCCGTCGCATCTTGCGGATACGATCCTCGTTGTCAGAAATATCGAGCCGGTTACCGATGTCACCGAGTAGCAGGGTACGCATCCATCCCATGAGTCCGTCTCTCCATCCGTGGTCCAGGCAAGAGCGGTTTTGTTGTCGACTTGCGCGTGATCAGCCGCCGTTGCCCGGCTTAGGACTCTCGGTCAATACACCTTGGCGGCGATAGAGCCAGACACCTGATTTCCGCGAGGAGCGCGGGCGCAGTTCAAGTTGTTCCTTGCGAAGGTCTGCGCGCTTCTTGTTCAGCTCTTGGATCTCCGGCTTCTGGTTGAAGGCTGTGTAAGTCTTGCGCCACCCGTCCGCGTCCTCCTGTATCCGCGTTGTAGGCCATTCATCGCGGACCGCTTTGAACTGCGAACTCCACTCCTTATCGAGACGGGGTAGTTCTGCATCGATATCCGCCAGCCGCTTCGCCTGGGCGGCCGTGAGTTCTGGAGACTCCGGGTGGTGTGTGAAGTAGCCGCCGACCACCAGATCCAGATCACCGTCACCGTCGAAGTCCGTGGGATCGACGTACCAGCCGGTCTCCGGGCTGCCCGCATCTCCGGGCTTTGCGAGCGTCACCGGTTTTGCGAATTCGGGCGCGCCGATCTTGCCAACGTTGCGATACCAGTAGGCGCCTCCCTTGAAGCTGCCACAGACGAGGTCGGTGAGCCCGTCGCCGTCCCAATCCACGGTGCGCGGCGCGGTCGAGCCTCCCGGAACCGAGAATGGTTCACCGCCGGCCTCGAGCTTGGTGCTTTCCGTCTCGAACTTCGGCGAGCCTGCCTTGCCCTGGTTGCGGCGCAGGTAGACCTGGCCGTCCTTGGCGCCAAGGATCAGATCGAAATCGCCGTCGTTGTCCCAGTCCCATGCCATTGCCGACACCAGGTGTTCTGTCGGGTTGTTCTCGTCGGCACTCACGTATTCCTTGCCCACCATGTCGTAGAACCGCGACAGGATGATCAACTCGTCTTGGCCGTCTTTGACATACTCCGGCTCACCGAAGCCATCCTTGCTTCCGGGAACCAGGAAAACAGTTCCTTCCCAGACTGCGGTGACGATGTCCTGATGACCATCAGCGTTGAAGTCTGCGAACTGCAGACTCATACCGATGCATCACCAGTTGTGGAGCTTGAGTTTCTCGTTGTCCTTCGATTTCAGGTGTTCGAGTTCGCTCCATTTGATGCTGCCTCGCTCCGCCCCGGGTTGTGCCACGCGGACATATCCCCGGAGATCACCGATCAGAAGTTCGCGTTTTTGATCGCCGTCGATGTCGTACAGCGTTGGCGAGGGATAGAGAATGCCACGCATCGGCTCGCCGTCGGCAGTGAGCTCCACTGGTGCGTCAAATTTGGCGGTGGTTGATGGCGGGGTGTCTTGTGCTGTCGAGGTGGTGCCGAAGGCACACATCGCGATCGCCAACGAACTCGTCTTCCATGCGAAGGAATGAATCATGTTCAGGTATCTCTCTTGGTACTTGTCATGTCCGGATGCGAATGCCCGGGATCAGCAACAATCAGGAACTCCATATGTTAGCGAGGAGGGTCTGCTTGAACCAGTCACAGCCCCAACTTGGCACTTATTACGGGCGCCGAAAGCATCTGGCATCAACGGAACTTCAAGGTGGGGCCCACTGGCAATCGATGGCTCGAATGCCGTTCGTCGAGGTCTGAGAAAGTTGGCAAGGAGCTTCGTTGGTCGGGTTTCTGGGAGCGGACGAGCACGCTACGGATCAAGGAGATATCGGGATGGACCAGAGGCGAGAGCCCGTCAAAGCTGCTCGGATCATGGAAGTGATCGCCATCTCCGGCTCTGGTTGACATCAGCAAGATGTAGGTGGCCTTCTCATGGAGCGTCGCGGGTGCTTTCAAGCGGACATAGCGGAAGGCACCTTTTTGCTGTTTGCCGGGAAGAATCTCGCACCTGGCCACCTCGATGGGCGGCTCGGTGTCGGTGCGGAGGAGACGCAGGGTATGCGCAGCGCTCATCTTCTTTGCCCGGTTCAACGACAGTGATGGCTGATCCCGGTCGTGCTCTGTCGGAATGGCCCGGGCGTCGCGGACCGGCGAATCCTTTTCGTGGTCGTCCCACATCCCCAGGTGGGTGACGTGCTTTTCTCCAACAGCTTTTCGGAGTCGAAATTCGAATCCGATCTCGCCGTTCACATCGTTCCGCAGATTGTGCCAGCCGGGGTCGAGAATCAGATCTGATCCGGCCGGCAGATTTAGATTTCTGGAGTATCCCCGGTTATGGATCTCGAGGAGCATCGTGGCCAAACGATCGGCCACGGCCTCGTGTTCGTCCGCCGACTCGTCTTCGTAGGGATTGTTGTCGAGGTTGTAGAAGGCCATGGGTTTTGGGGCGCCGTGCCCGCCACGTTTTGTCCAGGGCATGACGAGGCCGCCATCGACGATCAACTTGTAAGGTCCCTGGCGAATCGCCAGGGCGTCATTGGCGTAGGGTGGTCCCAGATGGCAGAAGAAAACACGCGGCCTCTCATCTGGTGATTTGGCGTTGCCGGTCCAGTAGTCAAACACATCGTGGCTGTCTTGAGCTTCGGTCGGCTTGAGCCTGTGCCCGACAACACGAGCCAGCGTCGCATAGAGATCTGTCAGAGAGACAATCGATCGATTTGTCTTGCCGCCTTCGATGACGCCTGCCCAGGACACCAGGAAGGGAACGCGGATACCACCCTCCCAGAGCTTTGCTTTCTTTCCGCGCAGACCACCGCTCTCCTGGTTTCGGCCCAAGTTGTCACCTGTATTTGGACCGTTGTCGCTGGTGAAGATGATGAGTGTGTTGTCGATCAGTTTGTGGTCTGGCCAGCGTGGGTCATCTGTTGTCTTCAGTTTGTCGAGCAATCTTCCGAAGGCGACATCGTTCTCCAGAACCATATCTTCACGATCGCTTGCCGGATCACCGTCCGTGTAGTGACTCTTGCCCTTGATGTTCGTTCCCGCGATTGCATCAGGGACGGCATATCTTCCCTGTGGGTTGCGCTGGTAGTGGTTGGCATTCGGAGCGTAGTAGATGAAGAACGGTTGCTTTGCGTTTCTTGACTGCCGATCGATGATGGCCTCGGCTTCCTGCAAGTAGAGAGCGCCGAGTTTGTGGAGGCTCCAGTCTGGAGCGGCCAGGATGCGTCCCTCGCGCTTACTCATGCCGATCAGCTTCATGCGGCTTCGGTCGGTGAACGCCAGCCGATCATTGCGGATCATGATGCGAGGCTCGGTGTCCAGGGGTTCTTCGGTGTTGCCCGGCACACCAAAGTATTCGTCGAAGCCATGGTGTGTTGGTCCGTCGATCAGGGGTTTTGTGAAATCGACATCATGAAAGTAAAAGTCATCAGCTGGATTTCCTTCGCCATCATCGAACGAGATGCCAACGTGATACTTGCCGATTCCGGCCGTGTGGTAGCCGCTGGCCTGGAGCATCTCCGGGAGAGTTGTCAGTGCTCGCTGGATCATCGGCGTGTTTGGCCCATGCGGCAGCCACCCTTGGTTCTTCAGATATGCGCGGTGGGCGAAGCGACCGGTCAGCAACGAATAGCGAGTTGAACTGCACATGGATGCTGGAGCATGTGCATCGGTGAAGACGGTTGCCGACCGGGCAAACCTGTCGAGGTTGGGTGTGCGCAGCGTCTTTTCGATGGGTGGCGTGCCCTCCATCAGACGCAAGCCAAGATAAGCACTCGTGTCTCCGATCCCCATGTCATCCGCCATCATGATGACAATGTTGGGGTTGGGGGGGCGCTCCGCAGTCCTCGCCTGCTTGCATTGGAATGTCCAGCCAACGAGTAAGGACATCGCTGCGCCTGCCACGGTAAAGGCATTCATGAGATTCAGGGCTTTGCTTCTACTTGTCATCGAGACAACAATCGTAAGTCACATTCGGGAGAGGAGAGAGCTGGTTAGAACTGATCCTCCTGCCTTTGATGGCCGCCATGTCCCGGTGATCGTCAGTTTTGATCATCGCTGAACGGCACCCGTTTGCCGTTGATGTCGATAATGTCGAGCTTGTCACCCTCGACGAAGATCCCGCGAATGTTATTCGCATCGGTCCAGGGGATATCGATGGCGAGGACGCGTCGGTTGCCGAACAGGGTTCCGACCTGCGTCACCTTGGTGTGTCCGATCACGATCGTCTTGGCGTCAAAGGCAGACAGGATCTTGTCCATCTCTTCGATCGATGGCTGAGGTCCGAAGGAGGCCTCGTATTCCTTGAAGTAGCCTCGATACCAGAGTGGTCCAAGCGGTCCCCAGGCGACCGACTGGGTGAATGAATCTTTGATCTCGGTTGGCGGCACTCCCAGGATGGAGCGGGTCAGCTTGTTGAGCTTATCTATGCCCAGCTTGGTGTTGGCGATGGGGAGGGAGATCCCTGCGTGCACGAAGAGGTAATCGCCGATTCGCACGAGGGCGTGGCGAGTGCGAAGGAAGCGGCCAACCTCGGTATCCGCTCCGAGCAGACCTTCGCACGGGATTCCCAAGCGCAGGGCGGCTGCCTTGTACTTGGGTGCCGTATAGCGGATGTCGCCGCCCATCATCATGACCTCGTGGTTGCCCAGCACGTGGTGCACATAGCCACCGGCTTCTTGCGATTCCTTGAAGAGCCTGACCAGGAGAAGCAGCGTTTCCGTGACCTGCTGGCCCCGGTCGACCATGTCGCCGATACAGATCAGGTGGCCCTCGCCGAATGCCCATTTCCCATCCTTGTCGATGACTCCGCTGTTTTTCAAGAAGCGGAACATGAAGTCGTACTGGCCTTCGACATCGCTGATCGCGAGGAACTTCCCGGGTTGTTCCCAGACTGCTGGGTCCAGCTTGTAGGGCTTCAGATGTAGCTTGTTCCCCAGAAGGCTGGCGAACTCCGGGAGTTCGATGGGCGCGTCTTTCGGAAAGCGCCGGGTCTTGATCTCACCACCGGCAATCCACTTGGCGATGACCGACCCGTCTTTCTGGTGAAAGAAGTGCGGAGCCTCGTTGAGGGCGGTTGTGTTTTCCGGCGTTGTTGCAGCTGTGTCCTGGGCGAGGGCCAGGGCGGTGCAAGACACCATCGTGAGGATGATCTTTGCTAATGATGAGTTGGCCAGGGCGCTCATGCGGTCACCATAACTATTTTTGTGTTCAACGTTCTTCGGTTCTTGATCCGGGGCCTTGGAGAGCGACTCCCTCCGGGTGGACGATCAGCCCGCTGCTACCGCGATCGAGTCCTTGGGCGAGAGAGGATGGCTGGATTCAGATCAACACCAATCGAGAACCGGGTGAAATGGGGAACTCCGGGCGAGGAGCCTGCCATGTCCCCCTCGGAAGGATGCCGAAGAGTGTTATGTCGAGAATGTTATGGCCATGTCCAGAGCGAGAGGGTGTTCTCCTGGGTGAGTATGGTGGCAGCTATACCCAGGACAAATCCGACTGCCAAAAGCCAGAGCCATGCCCATCGTGATTGCCGGGACTATTATTCTCGTGTCAAACAATCCACCCCATCCAGAACAGGGAACTAGGCTCATTTTTAAACATAAGCCCCAAAGAACCAATGGGATGCTAACCATTATAGGGATAGACATAAGGACAAGACT
>CAZIVO010000111.1:0-11973 GCA_964542765.1 uncultured candidatus Brocadiaceae bacterium | reverse complement strand
ACAATCAATAACTTGGGCATGCTGCTCCAGGACCGAAACAAACTCGACGAGGCTGAGCCGCTCTACCGTGAGGCGCTGAAAAAATTCCGCCGCTTACGCGGTGACGAGCACCCGCGCACCCTCACCTTGATCAGCAACTTGGGAATGCTGCTTCAGGACCGAGGCAAGTTCGACGAGGCCGAACCGCTCTTCCGCGAGGCATTGGAAGGAAAACGCCGCAAGTTAGGCGACGATCACCCGGACACCCTCACCTTGATCAACAACTTGGGCATGCTGCTCCAGGACCAAGGCAAGTTCGACGAGGCGGCGGCGCTTTTGCGCGAATCGATGGAGGGATTCCGCCGCACGCTGGGCAGCGAGCACCCGAGTACGCTCACCTCGATCAGTAACTTGGGCAAGCTGCTCACTAAGCGAGGCAAATCAGGTGAGGCGGAGGAATACCACCGCGAAGCGCTCGAGAAACGGCGCCGCATACTCGGCAACAATCACCCAGACACGCTGGTCTCGATCGAAGCTCTAGGCAGAACCCTAGGCCGGCAGGGCAAGTTCGATGAGGCGGAAAAATGCTATCTTGATTTGATCGAGGGGCATCGCCGTTTGCTCGGCAACGACCATCCTGAAACGCTGCGTTCGATCAGCAATCTGGGCAAGGCCCTGCAACATCTGGGCAAGTCAGATCAGGCGGAAATACACCACCGCGAAGTGCTCGAGAAACGGCGCCGCATACTCGGCAACAATCACCCAGACACGCTGGTCTCGGTCAACGATATGGGCACGCTTTGCTACTCTCAGGGAAAGCTCGATGAGGCGGAGAAATACTTCCGAGAAGTGCTGGAGGGAAGACGCCGCATACTCGGTGGCGATCATCCCCACACGCTGATCGTGATCAACAGCCTCGGTATCGTTCTGCTGAGTCAAAGGAAGATCGACGAGGCTGAGAAGGTTGTGCGTGAGGCGGCGAAGTTGCGACTCGACGATGCGATCCACCAGAAGAAGGTGCGCGATCTACTCGCCACCATCGACGCGGTCCGCAAAAAGGCGGACGAGCAAGCTCCGAAGAAGGATGGCTAAACTGTCGGACCCGCCATGAATCCCCCCGAGTACCAGTGACTGCGCGAAATTTTCCTCGGACGTTGCGTTCACTGGTATTGCCACTACAGCGGTTCGGCGACCAACTATTCCCTGGCTGGTTACGCGCTGGCTGAAGCTCTCCGCCGTTAGCGTTGCTTGCGGGTCGGTCGTCCCAGATCGTTGGTCCGGATCTCGGTGAGCTTGCGGGCGAGTTTCTTGCGATAGCTTGCGACGATAGTGGCGTGGCTGGACTCACCGGCGAGGTTGTGGTGCTGCTGGGGGTCCTTGTTCATGTCGTAGAGTTCAGTTCCCCGCGAGGCATTCTCGCCGTACTGGATATAGGCCCAGTTCTGGTCGCGCAGCAGGAAGCCCTTGCGCGATGGCGCGGCGCTGAAGGCTGCTTCGCGCACTTCGTGGGTCGGGTCGTCGAGCATCGGTGAGATGTCCTTGCCCTGCAGGCGCTCGGGCACCGGCAGGCCGCAAAGACCGGTGATGGTCGGGTAGAGGTCGAGCAACTCGGTGAAGGAGTCGCAGACAGCCGGTTCCTTGCCCGGGACGCTGATGATCAGCGGTACCTGCGCGGACTCGTCGCGCAGGCTGACCTTGGCCCAGAAGTCGTGCTCGCCGAGGTGATAGCCATGGTCGCTGGTGAAGATGACGATGGTCTTCTCCTCGAGATCCGCAGCCTTCAGTGCGTCGAGTACCTTGCCGACCTGCGCGTCCATGTAGGCGACCGACGCGTAGTAGCCGCCGACGGCTTTCTTTTGCCGCCGGATATCCATCTTCATGTTGACGCTGGTCTTGTAGTTGATGCCTGCCTTGGGGGTGAGGTCCCAGGCGCCCTCGATCTTGGGCGGCAAGGTCATCTTGGAATAGGGCAGGAAGGGGCGGTAGTAGGGCCTGGGGGCGACGAAGGGCACGTGCGGCCGCACGAAGCCAACGCCGAGGAAGAAGGGCTCGTCCTTGTGCTCGTGGATAAGTTCGCAGGCCTTGGCGGCGGTCTTGCCATCGGAATGGACCAGGTCATCACCATCGGCCTCGACGACGACGAAGGTGTTACCGCCCACGACCGGTCGCTTGCCGTCCGGATTGCCCTCGAGGGTCTCGCCGTCCCCGGGCGCTTTCCACTCGGGCCCGGGGCTGTTGAAGCGTTCGGTCCAGGACGCCGGATCATCGGCGCCGTCGATGCCCTGTTCGATGCCGCCGGGGACGCCCATGTGGAAGATCTTGCTGACGCGCGCGCTGTAGTAACCCGCGTTCTTGAACTGCTGCGACCAGGTGGTGCGGTCACCGATGGCGTTGCGCGGGCTTTTGTAACCCGTCACGCCGGTGGCGTGGGGGTAGTAGCCGGTCATGAAGGATGCGCGCGAGGGGCCGCAATAGGTCCCCTGGCAGTAGGCCCTCGAAAAGCGCGTGCCTCGCGCAGCGATAGAATCGATGTTGGGCGTCTTGCAGACCTCGTTGCCGTAACACGACAGCGCCGTCGCCGTCAGGTCGTCGGAGATGATGAAGAGGACGTTCAGGCGCGGTTTTGTCTGGGGAGACTGTGCAAGTGCCGGACTCCAAAGAAAGCACACCGCCGTGAAAATCGTCAGGCGTGAGATCATGGCAACTTCTTCTTCTTGGTGTTTTTCTTTGCTGCGGCATTCTTTTGCCGGCGGGGACCTTGGCGGGTCTTGGCGATGAGTTCGGTTTCCATGCCCTTGTCGCCTTGCTGGACCATCCAGGCATCGAGCGCAGCGCGCAGGTCGTTCTTGATCTCGTCGAGGTCGGTGTTTTCAGCGAGGTTCTTGGTCTCGTAGGGATCGGTTTCGAGGTCGTAGAGTTCTTCGCCGGGCCGATGCGACAGCCAGTTCACGCGCGCAGCCAGTGCCGCATCCTTTTCGGCATCCGCTTTCCAGGACTCGATCATGAGGCCCTTGTGAATGCCGCTGATCCAGTAGGTGTTTTGAGGCGCTAGATTCAAGATCAGCTTGTAGCGGGAATTGCGAACGGCGCGCATCGGGTAAGGCTGCTTGTAGCCATTGATACCGACCGTTGTGTGCTGAGAAAAGACGTGGTTGTGGTGGCGATTCGTCTTCCCCAGGATCACGTCGAGAAAGCTGCGACCGTCGAAACCGCGTGATCCATCGGCAGCAGGACAGCCGGTATCGATCTTGGCGGGGTCGAGGCCGGCGGCCGCGAGGAGGGTCGGTGCCACGTCGGGATACTGCACCAGTGCATCGCTGGTGCTTCCCGGCGTTACCTTGCCGGGCCAGCGCACCACGGTCGCCACCCGGATGCCATTGTCATACACCGACCACTTGCCGCCGAAGGGGAAGGCGCTGCCTTGTTCGCTGAGGAAGATGACCAGCGTGTTCTCTGCCTGCTGGGTGCGCTCGAGCATCGCCATCAACTCGCCGACCTGCCAGTCCAGTTTGGTGACCTCGGCGTAGTAAGACGCGAGCAACTTGCGGGTGACTTCATTGTCATGGAGGTAGGGCGGGATGGTCAGTGCAGCAGGGTCGTAGGTGTCCTTGGGTCCACGTGTCCAGGGGCCGTGAGGGTCATTGGAGGCGAAGACGAGAAGCCAGGGTTGGTCGGCCTCGCGGGTCATGAACTCTTCGGTCACGGCGAAGTCATCGACGTTCTTCCTGCCCAGATGCTCGTAAGGGAAGGTGGCCTTCGGCCCTATGTGCGTCTTGCCCTGCAAAGCAACCCGGTAACCGGCTTGCTTGAGGTGCGTGAACATGCTTTTCGTGCCCTCGTAGGCTTGGGTGTGGTTGGGATAGGCCCCGGCGCGCATGCAATACAGTCCGGTGTAGAGGGAGTGACGCGATGGTGAGCAGGTTGTCGCCGGCGTGTACATGTGGCGCAGATAGAGACCTTGTGTGGCGAGCCGATCGATGTTCGGTGTCTGGATCTCCTTGTTGCCGGTGAACCCGAGGTCACGCCAGCAGAGATCGTCGGCCACGATCAATAAAAGATTCGGTTGCTCTTGCGGGATCGGGGAGGCTGCTGCTCGGCCCTGGGTGCAGATCAGGAAGGTCAACGCGAAGAGTGCGAGTGTTCGCTGACGCGGTCGTTGCTTTCGGTCGTTGCACAAGGCGGTGGCCCGATGTTTGTTTGTCATGCTCGGATGCTAAGGATGCTTGCCGGGGCTGTCGACCGACCACACACCGCGATCCAACCATGGCATTGGACCGGACATCCCCCACAGGGCTTTCCAGAAGCTCTGTGGGGGATGTCCGGGGCCGTGGTCAAGCAGGGTGAGAGGGCCTAAGCTAGCGGATCTCCAGTCTCTCGCGTAAGCTGAGAGGGTCCTTCCCCCTGATCGACAGGGGGCTGTCCGCGGAGGTTCTCACCATGCGGCGCACCCACACTTGTCTAGTCCTTCTCGCCCTCGCCAGTTCGCTGGATGCGCAGGCCCTGAGACTCGACGTTCGTGGCGGCAGCTATCCAGGAGCGATCTCGATGCAGGCGGGACCGGGGACTCTCGGTCGCTGGGCATCGATCTTGATCAGTGCTTCGCGTGGCCCGACGCCGCTCAAGTGGGTGGACCCCCGTGACTCGCGCGTGCTGAGCATCGGCTCGGAGTCGCTGCATATCAACTGGAGCGGACCCTTTGTCACCACCTCGGGCACCTACAAGGCCGCACCCTTGCCGGTCCCCAACGCGTCTTTCTTGCTCGATGGAGCGGTCTATTTTCAGGCGGTGACCTGGCCAGGGCCGCCGAAGTTGCCGACGCTGATCGCGAAGGTCAGCAATCCCATCGCTGTTCGCTTCGGGCCGACGATGAGCTTTCGTGACCGCGGTGTCGGGCTGGCGAAGGAACGCGTCTATCACACCACCACGCCGCTCGCCGGCCGTAGGGTCATCGTGATCGGTGGCAGTACGAGGCCGCTGAGTTTTGGTATCACGGCGCTCAAGACGACCGAGATCTACGATGAATACACCGACACCTGGAGTGCTGGGCCGAACATGGCCGGGTTGCGATGTGTTCATACCGCGACGCGTCTCAAGGATGGACGGGTTCTGATCACGGGTGGGCTGACCAACGGGCCCGATGCGATCGACACCTGCGAGGTCTACGATCCCAAGACCAATACGATCAGCGCTACCGCCAAGCTTGGGACAGGGCGCGCTCTGCATTCGGCCGTACTCCTCGCCAACGGCAAGGTCATGGTCTTCGGTGGCTTCGACAAGTTCGATCTGACGAATCCTCTCGCCACGCTCAATTCGATTCTCGACAGTACCGAGATCTGGGACCCTGCGACCGGCAAGTGGTCGTTTGGCCGGTGGATGATCTCGGCGCGCGCGGAGGCTGTCATCCTTCCGCTGCTCGACGGTCGCATCATGGTCGCGGGTGGGGCTGGCTGGACGAAGGTCTTCAACGTCAAGATTCCCACGATCTGGAAGACCACCGAGATCTATGACCCTGTGTCGGGCAACTGGGCGCCGGGTCCCTCGATGAACGTGGAGCGTTCCTTTTTCCGGTCCTGCCGGATGCCCAAGGATCGCTTCCTCCTGGCTGGCGGTGTCAATCAGGTCACTTTGAGCAATCCCGGGACACCCACCACGACGGCCGAGATCTTCGATGCCAGATCGATGACCTTCAAGCAGGTCGCGTCGATGAGTTGGGGTCGGTCCTTGAGTCACACCTATCCCCTGGCCAACGGCAAGTACATCACGGTGGCCGGAGCGATGGGCGCGATCACCGCGGCGAGTGCGCTGAACAACACCGAGATCTACGACGAGAAAGCCGACAAGTGGACGATGGGTCCGACGCTGACGGCAGGTCGCGTATGGTATGAACCCTTCTTGAATTCCACCGGACAGATCTGTCTCGTCAGCGGTGGTACCGGCAACAATGCGACGCCGATAGCCACGACGGAGTGGTTGTTCCGCTGAGGCTGCCTTGCGGACCGCGCCGCCGGCCACGGGGAATCACCTCCGAGTGACCCGGCCCCTCACTTGATGGTGGTGATGACGTTGTTGGTCAGGCGGATGCGCTTGGCCGTCGTCTGGTAGTTGATGCCCTGGAAGTGGAACTTGACGCCGATCAGCTTGGGGTCAGCGGGGATCGGGATATCGACGGCTGCCAGCGGATCGATTTCTGTCGAGGGCACCTTGGCCAGGACCTGCACGTGAGGGCTGGTGAAGTCGAGTTTCAAGACGCCCAGCGGCGGCAAGGGGATGCTGGTGCCCTTGAGCGCGGCGAAGATGGCGACGATGTCGCCGGGCACCGAGGCGAAGCGCAGTTGATAGACCTTGCCGGTCTGGGCACCTGCGAGTTCGCGCAGGGCCGGCAGGGTGAGCGCGAGGCTCACGCCCTTGATCGTGCCGGCGAGTTTGGGGGGGGTCTCGTAGGAATCGATGCGGATGTAGCCGAGGGAGTGGATAGGTGCCGGTCCGCTTCTGATCGTGGACGCATCCAGCGTTCCTCCCTGCAGATCGACTTCGGTCATGGAACGCAGGAGAATCGTTCCGCCGGATCCGTTA
Organism: uncultured candidatus Brocadiaceae bacterium; assembly: GCA_964542765.1. Lineage (GTDB taxonomy): Bacteria > Planctomycetota > UBA1135 > UBA1135 > UBA2386 > CAZIVO01. The sequence continues at coordinate 5,421 of CAZIVO010000111.1, read as the reverse complement.
CCGCCACCGACGTATCCCATCGCCAAGCTGTTGGATCCCTGTGACAGGACCGATCCTGAGATCGAGATCTTGCCATCGGCGAGGATGGCAACGGCGCCGCCGCCGCCGCCACCGTTACCGTGGGTCCAAGATCGCGGGTGGGGGTAAGCTTGACGGGAAGAACTTGAGCCGCCGCTGCCGCCGGTGAAACTGAGGGGGAAGAGGCTGCCGTAGACTGGCTTGTGCGGTTTACCATAGCTCGCTGGTGCGGTGGCGTGCGCCGCGCTACCGCCTTTGACAGATGGTCCGATGGCGGGGGGAACGGCTGGCTGTAGGGGGCCGCGCAGACCGGCACCGGGCCCGGTCCCAGGATTGCCATTGGTGCCGCCGTGATGCCCCCCCGGACCCGGGACAGCAGTTGCCGTGTAGTGGGGAAACGTAGGTACGGAGGACCCTTTGATCTCCCCGCTGGCATCCAGGACTCCGGCGATGTCGACCGCGCCTTGGCAGTGCATGACGGCCGGGTTCTTGCCGCGCAGGGTGACTGTGACGCCCTTGGGGATGAGGATCTTGGTGTAGTGAAACTGGCCGCCGTTGCCGGTGGTGTGCAGCGTGACATTCGCTGTTGGCATGAAGGCGCCGTCCTTGCCGGTGCCACCGATTTGAGCGGCGACGGTCGAGGCCAGCAGGGCGAGGGACAGGATCAGTCGGGGCGGTGTAATCATCAGAGCCTCTGGCGATCTTCGGGTAGGTTGGAGATCGAGCGTTGGATCACCACCGCGCTATCCTAGCCATTTGCTTGTTTGGCTGGTGGCTGATCCGTCCAGAATTTCGCATCCATGTCGCTGGATGACCCGTGCCAGTTCGTCGGGATGATGGCAGCGAGTTGCGGGCTCAGAGCTTGAAGGGTTGGGAGCGCTGCGATCGCCGGGTATCGATGGAAAAGCGTCCCGGACCGGCCAGCATCAAGGTCAGCATCGCAGCGAGGTAGGGAGCTGCGATCTCCCACTTCGCGAAGGGGTCGCCCCAGTGGGCGGTCAGGATGGCCATCGCCATGACCGCGGCTGCCAGGAAGGCCGACGCGCGGGTGCAGAAGCCGACCGCGATCAGGATGCCACCGACCAGTTCGATCAGCTTGGCCATCCATGCCATGGCGAGGGGGAAGGGGAAACCGAGCTGTTCCAGGAAGCCTGTGAATCCCTCCATGCCAGTGCCGAAGATCTTTGCATAGCCGTGACTGGCGAGCCCCAAGCCCGCCGTGATCCGGAGAAGGAGAAGGCCCAGAGATTCCATGCGTGCAGGATACGCGACGAACCTCTGTCACCAAGGAAAGATCGTCGAACCTTCGGTTGGTACGCCTAGAATGCCCGGCTCGCACCCCCCTCGATCGAGAGAAGATGATGCGCCTGCTCCACTCCTTTTTTCTGTCCCTGTTGGTTTCAGTGAATCCGCTGGCTCAGGCTGATGCCCGGACCGGCCCGATCCGTGTGCTCTTCCTCGGGCACGAGAGCGCGCACCACAACTCCAATGAGCTCTATCCGATGCTCGCCAGGGCCTTGGGACCGGATGCGATCTATTTCGATTACGTCACTTCGGTCGAGGACGCGCTGGGGGATGCAAGATATCTGGACCGGTTCGATGTGCTCTTGCTCTATGCCAACCACGGTCGGATCACCGCCGAGCAGTGGAAGAATCTGAAGGGCTTTGTCGAGGGCGGTGGCGGCTTCGTTCCGGTCCACTGCGCGAGCTGGTGCTTTGGCAACGAGCCCGGTTTCGATCGACTGGTAGGAGCTCGTTTCGAGAGTCACCGGACAGGTGTGTTCAAGGCGCGGGTGGTGTCGCCTTCCCATCCGGCCATGGTCGGGGTCGAGGAGTTCGAGGCCTGGGACGAGACCTATGTTCATCACCGTCACAACGAGCAGGACCGTGAAGTCTTGATGGTGCGCGATCCCATGCCGGGTGATCCGCACGGCGAACCCGAGCCCTGGACCTGGGTACGCAACCACGGCAAGGGTCGGGTTTTCTATACGGCTTCGGGCCACGATGCTCGGGTTTGGAAGCATCACGGTTTCCATGAACTCATGAAGGCCGGGATCCTCTGGGCTGCCGGGAGCAAGGCGCGGGCGGAGTGGGAGGGGTTCATCGCGTCACGCCAGAAGCTTTCCTACGAGGTGCGTGATGACGTGCCGAATTACGAGAAGCGTCCCAAGCCCTTGCCCTATCAGCTTCCGTTGCCGGCGAGCGAAAGCATGAAATACACCAGGGTGCCAGCTGGATTCCGTCTGGAACTCTTTGCTTGTGAGCCCGACGTCGTCAATCCGATCTACATGCAATGGGACGAGCGTGGCCGTCTCTGGGTGGCCGAGTCGGTGGATTACCCCAACGAGATCAAACCGCGTCGCCGTGGTTCGGACCGCATCAAGATCCTCGAGGATACCGACGGCGACGGTGCCTGTGATTCCGTCAAGGTGTTCGCTGAAGGATTGAATATCCCGACATCCTTCGTCTTTGCACGCGGTGGCATCATTGTCGCGCAAGCACCGGACTTCTTGTTCTTCAAGGACACAGATGGCGATGACCGAGCGGATGTTCGCGAGGTCCTGTTCAGCGGATGGGGTGTCAATGACACTCATGCCGGTCCATCCAATCTCCGCCATGGTTTCGATAACTGGATCTGGGGAACGGTTGGATATGCGCGCTTTCGCGGTGAGCTAGGGGATGAGGCTCACGACTTCGGCATGGGAGCGTTTCGCTTCAAGGCCGACGCTTCCGCCATCGAGTTCCGGCATCAGTTCAACAACAACACCTGGGGGCTGGGTTTCAACGAGGCTGGCGACGTCTTCGGGTCCACGGCTAACAACAATCCGAGTTTCTTCGGTGGCATCCCCGCTGCGGCTTATGGCAAGTCCAAGGGCATGAGCGCGAAGATGATTGCCAGTTCGACGAAGTTCCATCCGATCACTCCCAATGTCCGGCAGGTGGATGCCTTCGGCGCCTACACCGCTGGCTGCGGGCATGCCTTTGCGACGTCGGCGGCTTTCCCGGAAAGCTATCGCGGAGTGGCCTTCGTGTGCGGGCCGACCGGGCATCTGTTGGGTAAGTTTCGTATCGAGCCTGAAGGTGCGGGCTTCGTGGCGAAGAATGCTTTCGCCTTTTTGGCCAGCGTCGATGAGTGGTTCTCTCCGATCGTCGCCGAGGTGGGGCCTGATGGGCATCTGTGGGTGGCGGACTGGTACAATTTCATTATCCAGCACAACCCGACGCCCAGCCCTGGTCGTGGTGGTTACCAGGCCCAGCGCGGCACTGGCAATGCTCACGTCAATCCCAACCGAGACCGTCGACATGGCCGCATCTATCGGGTGGTGTGGGAGGCTTCGCCGGATCAGAAGATCAGCTCGCTCGCCGGAGCTTCGACCGAAGACCTCGTTGCCGCACTCGGCGATGACAATCTCTTCTGGCGGCAGACCGCTCAGCGCTTGCTGGTATCGAATCGAACGGTGAGTGCTGTGCCGGCTCTTGTTGCGACCCTTGCGGCGGGCGGCAAGGCGGCGATTCACGCTCTTTGGGCACTCGAGGGCCTCGGCGCCCTGGATGCCAAATCACATCACGCGGCCTTGATCGCCAGTGACCCCGGGCTCGTGCGCAATGCCATCCGGGCCTTGGGGACCGATCAGGATGCCGTGCATCTCTTGTATGACAGTGCCGTGCTGGCGGCTGCCGACCCACAGGTGCGTCTGGCAGCCTTCACCAAGCTCGCATCCTTCCCCCGCGCATCGAGCCATCGGCGCACCTCCAGCCTGTTGCTCGCGCAGCCGGAGAACGCTGGTGATGACTGGCTCCGTCTCGCACTGGGCGCTGCCGGTGCCGCCGATCTGGATATCGTGGGCCACGAACTCGGACCGAATCTTCTGGCCAATGCCTCTTTCGAGGAAGTTGTGGAAGGGAATCCCGTTGGCTGGACCGTTCGAACCTACAGCGCCAAGGGCGAGGAGGTCGAGCACACGGTGGAAATGCGCAAGGATTTCGTGCGCACGGGCTCGCGATCCTTACGCATCCGGTCGGTCGACGGCCATGACACCAGCTGGTTCGCGCCGGTTGAACTGGAGGCCGGCAAGAGATACCAGCTTTCGGCATGGATCAAAACCGCCGGTGTCAGGGGTGCGCACGGCGCCTTACTCAATGTGCACGAATTGCAGCACAAGGCGAAGACGAAGCCGCTGCAGAAAAAGAACGACTGGACCAGGGTGGAAGTGATCTTCGAGAGCACTCGGCAGGGTCTATGTAGCGTCAACTGTCTCTTTGGCGGTTGGGGGCAGTCCACGGGGACGGCCTGGTACGATGATGCTGCGCTGCAGGAATGGGTGCCTACCTACGCCACGAGCCCATCGGGTCTTGCGAAGGCCGATGTTGCTTCCGGTGAGAAGATCTTTTCCGAGCACGCTGTTGCTGCCTGCGTGAGGTGCCACGCCATCGGGGGGACTGGCGGTGTCATCGGACCTGCTCTCGATGGTATCGCCGTGCGCAAGACACGCGACTACATCATGGAGAGCTTGGTGAAGCCGATGGCTCAACTGGCCGAAGGCTACGACAAGTTCGGCGCGAGCCCGATGCCGCCGATGGACATCCTTCTCACCAAGCAGGAGCTCGCTGATGTCATGGCGTATCTGATGACCTTGAAGAAACCGCTCGATAAGAGATGAGACAATTGCATCGACCCGGTGCCTGGATGATCTGGCGGCTTGCGTTGTCAGTGCTCAAGGGCTATCAAATCGCGGTGGATGGGGTCAGCCGGGAGCGTTGCTACCTCGGTTTTCACCATGAGGTATTCTCGCATCGATTCCGGTCGGCCGGCAGCTCAGTCTTTCACAGGAGATTGCATTGTTGAAGATTCCAGCGAGTGGTGAACTCGACTTCCTCGCGCTCGGAGCCATGGTGCATCGCCTCGACCCTGGCGTGATTCCTTTCCGCAAGGCGTCGGAATGCAGCATCCATGTCAGTGGGGGTGAGTTCAATTGCGCTGCCAATCTGGCCAGTTGCTTTGGCATGAACACAGCCATTGCCACCGCGATGGTCGATTCTCCGATCGGTGAGTTGATCGATGAGCGTGTGCGAGCGATGGGTGTCAGATCTTTCTACAAGCGCTTCGAGCATGATGGCGTCCGCGGACCGAACATGGCCACGGTCTATAGCGATCGAGGAGCGGGCATCCGTGCGCCGGTCGTCTTCTACAACCGAAGCAACGAGGCGGCTGCGCAGTTGCAATCGGGAGATTTCGTCTGGCAGGAGATCATGGCTGGTGGCCTGCGTTGGTTTCACAGCGGTGGCATCTTCGCGGCCTTGTCGCCGACCACGCCCTTGCTCCTGATCGAAGCCATGAAGGCGGCCAGGGCGGCCGGCGCGGTCATCTCTTTCGATCTGAACTTCCGTGCCAAGCTCTGGGAG
>CAZIVO010000110.1:0-11996 GCA_964542765.1 uncultured candidatus Brocadiaceae bacterium | reverse complement strand
CTGTAGAAGGCTCCTGCGGTCTCATGGCGCACTCTGGAGAGATCGGTCGCAAGTCTCCGCCTACCCCGCTGGCTCTGCTGTAACATCCTGATCCATGCTGTCCTCCGGCAAGCACATCCTTGTCGCGGCGGTCCTCGTCACGATCCTGGCCTGGCAACTCGTCGCATCGATCACATCACTCGCCCGCGAAGTCGGTAGCCGGAGCACTCCTTACTCCTACCGCCTGTTTGCGCCTGAGGACCAGCGAATCCGGGATGCTCTCGGTGCTGCTCAGCTGAAACTTGAAAGCCTCCGTGAGCATCTTCCGGTGGGCAGCATCACGATCTGCCTGGATCCGATCGAGCCAAGCCTCACCAATGAGGCAAGCTTCCTGCGCCACCTTCTTTACCCCCGCTTGCTCATGTCCCATGAACAGGCTCTCGATCTCATGGACAAGAAGAAGCTGGTGATCGATTCCAATGTCTATGTGCTCGACATGAGGCCGGGTGAACAAACGCTGCCAAAAGAGCGCCTGCGCCCCATCGCCGCTGGAGTGGGATTCGAACTCTGGCAATACCGGGGATCGGGGCCTTGACGTTCATGACCGCAGCGTTCGTCTTCGGGACTCCGCTCCTGTTCGGGGCCGGTCTGCTGCGAGCCCTCGGCATCGTCTGGCGCAGTGATCGGCTCGCTTATTGGGCATGGGCTTACCTCTGCGGTTCCCTGGGGACGGCTCTCGCAATTTTCTTCTGGCTGCTATGCGGAAAGCCCGGCTCCGCCGTGATGCTCTACTCTCTGCTGCCCGTGGCGGGTGGGCTGCTGCTCTACCGACTGCGCGGAAGACGCGCTGCTCCTTCTGCTCGACCCATCTCTTCGCGAGAGGACTGGGTCCTCTACGCCACGATTATCCTGCTCGCAGTGATCTGCATCGACCGCATCACCCACATCAATTGCTTTCCGGTCACGCATGGAGACGAGGCGAACATCTGGGCCGCCAAGGCCAAGACCCTCTTCGCCGCCAGCGGCTTCGATGCGGAACTTGCGCGCCAAACCCATCTTTACCCCTTCCACGCTGACTACCCGCTGCTCAACCCGCTTCTGCAATCCGGCAGCTTCGAACTCAGCGAGCAGATCCTCCACATCACCAATCGCCTGCCCGTCCAGTTGTTCGCGCTCGCATTCCTCCTGGTCATGGCAGCTAGCCTGCGACTTCTGGTCCGGCCAGCATTGACAGCGGTTTTGCTCACACTCCTCTTCGCTCACGGCGCAAGTGTTGCTCACTCCGGACCAGCCGCTTCGGATTTCATGCTGGCCTTTGGTTTCATAACGGCCACCGATGCCTGGATCCGTTGGTCGCGCAGCCAAGACTCCTGCTGGTGGAAGCTATTCGCGGTGGCTCTTGCATTCACGGTCTGGTCGAAGAATGAAGGGGTGGTGCTGGCACTCGTGCTCTGCGTGGCCATCGCAATTGGCCACTTCACGGAGCGAAAGAAGACCCTGCCACCCATCGGTCTCGACTGGCTCTGGCTGATCGCCCCCTGCGCGCTGATTGCTCTGCACAGGACACTCAATGCAAGCCAAGGACTCGTCAACGACCTCTTTGATCCCCGCTGGTCCTCACAAACCTTCCTCGAACGTCTGTTCTCTGGTTTGAGCGAACGACTGGGGACCGTCATGGAATATTTCGTCTCGCATACCCTGTTTGCCGCCGAGACCTCTCGCCTCCTGCTGGCGCTTTTTCTCGGCCTGATCGTGTGCTTCCCACGACGACTCTGGAAAGGCGAAGTTGCGGTTCTTTCCCTCTGTGTTGTCGGCGGTTTGGCAGCCTATCAGTTGGTCTTCATCGCCACGCCCCATTCGTTGCAGTGGCACCTGGATACAGCCTCGTCTCGCGTCACCTTTCACCTCGTGCCGGCCGCAACAATCGGTCTCGCGGCCGGAATCGCCAGGATCTTTGCGCGTGAGGGCGGTGTTCGGCGCGCAAGTGAAACGCACCCGGACTTGCCTTAGTTCATCAAACGCGGGCCTCGTTCGGCACAGGGTTCTGACTCAACGATCAAAAGCCATGGCCATGCCCATGCCGCCGCTCATGCAAAGCGATGCCAAACCCTTGTGCGCCTGTCGCCGGCGCAATTCGTGGATCAAGGTCACGACGATACGGGCCCCGGTGGCACCAATGGGGTGACCGAGCGCGATCGCCCCACCATTCACATTGACTCGCTCCTGATCGAACTGCAATTCCTTGTGACAGGCGATCATCTGAGCCGCGAAGGCCTCGTTGAGTTCTATCAAATCAAAGTCATCCAGCGCATCACCTGTCTGCTCACAAAGATTGCGGATCGCCGGAACCGGTCCTATCCCCATGATCCGAGGTGAGACGCCCACAACCGAAGACGGGCCGAGAAAAGCCATCGGCTCAATCCCTCGGCGAGAAGCTTCATCTTCGGTCATGAGCAGAACCGCAGCAGCACCATCGGTGATCCCCGATGAATTGCCAGCATGCACGGTCCCCCCTTCGGAGCGGAACACAGGAGGCAACTTGGCCAAGGCTTCGATGGTCACCCCGTGCCTCAGATGCTCGTCGCAATCAACGGTCACGGATTCCTTCCGGCCCTCGATGGTGATGGGTGCAATCTCTTCATCGAAGTAGCCCGCGCGCTGCGCCGATTCCGCACGATGCAAGGATGTCAGGGCCCACTCATCTTGCTCACGCCGATCGATCTCGTAATCGTCCGCCAAGTATTCGGCGGTCATCCCCATCGGCTCCTTCAAAATGCCGCAGGTAAAACCATCCTGAAAATTCCCATCGAGGACATCGGCATGCCCCAGCCGATAGCCCTGGCGCATCCGCGGCAGCAGGTAAGGAATATTCGTCATGCTCTCCATGCCTCCTGCCACAACCACACGACGTCCCTCGAGCAGAAGGCTCGCCCGGGCAAGATCGATGGCCTTCAAACTCGACCCACATGCCTTGTTGATCGTGTAGGCAGGGACCTCATCGGGCAGGCCTGCGCGGATCGCCACCTGCCTCGCCGGGTTCGGTCCCGAGCCAAGTTGACGCGCCTGACCAAAGATCAACTCCTCGACCTCGGAGGGGGCGACCCCGACACGATCGAGCAGAGCCCTGGTCACCCTCTCACCCAAATCGACGGCCGAAATCGAGGAAAGTTTGCCGAGAAACTTGCCGATCGGGGTCCGGCACGCAGAAACGATGCAGATCCGAGAACTGTGCTTCATCACTCACCAGCCTTCTGCCGCCAGCTTTCAGCAAGGGGCCCGGGGCCGTCAACCGTGGAATCGAGAATCGGGAGGAAGGAGTTCCTCCCGGCCAGACTAACGAAGTAAGGCAAAGTTTCCGATGAAACTACCATGGACCGAAGGCCACCGCCGAAATGGGTTCCACCGGGCCAGGGCGAGCCAGATCTCGACCACCGCAAGCTCCGTGAAGAACTCGAGAAAACGAGCAGCCTGCCGTCCGGGACATATGGTCCGGCCATGCCTGATGTCGAGACAGAACTCCTCCTCGACCAGGGAGTCCGCTCCTTGCTCGGACGCCTGCTGGCGGGCCCCCGGATCGAACCAACCACACAAGACAGCGTCGGAGAATTCCACGAGGAGCCCGTCGATCCCGATAACATTCATCGCTTCCTCAGCGAATTTCTCAACTCACCAGACGAAGAGCCCCCCGATCTGATGGCAGGTCTCCGCCTGGAGCGGCTCTGGGTCTTGATCGATCTTGCAACCAAGGGGGAAGGCCTGTCGCGCCAGCGAGCCACGCACGAACTGCGGGACGCGATGAAGGATCTGCTGTGCTGGGAAGGCGTCGACGAGGAAATCCTCTCGGATCTCGTCCAACTCCTGGGAGAGGCTCGCCGTCGCGGCGACATGCCATTGGTTCTTCACACTCTCGATCTGGCAGCACGCCGGTCGCTCAAATCCAAGAAACCAAAGGGCGACGGGAAAACGTCATGAACGTCGTACACGGTACACCCCGAAGCCGGCGCCATGCCGAAGCCTTCGCCCACCATCTCGTCAACGCCACGGTCAACCTTGATCTACACGCGCTGACAAGCGACCACGTCATCGAGAACCTCGTTACGCTGACCGATGAACTCACCGCGGCTTTCGACTCCGGCATCGATTCGCCACTCACCATTGCATTCGTCGGTGACCAGATCATCCTCGCCGGCCAACCTTCCCTGGGAGCTAGCCTTCAGGCCGGAAGACTCCTGCGCAACTGCACCGAACGGGGCATCTCCGCCTTGAAGTTCGAAAAAGGGCTGACCGGCGACGAACTGGCGCGCTTCCTGGAATTACTGAGCAGCAAAGCCGATGCCTTCTCCCCGGAAAACCTTGCCAACGCGCTGTTGCGAAATGGCATTCACAAGATCGATGTCGAGGTGCGGCGCAATGACAACCTCTCCGACACTCCATCGGGCAATGAGTGGCCAGCACTATCGCAATACCAGGCAATGTCGGATGTCCTGCAAAGCAATCACGTCGCGGCATATAGAAACAAGGAACTCGATGTCAACTCCGCACGAGGAGTGATCGAAAGGGCAGTGGCCCAGATCTCTGCCGAACCGAGCAGCCTTCTCTCGCTGGCAACATACGACGACATCGACAGCTTCACCGTGGGACATTCCGTTCGAGTGACCCTGCTCGCACTCCAGGTCGCCATCGCCTCCGGCACGAGTCCCCGAGACACTCTCCGGGTGGGCACGGCCGCTCTCCTGCATGACATAGGGAAATCCAAGATCGATCAAGGGCTCCTGTTCAAGCCCGGACCTCTCAGTCCTGATGAACGCAGGGAGATGGCAAGGCACGCACGCTGCGGAGGCGAAATCCTGCTGGAACAAAACGAGGTCGATCCGACGGCTGTCGGCGCGGCTTTTTGCCACCACATCGGACCCAATGGCACCGGTTACCCACGCCCAGCAGTCCCCTTCGAGCCGAGCAACGTCAGCAAGTTGGTGCGCGTGTGCGATGTCTTCGAAGCTCTGACCGCAGTCCGACCCTACAAGGCCGCCCTCACGCCTCTTCACGCCTACTCCGTCATGCAGAGCATGGAGAACGGCTTCGACCCTAAATGGATGAAGCTGTTCATCCAGGTCATCGGGATCTATCCGATCGGCACCAGAATCGTGCTCAACTCGGGGGAAGAGGCCATCGTCATCGCGCATGGCTCTGAACTTCAGAAGCCGCGGGTCCGAACCATCCTCGACATTCACGGCCGCCCGATCACCGCAGACGCCCGACGCGAAATAACCGTTGGAACCGAGCAAGAAGGTTCCGTATCACGAATAGAGGCTGTTGTCGGCGCGAACCATCGAATCAAGATCCCCAGAGAACTCCTGAAGATCGATTCCCAAGGAGCTTCCGAAGATCACACTTCGAACTGCTCTTGCAGCCTGCACGCCCACCTTCACGATCGCGACGAACGCTGCTCCTGACATCGCCACGGAGCCTCGCAACCGTCGCTACTGAACCGGAAGCCGCACCTCTACAAAGAATTTGGGCTGCCCGCTAAGCCGGAACTCCTGCTTGCTGTTGGTGTGATCGATGATGATGCTGAAGGGGTTGGGAAGCCCGGTGCGCGCAGCGGTGAGCTCGTATCGACCGGGAGGCACGCGCGAAGAGATCTCGAACTTACCATCGGGGCCCGTGACTGCCTCCGCCGTGAAACTCAACGATGGATCGGAGCCATCCTCAGCAACGGATGACAGTGACACCTTCGCCTGAACCTGTCCCATCTTCTTGCCAGCGATGATCACCCGGCCAGAAACCACCGTCCCCGCAGCCATTTCCACATCAGGAAGATTCGTCGTTTCCCCTGTGCGCACCTCGACTCCGTTCTGGATGACCCTGATGGCTTCGGCATGAGAAAAGCGCAGCTGGTATTTCCCCTCGTTGAGCAACTTGAATCTGAAGCGCCCTTGCTTGTCCGTATGCGTCACGCTCTGGGTAATCATGACCGGCGCCAGGGCCTCGAAGGCCGCAATGATTCCGGTCAGCGAAAGAGCACCATCACGGCGCGTTCGCACCTCGACACCGGCCAAGGGGCCCACGCGATCGAGGATGACAACGCCCTCGATCACACCCCCCTCATTGAGCGTCAGTTCGACGAGAGGGGTTTCCTCACCAATCGCGGTAGAGAAGTGCTCCGAGAAGGCCATCGCATAGCCTGGGGCTTGAACCTGGAACACATAATCTCCTGGGTCCAATCCGCTGAAAGTCGAGATGCCATTGCGATCGGGTCGCCCGGGACGCGTTCCATAAGTGGTATTCCCGTAGGTAAGAGCCTCCGCCGGATCATCGCTCTTCCAGTAGCTTCGGGCCGTCAGATCGTATCGCTTCAGGATAGCGCCATTCCTGCCACGAACGCGGATCCGCGCACCACCCTTCTTCTCCAGAACAATATGCACCTCGGTCTGACCCGCCTCCACAGGCTTGACCTCCGCGTCGATGCGATCGAATGCGACCGCCCGGAGGGTATATGGGCCATCGACGAGGCCGAGAATTTCGAACTGGCCGTTCCGATCTGAAACCGCGCTGGCGGCGAGAGGAGTCTTGCCACTGAAGCCCGTTCCTCGAATACGCACACCGGAAAGCGGGTCTCCGACAGCATCGGTAACCACACCGGCAATCGACAATCCCGGTGGCAGCTGAAAATCGATCTGGTTGTCTGCGCCGGTATCAATCGTCATGTTGGTCTTCTCGACACGTCCATACCCACTGGCGACCGCAGCAATATTTGCAATCCCCGATGGCGCGTTCGAGATCGCGTACCAACCGGACGAATCGGTTCGCACGGAAAGACCATCCTCGCGCGAGGGCACCGGTGAGAAGACCATCTGGCCGGAACCCGATTTGAGTGAAACGAATGCATCGGAAACCGGTGCGCCTGTCTGTGACGCCGTTACTTGACCGCGCAAAGACACTCCCCGCTGAAGTTCGATGCGGCCGAGATCATGCCATTGACCTTCCTTTATGTGCAGGTTGGGAATGTCCTGATCTATGAACCGATCGGTCACGATCCGTATCTCGAACTCCTTCCCAATCTCACCCGCATGTGCGCCGGCGGCGAAGGCTCCTTGCTTGTCCGTCCTCACATGAGTGACCGGCGGAAGGATGATGCCCGAACTCTGCAGTTGCAGTACCTTGAAGAGATCGCCCCCCGCTAACCCGGACTGCGTCAGATAAACAGAGGTGTCGGCGACCGGGGCCCCATCTGGCGCCACCAAAAGGCCCTTCACACCCTGTGGCAACCCTGCTCGCCCTGGTTCCAAATCGATGGCTTCTCGCCCAACAACCTCATTCCGCTGAGGCTCCTGGGTTTTGATCCCGGCCTGGCCACTGACTTCACGCGGTTCAGGCGTCGGCGCCGGAGTTGAGCTACCGGGCAACGATGGGGCCTCGCCACCGCCATTGCTATTTGCAAGGAACACAACCCCGGCCACGATGAAGGCGGCCAGAGCCAAGAACAGGAGGAGTCTGGAATTCATGGGGGATCTTAAATCTCGGACGAAAAGACCTTGATGATCACTCCGTCAAAAGACGGATATCGACTCTGGAATATTCTCGCAGATTAAGCACATCGGCGCATTTTTAGCGCTGCGAGAATAATGAAGCCTGAGGTCAGACTCGAACTGACGACCTGCGCTTTACGAAAGCGCTGCTCTACCACTGAGCTACTCAGGCCCTCATGCGGACGGCTCACGGCCCCCGTGGGAATGATGCGGAACATTAGCCACCCAAAGGGCGGGTTGCACGACTTTGTTGAGGGCCTACCACTGCGCGGTACCCATGGCTGTAGAGAGCCATCTCCGAGGCACTCTCCGTACATGCGAACGGGGTCATGCTCAACGCTTGACCCCGCACACTCAGGCTTCAGCCTTGCTCAGCCCTCGCTGTCATCGGCCGAGGAGGAGCCGCCCAAAGCCTCTATCAACTGCAGGCTCTGAACAGGATCGAGTTTCGCCTTGCCCAACGCAGCGGCGAGTGCCATGCGCAGCTTGGCGTCGGCGTCGCCCAACATGCCCATCAGCTTGGACACGGCCTCCGCAGGCAGCTCCTGCGCGCGAGCGAGGATGCGCCCGGCCGCATCGGCACAGGCAACCTTGAGGTCCAAGCTGGCATCATCGCCACCGATGACCTCGATGAGGACACTCAGGCTGCTGGCGTTGCCACCGAACCCGATGGCTTGAGCCGCCGGGATCGCCACAGCATCCGTCCGAGTAAGTTGATCGGCAATCGTGGCAATCGAACCGTCGATGCCAACCTTCTGCTCGGCGAGGTTGCGCAACGCACCGCTAGCGGCGGTCGCAGTAGCTTCGGCCTGGGCCTGATTCACAGACAACTCACCATCCAAAACCTCATCGATCTTGGCCATGAGAGTTTCACCCGAAAGCGGACCCTCGATGGTGGCGTCGATGCTATCGCCAAACTGTTCCTGTGCTCCATCCTCGTCATTCGTCAGGATCACGATCTTGATGTGCTCCATCCGCTTGTCCTTCCTGATCAAGCCGATCAAGCTCTCGGGGCGGGCATTGGGAAGCACCTCATTGATGACGATGACATCGATATTGGGAGCCACGTAGAGATTGTTGATGGCCGCAACCGAATCACTCGCCTCGACAAAGCTCCGGTTGGGATGGCTCGAAGCATGACGGATCGCCTTGCTGGCAACCTGATCACCGCCGACCACCTGGATCCGACGAGAGGCCTTCTCCTGAATTGCCACTCCAAGCGTCCTTACAACCTGCTCCGCTGCCGGCACCCGACCACTGCCGCTTGAGTTGGCCAGAGCCAGAGCTGCGGCATAACGAACGGCCTTGTGATTACTGCCGAGTGCAGCAACAACAGGCGACCGCCCCAGAGCCCTACGGTCTTGAGTGCTCGCCAGCATCTCGATCCCCGCAACCGCCGTCGGCACCATGTCCTCGGCAATGGACTGGCTAATTGCGCTACTCAAGACGTCCGGGCCCGTGGCCGCAGCTACCATCTTCAGCGTTGCAACTTTATCAGCCATCTCCAGCATCGCATCGTCGTCGGAATTAGCTGCCAGGGAATTTTCGATCGCGGCAGCCTCTCCGAGATAGGCGCGGGCCAGCAGGGAACGGGCGGTGCTGCTTCCCGGATCGACGGACAGAGCAGCGTGGGCCGACTTCTTGGCCAGTTCCAAGTTGTAGATGCCCGCAGGGACATCTGTCGCGACCAGCTGACCATCCTGCAGCGACCAGGTAACGTCCGAATGATCACCATCGCGGACGCCATTGGCCCGCAGCAGGCGATGGGCATCGCTCAAGAAAAGCTCCAACGGACTCGCGTCAGCCGAAACGCCGATCATCCTGAGAGCCTTGCTGGCCGCCAGGCGCACACTCTCCTGCACACCGGCATCTGTAGCCAGACGCGCCAAAGCCGCCGCCGCACGCTCATCACGAATGTGGGCAAGAGCAGCCGTGGCATTGCGCCGCACCTCAATATTATCACTGCCCAGCGCCGCGATCAGGCCCGGGGTCGCCGAGCGACCGATCTCGGTCAGAGCACGGATGGCATAGATCTGACCCTTCTCGTCATCGCCATTTGCGAGTTTCTCGACAAGGCCGGGCACGGCAAATTCACCGTGGTCAGTCATCAAGGACACCACCGCCTTGCGACGACTCTCGTAAGAGCCTGCCGGTGAGGTGGCCTCCTCGACCAATCCCGCGATGGTGCTCTCGTCACGGGAACGCTGCTTGCGTTCTACCCGCGCGAGATTGACCAGATGCTTGGCAATCTTGGAGATCTCGCCCTCTGTCAAGAGCAGCATCTCAAAGATATTCTGATCCGTGCTTTGCCAGATACGGAAGGCGTCCGCATTCGTGGGGTCAGCACTCAGGACTTCCTCGAACTTCTCGAGAGCCTGTTCGCGATCACCAAGGCGGAGAAGCTGCACGCCCTCCTGGAACAACTCGTCGGGGTCTTGGGCTGAAATAGAACCGGCAACGACGAGCGTGGCAACGAGTCCCGAGAAGAGGGACCGACTTAGGACGTTAGCCATGAATCAAATACTCCTTGGCGCGTGTTTTCCTCGACTGAGAACAGCCGATGCGAGAGGTAAAATAGGGCACCCTCAAACAGTCATCGAAAACGAAGGGGGGACAGACAGAAACCCGATGACTGCCATGGGTTGGGGTCGAAGACCATCCATCCTAAGGAGCCATCGGCCGCCGTCAAGACGACCTTCTGGGAGTACCTGCCGGCGGCAGCCGACACAGAAGCATACAACGAGTCTGAAAAAAGCCAGGGACACACCGCCGGAACTTGGCCTCAGGCTGAGACAAGGCGGTGAGGAGCCCGTGCCATCGGAGGCTGGATCCCGTCAAAACAGAGGTTCCAGCCGGATTAGAGACACGACCAAGGGCCATTTCCCTGCTCGGACCCCGAGCGCTACAGTCCCCCATGATGTCCGAAGCAGGTAAATCGCATGTCCTGATCGTCGACGACCAGAGCGCAATTCGCGAAGAACTCGCCTACGCCCTCCGGTACGAAGGGCACGAGGCCACCGAGGCCGCCGATGGCGTGGCAGGCCTGGCGGAGGTTGAAAAAGGCGGTATCGACGCTGTCCTTTTGGATATCAAGATGCCCGGAATGGATGGCCTGGAGGTCCTCAGCAAATTACGGGAGTCTCACCCCGAAATCCCGGTCATCATGATCACCGGCCACGGAGACATCGAAACCGCCGTCGTCGCCATCAAAAGCGGAGCCTACGACTTCCTGCCGAAACCCTTCGACACAGACAGGGTCCTCGTCAGCCTCACCAACGGGCTACGCATGCGCGACCTCGCCACCGAGAACACCGCTCTGAAGGAGGCGTTGAACCAGAGCCACCGCCTGATCGGCAAGAGTGCAGCTCTCGAGGAAGTCCGCCGAACCATCGCCCGCGTTGCGCCAACAGAAGCCCAAGTCCTGATCACCGGCGAGAATGGCACCGGCAAGGAACTCGTCGCCCATCAACTTCACGCCCTCAGCAAGCGAAACCGCGGGCCTCTTGTCGCCCTCAATTGCGCAGCCATCCCAACCGACCTTCTCGAAAGCGAACTATTCGGGCATGAGAAGGGCGCATTCACCGGCGCCGACAAGGTCAGGCACGGACACTTCGAGGCAGCTCACGGCGGCACCCTGCTGCTGGATGAAATCGGCGACATGGCACTCGACGCGCAGGCCAAACTCCTGCGAGCCCTCCAGGAACAAACCATCACGCGAGTCGGGGGATCACAGACCATCCCTGTCGACGTGAGGGTTCTCGCCGCCACCAATCAGGACCTGCAAGCCTTGGTCGACGAGAAGGCCTTCCGCGAGGACCTCTACTACCGCCTCCATGTCATCCGTATCCACGTGCCACCGCTGCGTGAGCGCCTTGATGATATCGATGAACTCGGACCACACTTCGTTCGCGAAGCCTGTCGGCGCAACGGTCTGCCGCGGCGCACGCTCGCCAAGGACGCCTTCGCACAACTCCGCGGCCTGCCCTGGCGCGGCAATGTGAGAGAGCTCAAGAACCTCCTCGAAGCAGCAGCCATCATGGCCGAAGGCGAGCAGATCCAGGCAGCAGACCTTCACGATATCGATGTTGCCAACACCCCGTCGGCAGCTGGCGTCGACATGTTCGAACACGAAACGCTGGGGCAGTTCAAGGCCGCTTCCGAGCGCGAATTCATCCGCCGCAAAATTGCAGAGAACAGCGGCAACATCAAACGCACCGCCGAACGCATCCAGATCCAGCGCTCGAACCTCTACAAGAAACTCGACCGATACGGGCTGAAGTAGCCGTCACGCGAAGGTCGAGGTGACCGTCTGCGCACCCCCCACGAACTCCATGCGGTTTCAAGGCATCTGCGCAAAGCGGTCAAGCTTTGCGACGCATCGTGATCTTCGCGGTGAGCACGCTGAGGTCGTCGTTCGACATCGAACTATAAGGTCCGACAAAATTCGAGCGCAAGGCATCATCGACGGGGACCGATTCTGTGATCTCG
>CAZIVO010000109.1:0-12063 GCA_964542765.1 uncultured candidatus Brocadiaceae bacterium | reverse complement strand
GAAGATGCTGATGCCTGCTGCCCATGCGGGTATGCGTTGACCGCCCAGGAAGAAGTCGTTCGTGCCTTTCTCCCGTCTGGCAAAGTAGCAGCCCATGAGCAGCAAGCAGAGCAGGTAGGCGGTGAGCACCGTGTAGTCCAGTGAACCGAAGGGCGATGGTGGCTCCATGGTTCGCGCAAAGGGAACTCGCGGTGTGCGCACGCCCGGCCGCACCTCGCCGCTCGGCACGACGATGCGGCCACGCCAGGTCACTACCGGTGTGGTGACTGGTGGCCAGTGTCCACCGTTCGGAGTCTGGGCAGGATCGGGGCCAGGCACCTTGGGCAGGGAGCCGGATTCGATCCAGGTATCGGTGATGGCGTGATAGGCGAGGATGCTGGGATCGAAGCCGGGGTGAGCGTCTTCGAGTGCTGCTGAATGCGTTCCGCCGTCGCCGCCGAGGACAAGGAGATGTGAGGAACCCAGTGCGACCGCCGGGTCGGGGGCTGCCGCGACCGGCCGCGGCAGCGAGGCAATCGGTTGCCAGGAACCCTTGCTGAAACGGTAGCCATCGGTCAGATAGGGTTTGACGCGTTGTCCGTCGCGCAACTCGATACCGCTGAACAAGAAGAAAGCCTTGCCTTGCACGCCCGCGACCGACAGATGCCTTGGCGGTCCTGGCCATGGTGGCAGTGATTTCCATTGCGGTGACTGCTGCTGGAGATCGAGACTCCAGAAGGAGTGCGTTGCTTCGCTGGCATCGGGATCGCGCAGGCCTCCGGCCAGGAAGATCTCGTTCTCCACGCGTGCGCCGCAGAAGAAGGCTGCCGCTTGGGGCATTGACGGTAACTCGTCGATTTCGATCCCCTTGCCGGTCCAGCGCAGGGCGAAGGCGTTGGCGTGGTGCTGTTCGCCATCACCGCCACCGAAGCAGAGAAGACGATCATTCCAGCTGATCGAAACGCCATAGGCGAGAGGTCGTGGCAGACGCATGTCTGCGAGTTGCCACTGGCCGTCGGGGTCGGCCAATACGAAGATACGATCGTGCCATATCTTTGGATGCCCTTCCCAGGGGCGGCCGTCGGGGAAATTGGCTCCGCCAGCGAGGATCAGGACATCGTTGGAGACGCCGGCGAAGGCGCCGGCGAAACCGCTTGCATCGGGAAGTTCAGGCAGCTCACCCCATTCCAGCCAGACGTGGTCTTCCTGATCGGCACGCGTGCAGGAAAAAAGATTCGCCAGGATGATGAGGGTCAGGTAACGGACCGCTTTGCCTGCCGAGAAGGTCACCGCTTTTCCGTCGTTCCTTGGCGTGCCATGTGTGCGAGCGTAAGCGCAGCTGTCGTGCGTGGGGAGAGTTGAGCGGGAAACAGGTGGACCTCGACCGGTCAGCGAATTTTCTCGAAGGCGGCTTCGAGTTCGGCGGCGATTTCGGCCTGCGACTCGATCAGATTGTTCTGTTCGGCGAGGTCCTGGGACAGGTCGAAGAGCTGGTAGGGCTTGGCGAAGGCCTTGCCTCTGGGTAGCTGGCGGCCGCCCGAGCCATTGCCCAGCACGAGTTTCCAGGCTCCCCTGCGGATCGCAAACATGCCAGCGACGGAGTGGTGGATGACCGGGGGGCGAAATCGGTGCATTTCCTGGCCGAGCATCAGGTGCGAGAAGCTGTAACTGTCGGGGGCGGCACCTTCAGGGATGTCAGCGCCGATGAGTTCGGCGGCGGTCGCGAAGAAGTCGGTCAAGCAGATGGTCGTATCGGTCACGGTGCCGGCCTGAATCTTGGTGGGCCAGCGGGCGAAGAAGGGGACGCGATGACCGGCCTCCCAGATGTCGGCCTTGGTGCCGCGCAGTTCCCCGTTGGCGGTGTGGTTGCCAGGTGAGTAGGCCTGGATGGTGTTGTCGGTCACGTGGTCATCGCCACTCTCCTGGCGATACATGAAGGAGCCATTGTCGCTGGTGTAGATCACCAGGGTCTTGTCGGCGAGGTCGGCCTTGTCCAGAGCGGCCAGGACCTTGCCGACCGTGGCGTCGACCTGGACCACGAAATCGCCGTAGGGGCCGAGTTTGGTCTTGCCGAGGAAACGTCGATGGGGTGACACCGGCTTGTGCGGTGCGGTCAAGGGCAGGTAGAGGAAGAAAGGTTGTTCGGTCCTGGATTCACGATCGATGAAGGCGGCTGCTTCTCTCGCGAGGTCGTCCAAGCAGTTCTCGATGGTGAGATCGGGCGCGCGCTCACCCTTGCGCAGGAAGCCCGGGAATTTTTTTGCCGATTGTTCGATCGAGGGGAACTCGGTGATGGTGCCGTTGCGTATGTAGAGGTAGGGCGGGAAGTCGAGCGAGGCCGGGATCACGTGGCTGAAGTCGAAGCCGTGGGTGTGTGGGCCGTTGGAAACCGGTTTGCTGAAATCGAACTTCTTGCCTTCCTTGGCGAAGCCGAGCCCGAGATGCCACTTGCCGACGATTCCGGTCCGGTAGCCCTGATCGCGCAGGAAGCTGGCGACGGTCAGGCGGTCGGCTTCGATGAGCGGGGTTCCGTAGCCATTGAGAACTCCTCGCTTGAGTCGGCTGCGCCAGCAGTAGCGACCGGTCACGATGCCGTAGCGCGTTGGCGTACAGACCGCAGATGGCGAGTGAGCATCGGAGAAGGTCATGCCTTCGCGTGCGAGGCGGTCGAGATGAACGGTGGGGATGCTCGAGTTCGGATTCAGGGCGCCGACGTCTCCGTAGCCCATGTCATCGGCGAGGATGAACAAGATATTGGGCTGGGCGGACAGTGCCGATGCCAGGAGTGTCAGGGTGGCGAGCAGGGGCGTGGATCGCGTCATGCCATCAGTGTCAACAAGCGTGAGCGAAATGGAAGAGTCCAGGCGATCCGCGTCAGCTATCGATGCCGTAGAAGCGGGCAGCGGTGCCCCCGAAGATCATGGATCGTTCGTCTTCGCTGAGGGAGCTCAGGTTTTCGAGGAGTGCAGCATGCACCTCCTGGTAGTTCGCAGCCAGCGTGCACACGGGCCAATCCGAGCCGAACATGCAGCGATCGGCGCCGAAGGCTTCCAGAGCAGTTTCGATGTACGGCATGAGGTCCGCAGCTTTCCAGGTGTCCCAACCAGCTTCGGTGACCAGGCCTGAGAGCTTGCAGTAAAGATTCGGGTGAAGTGCTGCGGCGGCGAGTTCCTTGGCCCAGCCTTCGATGTTTCCTGCTGCTATTTCAGGTTTGGCCAGATGGTCGATCACCAGTGGAAGGTCAGGCATCGCAGCGGCCAAGGTCTTGGCGTGTCCGAGGTGTTTGACGAAGAAGAGGAGGTCGAAGGGTATCTGATGTTTCTCGAGGACCTTCAAGCCGCGACCGATGTCCTCGCGCAGGATGAAGTGGTCATCGGGCTCGTCGTGCGTGATGTGGCGGATACCGACGAACTTGGGATGGGAGGTGAATTCCGTGAGTTGGTCTTCGACGGCTTCGCTCGCCAGGTCGACCCAGCCGACCACGCCAGCGATGAAGTCATGTTCATCGGCGAGCGCCAGCACCCAACGGTTCTCTTCGAGGTTGTGCTGGGTTTGTACGAAGACTGTCTTGTCGATATCGACCCTGGCGATCTCCTCGTTCAGGTGACCGGGCAGGTAGTCACGCCGCAGAGGCGCCAGTTCGGAAGAGTCCATCCAGGAAGTGTCGAAGCGGCCGATTTCCCAGAAGTGCTGGTGCGCGTCGATTCTCAAGCGTCGCCCATTTCGATGATGGCCTTGATGACGCCGGTCTCGGGCTTCGTGTAGGAGGGGAAGATCGAGATCGCGTCGGCGAAACTGGCCCGGTGGGTGATCCAGGGGCTGGTGTCGAGTTCGCCCTTCTCGATCAGGTCGATGATGCGTTCGAAGGTCGGTGCGGTGGCGTTGCGAGAGCCGAGAAGGGTCATCTCCCGGGCGTGGAAGAGGGTGTCGCTGAAGCTGATATCAGCGGTCACGATCCCGACGAAGACGAGCTTGCCCGAGTGGGCAACGAAGGAGAAGGCTGCCTCCATCGATTTAGGATTGCCGGTGGCGTCGATGACGATGGTCGGCAGTTCACCATCGGTCAAGGCTTCCACCCTCTCGATGGATCCTTCACCGCCAAGGACCGTGTCGGCGACGCCGATCGTATCCCGGCAGAAGGCCAGTCGCTGTTCGTTGAGATCGAGCACCATGACGCGCGCTCCGGCGATCTTTGCGAACTGGATGACGCTCAGCCCGATCGGGCCGGCGCCGATGACCAGAAGATTTTCCCCTTGAGTTGGCTGAGCTCGTTCCACTGCATTGGCGCCGATCCCCAGGGTTTCGACCAGGGTGAGCTGATCGTTGTTCAAGGATTCGGAGGGGAAGAGGTGTGCCGCCGGCAAGCTCAAGCGCGCACGCAGACCGCCATCGACGTGAACGCCCATGACCTGAAGATTGCAGCAGCAGTTGGTGCGACCTCGTCGGCAGGCGATGCATTTGCCACAGTGCAGGTAGGGCATGACCGCACACTGGTCGCCTTCGGTGACGTTATTCACGCCTTCGCCCACGGACAGTACCTCGACGCTCAATTCGTGGCCGATGATGCGCGGGTAACTGAAGAAGGGCTGATTGCCCATGTAGGCGTGAAGGTCGGTGCCGCAGACGCCGACTCTGTGCACACGCACCAGTGCTTCGCCTTGTGAGGGGGCCGATGGTTCATCGATCCGGATGCGCTCGAAGTCTCCGGGCTTGTTGAGGCAGATGGCTTCCATGGTTAGTTGTTCTCGGGTAGGCCTTCGATGTGACCGATGTTCTTGACGGGTTCGAGAATAGCGAGAACTTCGGCCATGAGTTCCCGGTCGATGGGTTTTGCTGCCCAGTCGGCCCACTTGCGCACATTATCGGGGTTGGCAGAGCCGGCGATGGTGGTGGCGATGCCCTCGAACTCGAGGCAAAACTGCAGGGCGAGCTGGGCGATGTCGACGCCCTTGCCGGTGCAGTGCTCGGCGGCGCGCCGACACGCTGCCTTGACCTCTTCGGGTTCCTTGTGCCAGGGAGGTAGGGGAGCATTCGTCAGCAGGCGTGCGCAGAAGGGGCCGGCGTTCATGATCCCGACCTTCTTGGCCTCGAATTCGGGTAGCAGGTCCAGCAAGCGCATGTTCTGCAGGTTGTACTGATTGTAGGAGAGGATCACGTCGAGGTCGGTTTGCTCCAGGACGAAGCGGAAGGCCTTCATCGGATAGCCGGAGATCCCGATGAAGCGAACCTTGCCCTGCTCCTTGGCGGCGCGGAGCGCCGGCAGGGTCTCATCGACGATTTGCTGCATGGGGACGAATTCGATGTCGTGACACAGGCAGATGTCGAGATGATCGATTCCCAGTCGATGCAGGCTCACGTCGATGCTTTCGGCGACTCGCGCAGCCGAGAAATCAAAGTGCGCAAGGTCGTAACGGCCGAGCTTCGTTCCGATGAGGTAGGAGTCGCGTGGGACATCTCTGAGCACCTGGCCGAGCAGGATCTCCGACATTCCGCGACCATAAAAAGGCGAGGTGTCGATGAAGTTCATGCCGAGGTCGAGGGCGACGCGCACCGAGGCAAGGGCTTCGTCGAGCTTGACTTGCCGGAACTCCTGTCCGAGTGATGACGCCCCGAAGCTGAGGACGGGGAGTTCGATTCCGGTGTTTCCTAGAGGTCGATGTTGCATGGTTGGTGTCGCGATCGGAGAGATGATCATCGGTTCCGCGTTGCGATGGCACAAGACCTGCTACATGCCGGCTCGCAACGCCTGGAGGTGTCGACTGAAATGCTCTGCGAGGATGCTTTCGTGGGCCGCCGGCTCCGACTCCAGGACCGATCGCAGAGCCGGGCCGAGTTCGGGGTCGGTGAGGACAGAGCCAAAGGTGCAGTGCAGAATCTGGCGACCTGGCGCGGTGAAGCCTTTTCCGTCGGCGACATCTTCCCAGCACTCGAGGTAGTGTTTTTCCAGTTCGTGGGAATCCGTGACCTGTTCGGGTGGTGGCGCGGAGTCGAGGGTGGCGTGAACGTGGTAGGTGGCTCGATCCTTGTCATAGCATTGTCGAGCTCGGGAGATGATCTTGCGAAACAGTTCCTGGTCGTGGTGGGCGATGACCCGGACTGCTTCGAGGTAGCTGGTGCCGGCTGTCTTGACGTGGAATTTGCCCTGCGTGGCGCGCGCGAGCAGTGGATACATGGAGAGCTTGTCCGATCCCGAATGCAGGCTGAGCTTGTAGGGGCCCAGGAGTTCGGCCAGAGCAGCGTGATCGGCGAGGGAGTGTTCCAGCGCGGTCAGATCACCACGGTAGTCGATGCCCTTTTCGAAATCGCCGATGAAACGCGGCGCCAGGCTGACCAGGCGCATGCCATGTTGCAAGCACTGATCGGCGATGATGTAGTGCTCGGCAAGGGTGGTTGGCTCTTCGGTTTCGTCGACACTGAGTTCGATTTCGAAGTCTCGCCGAGCTTCGGTTTGGACGGCGGCGATGTGATCGGCGAGGGCGCAAGCTTCGTTGATGGCGCGCCCGTACTTGACGGCAGCACGCATGCATGACTCCTCGTCGAGTACCACCTCGGTTCCTGTGGCGAGGGTCAGTCGGTTCCCTGCATAGCCTGAGAACCACGGCGCATGTTGCGCGATGCTTTCAAACTTCGAGCGGAGTTCTTCTTCGCCATAGCTGCCGGTTTTCGGATCGACATGGTCGGATGGATCGATGGTGAACATGATGAAGCCGGCCGCAGCGGTCCGCTCGACGTCTTCACGGGTCTTGAGATGGTCGGCGTCCGAGCCGGTATCGTCACTCCAACCGGCCCTGGCGACGCTGCTCTGGGCATCGGCCATGACGGCCGCCGGTGTTCTCGATGTCCGTGCCATCTCGCGGATCGATTGCTGGGCAAAGATGGGCAGGATTTCGCCGCCGGCCCGGGTCATGGCGGCAATGTGCCCGGGTGTGGCCAGTCCGATGCGGTCGCCGAAACCGAAGCTCGGTCGCAGACCGAGAGAGTATGTCGCCGGGGTGGAATCAGGCATGGCACATCATCTAAGACGAGCCGGTTCTTGTTACAACGGTGGAAATGAGAAGCTCGACAAAGCGGGGGAATGGGCGGTTGATGTTGCAACTGCTACGAGCGCTGGCGATCGTGGTTCTGGCAGTGGTGGTGATTGTTTTGCTGTTCGAAAAAAGATTTATCTTCATCCCGAAGCAGGGCGGCGTCGGTGCGAGTCCAGGCGAGGATGTCTGGTTGACCACGACCGATGACGTTCGCATTCATGGTTGGTATGTCGAGCATCCTGATGCTGTGGCCAGTTTGCTCTGGTTCCATGGTAATGCCGGCAATATAGAGAGCCGTCGGCATCTCTTGCTGCGGTTGCGTGATCTTCCGGCAAACGTGCTGATCATCGATTATCGGGGTTATGGCAAGAGTGAGGGGTCACCCGATGAGCCCGGGGTGTACCGCGATGCGCAGGCGGCATGGGATTGGTTGGCGGCGCGTGCTGAACCGGGGCGAATCATTATTTTCGGAATTTCTCTGGGTGGGGGTCCGGCTTGTGAACTGGCCACGCAGGTCGACTGCGGCGGGTTGGTGTTGGAGTCGACTTTCACGAGCGCGAAGGATATGTCATCGCGAGTGATTCCGTTCCTTCCGGTGCGTTGGCTGATGCGAACGCATTTCGATAATTTGTCGAAGATAGCGAAGATCAAGGCCCCCAAGCTCCTGATTCACAGCCGCGCTGATGATGTTGTTCCGTTTGCGATGGGCGAACGCTTGTTCGAAGCGGCAGCCTCGCCCAAGGAACACGTCTGGTTCGATGATGCTAATCACAACAATCTCACGATGGTTCATGGGGATGCTTACTACGATCGTTTGCGGGTCTTCATCGAGAGGGTGGTTCGTTGATGTTCGATGGATGGCCAAAAGATGTCTGGCGGGGTTTGCTGGCGTGATGGGGGTGTGACTGATGTGGCGCTATGAGTTGCAAGCTTTGGGTCTCGATCATTTGCTGGTGGTGACTGGCGATCTGCCTGCCCCCGGTTCGGGAGAGGTGAGGGTGAAGATCGAGGCGGTGAGCCTGAACTACCGCGATCTCATGATCGTGAAGGGGCTGTACAACCCGCGCCTGAAGACTCCTTGCACTCCCCTGAGCGATGCTGCTGGGGTGGTGACGGCTGTCGGTGAGGGCGTGTGCGATATTGCTGTCGGTGACCGGGTGATGACGAATTTCATCGCTGGCTGGCAAGATGGTCCTTACCGGGGGGAGTATGCGCTCACGACTCTGGGGACGCCGGGTCCGGGGGTTGCCGCCGAGGAGGTTTTGCTCCCAGCCGCGGCGGTGGTCGCGATGGGTGATCGGCTCGACTTCGAGCAGGCGGCGACCTTGCCGATCGCAGCGGTCACGGCATGGAACGCTCTGGTCACCGAAGGTGGCTTGCGAGCGGGTCAGACCTTGGTTTCACTCGGAACGGGAGGGGTGTCGATCTTTGCGGTGCAGATCGGCAAGGCGCTCGGCGCGCGCGTGATCGTCACCAGCAGTAGTGACGAGAAGATCGCTCGTGCTCGCCAGCTCGGCGCCGATCATGGCGTGAATTATCGTCAGTGTGAGGACTGGGCAGCCCAGGTTCTGGAAATCACCGAAGGTCGCGGCGCTGATCTGGTGGTCGAGAATGGTGGTGCCGGCACCTTGACGCAATCCTTACGGGCGACGCGACCTGGAGGCACCATCGCCATGCTCGGAGCCCTGACCGGATTGCGGTCGGAGATCGACATAGCACCGGTCTTGATGAAGAGGTTACGTGTTCAGGGAATCTTCGTCGGTTCGCGTGGTTCCTTCGGGGAGATGGTGAAATTCATGGGCGAGCACGGGATCGAACCGGTGATCGATGCTCGCTATCCCATGGCTGATCTGGTTCCGGCACTCGAGTGGATGGCGCAAGGTCGGCACTTCGGTAAGATCGTTCTGCACGCGTGAGAGATCTGTATCAAAAACTTCGATGGCCACTCCATTTCGTCGTGTTGCTGACGGCGTGCCTGCTGGTTTTCGCCAATAATTTCGACCACGATTACCATCTCGACAGTGTCTATGGCATCGAGGGTAATCCTGCGGTCCGTGATCTGGCGAATGTGCCGAGCTTCTTCTCCGATCCAACAACCCTGACGACGCTGCGTCAAAACCACGATTATCGGCCTGTCCTGCAGACCAGTTTTGCGATCAATCATGCGATCAGTGGCTACCAGACATGGTCGTGGCACCTGCTTCAGATCCTTTTGCACTTCACCTGTGTCCTGGGGCTCTATTCCCTGAGCAGCAAGGTGCTCGAACAATTCTTTTCCCAGAAAGGTGGTTGGAGGTCGTCGCACCTGCCTTTGGTTGCTGCGCTGATCTTTGCCGTGCACCCCTGTCATTCGGGTGTCGTTAATTACCTTTGGGCGAGGTCATCCTTGCTGGTCGGCGCCCTGATCTTGCCGGCGATCGTTTGCTACATGAGGCCGCGGGGGACAGCTGTTCATGACCGTGTCCCCTGGTGTTCTCTGCTCTTGTTCACGGTGGCGTTGTGGACCAAGGTGGAAGCGGTTGCTGTTCTGGGTGTGTTCTTCCTGTACGAGGTGGTACAGATTGCCGAGCAGCGGCGGGTTGTTGGTGCGAGAGCGAGTTTTCTGGGCGATGTAAGGCGAGCTTTGCTCAGCCCGGCAACCCGGCGTCGGTTGCTGCCCTTCGTGCTGATCGCCCTTGGTTATTTCCTCCTCCGGTCGACGATTGTTGGCGATTACGTCGCCGCTGCACGTCAAGAACCGGATACCACGGCATGGGGATACCTGGGCACGCAGTTGACCGCCTGGTGGCACTACATCGGTCACTGGTTCGCGCCCGTTGGTCTGATCGCCGATGACACTGGCTATCCAGAATACGCAGGTTTTATGGAGGCGCCTGTCCTCTACGCTCTTGCGGCCTGGGCCCTGGTGGCGGCGGTCCTGGTGTCGCTCTATAGCAGTCGGCCCGGGTACATGT
This sequence comes from uncultured candidatus Brocadiaceae bacterium, assembly GCA_964542765.1. GTDB lineage: Bacteria > Planctomycetota > UBA1135 > UBA1135 > UBA2386 > CAZIVO01. The sequence goes on along the minus strand of CAZIVO010000109.1, from coordinate 2,102 downwards.
TTCTGGTGGTCTCGGCATTGGCCTTGATCTCACCACATTCTTCGTTCTTGCCGCTGGCGGAGATGGTCAACGAGCACCGTCCCTACATTCCGCTGGCGGTTTTGTCCCTGGCCTGGCTGATTCCAGCGCGCAATGGGGCGGCGTTGCTGGCCAGGGGACGGCCGATCACACGCTGCCTGATCGGCGGTGCATCGGTGTTGCTGCTGGGTGCATTCGCCCAGCTGACATGGGAGCGCAACAAGGTCTTCGCCACCTGGGAAGGCTACTGGCAGGATGTGGTCGAGAAGGCGCCATCGGCACGCGCCTGGCTCAACCTGGGTATCGGCTTGAAGGGCAGAGAGGGTGATGACCCGGTAGTTCGTGCGCAGGCTCGCGCATGCTTCGAGCAGTCCTTGGAGTTCAGGGATTGGCATTTCACTCGGTTGAATCTTTACCTGATGGATCACGAGGATGGTGATTGGAAGGCAGCGGCGCGGCATCTGGATCGAGCGGTTGAACTCGATGTCTGGTCCAACCGTTCGCTGCTGTGGAGAGGGCAATACCGGTTGGATCGGGGCACTTCGGATGGCGTTGATCAGGGGATACTGGAGTCAGCGCTGGCTGACTTCGAGGCCGCCCGTGAGAAGGTCGAGGATCCGTTCGATGTGCAGGAGGGCTTGGCGGCGGTTCACGCCTGGCTTGGCCATGCGCAAGAGAGTCTGATGGCGGCACGGGCCTGTATCGCGATGGACAGAGGAAGGTTCGAGGATAACTGGAAGACCTTCATCGACCCCTTCTGGAAGGCCGAGCAATGGCATGCCGGGATTGCCTATCACCGTGGTCTCGTCGAGACTCTGGGCGAACATTCCTGGATCCAGGCCAACATCGCCGATCTCGCCAGGGCTGTCGGCGACGCGCAACTGGAAGCCTCGGCATCGAAGCGTGCGCAGCAGCTGAAGGAAGCGGGCAAGTGATGGCCAGCGGTTTGCTTACCCTCGTTGTTCTTGCGGGTACGACTTTTGTTCAGAAGCCATCGGCACAGGACGTCTTGCAACAGGATGTCGTGCGCCCTTATGTCGGCGTACTCGATTCGCTCGATACTCAAGTTCGTAACTTTGCATCGAACATGAAGCATGCTCACGCCGCCTTGATCGAGCAGGTGCGTCGGCGAGCACCGAAGTTGCTGGAGCGGCTCGCGCCGGAGCCGCCGAAGCCGCGACCGAGTGGCTATGGACTCTTGCCACCGATCTTCGACGATCTGGCCTTCGAGGACGTCGAATTGACCGAGACGCGTTACTCGCTCGAGGAGGTGACAATGGCCTTCACCGCGGATCTTTCCGATGCGACCGCGCTCGCCAAGAAGGTTTCCGGGACTCCTGCAGATCTGCGGGCCCAGGTCGATCATTACGACTTTCTCAAGAGACGCATGCAGTTTCTGGAGGAGTTGATCGCCTACCACCGCTACTGGCAGCCGGCTGTCGAACGGCACACAGATTTTTTCGAGGAAAAGAATCGGTTGGTTGCAAAGGTGCGACGCATGAAGGCGTTGCTCGAGGCAGGTGGAGATGTGGAGGATGTTGCAACTCTGCGAGACGAGATTCGCAAGGAAGCCGCACCCTTCTTGCCGACGCCGGGCCTGGCGATGGAACGGCGCGGAGGTTTGTGGGTCTTGCCGGTCACGGTGGTGACGGACATTGGCGATGAGGAGTTTTTGAAGCGTTTTGCTGCCGCCGTGCGGACAGCTTTTTCGCAGGCCGAGGTTGCTCGGCGCATGGGGTTCCGCCTGGAATTGACGCTCAGAAAGGTGGCTGCGGCCAGTTTCTATGACGGCAACCCGCCTCGCCGGGGAGCAGCGATCGATGAGAGTGAGCACTTCAAGAAGTTTCCGGATGGTGCTCTGGTGCTGACGACCGGAGGGGAGACGACCCACGCCTTCATAGGCAAGTACGTTCAGCTTGGCTCACAGCCGGTCCGACCTCGCGAGCTGGCGCACGAATTCGGCCATCTCCTGGGTTTCAATGACGCTTATTTGCGTGGTCACGAAGGTCGCCCGGGCGATGCTTTCGGGTGTGTTCTGGTGGAGTGGAGCGGTTTGCTCGACGACATCATGGGCTCGCCTTCTC
>CAZIVO010000108.1:0-12163 GCA_964542765.1 uncultured candidatus Brocadiaceae bacterium | reverse complement strand
CTACATAGACCTCGTCGAGGACTTCGCGAGCAGCCAAGATTCGCTCCGGGCTCGCGACCTTACGGACACACGGCTTGGCCATGTTCGTGGCCATCCTCTCGATGATACGGTTCTCCTCCTCCTTGCTCGGATAGTCGACCGCCAGTTTCATCATGAAACGATCCATCTGCGCCTCGGGCAAAACATAGGTCCCCTCGTGCTCGATCGGATTCTGCGTCGCCATCACCAGGAAGGGTGACGGTAGCGCATACGTGGTGCCGGCCAGGGAAACCTGACGCTCTTGCATGGCCTCGAGCAAAGCCGACTGCACCTTCGCCGGCGCACGGTTGATCTCATCGGCAAGCACGAAATTGCCAAACACAGGACCTTCACGAACAGTCCAGTCGCCAGTCTTGGGATTGTAGACCTGAGTCCCGAGAACATCTGATGGCAGGAGATCCGGCGTGAACTGGATGCGCCGGAACGTCCCACCCAACGCCGTCGCCAACGACTCGACCGCCAGCGACTTGGCCAGACCTGGCACCCCTTCCAGCAATACATGGCCATCAGCGAGGAGGCCGATCAAAAGACCCTCGAGAAGAGGTTCCTGACCGACGATGACGCCCCCCACCTCACGGATCACGTCACGGAGGAATTCGCTCTCTTGCAGAATACGCTCAGCCAAGGCGGGGACATCTGTCACGGGTGAAGGACTCCTGGAAGACGAGACTACACGACCGATGCCTCATAGATGCAAGGTGCGACCTGCGGAAGGATGTGGCAGACCGCCTGAGGGCTACATCACCCAAACTCGAGAGCGAGGGACCTGCCAGCAACCTCCATGGTGATGCGGGCCTGAACGAACAGGAGTGGGTGTTACCGCTGAGTAACGACAAGAGACGCCATGGCCGATTCATGCGCCCTGCTCGGGGCAAAGATCTCTATTCGAAGGCTCATGTCAAGGCGCGGGCCTTTCGAGCATCAAGGCCGCAACCTATGATCGACCCGCCATGATTGGTATCCATCGTTACCTGGGCTACTTCGCAGCGACCATTGGATTCTGTCTACCGATCTCTACCGGGGCCGCTCAGACCGGAGGTGCGACACCCAGCGGTCGTGAGGCGATGTGGCCAGCGCCCACCAAAGAAGACTGGAAGCGACCGGTTCTGATCACCTTCCAGAGGAACTGGGAGGATGCGCTGGCCGTATCGAAGGAGACCGGCAAGCCGATCCTGATCTGCGTGAACATGGACGGCGAAATCGCCAGCGAACATTACGCCGGCATCCGATATCGCCAGCCCGAGATCACAGCTCTCTATGAGCCCTACGTGAATGTAATCGCCTCGGTCTATCGACACAGTCCAAGGGATTACGACGAGAACGGAGAACGGATTCTCTGCCCACGCTTTGGCAGCGTCACCTGTGGTGAACACATCACCATCGAACCCATCCTCTACGACAAGTTCTTCGACGGCAAACGTATCGCACCCCGGCATGTCATGGTCGAACTCGACGGCAAGGAGAGTTACGACATCTACTACGCCTTCGATACAGCCTCCGTCTTCAAGGCAATCGGTGACGGCATCGACAAGAGGAAGATCACCCCTCCTGCCGTGGTTCGCGGTGACCGCACGATGGTCGAACGTGTCGCGAGTCAAGACATCGCCGATCGCAAGGCCGTGGAAAAAGCCTACCGCGAAGGCAATCGCGACCTCCAACGATCTCTGCTGGAGTCGGCCGTCGAACACAGCGAGGCATCGCCCACCGACTTGCTGCGGCTGGCCATCTTCGGTTTCGATACGGAGTTGACCAAAATCGCGCGCAGCTCCCTGGCCAAGACTGAATCCAGCGGAGCTATCGACCTCATTGCCCATGCGCTCCGGGTGCCGATGGAAACACCCGATCGCGAAGCCTTGATCTCGGCACTTGATCGGCTCGGACAGTCTTCGGCGCGGGCACGGACCCTCTCCGTTGTCCATCGTGGCCTCTCGAGCCAATCGAAAAAAGTAGATGTCGAGGGCTGGTCAACAGCCATCCAAGGCGGTGGCTCTTACGCTGCGGCCGCCGACTGGGACAAGCTCGAAGCAGAACTCGACAAGACTTCCGCGAACGCCGGCTCCGAACCAACCGACGGTTCCCGCCAGCTCGAACTGGCCGAGGCCTCCCTTACCTTCGCGGTCGACCCCAAGACAAAGCAGATGCTCTCCTCCGACCGCAAGACCGCATCGAAGTACTCGCGCTTGATGTTCGAGGACGCGCGCCGAGCGGCGTTGCAGGCCGAAAAACTCGGGAAGACCGGCTGGCGTGTAAACGCTGTCCTCGCCCTGTCCGCCTATTACCTCGGCGATCTCGAAACGGCCCACGCTCGAGCTGAAGCAGCAGCGGCAAACATCCCTTCAGGCGCCGAGGAATGGAGCGCCATCGCCACCCTGGTGCTCTTTGCTCAAGCGCGCCAGAAAGCGATCACCGAGGCCGTGCGCAAGAAAGAGCAATGGCCCGGACAGTGGCTTACCGATGTCAATGCCACCTACGCCGTCCTCGCCAAACACCCCTTGGGCACGGACCTCCATGCTGCCGCCCATTACGACTTCCTCAAGATGCTCGGTGCGGGCGGCCGGGCCTCACGCGTCCTCGACGAAGGCCTTCGCCGCTTCCCGGATTCCGGAACCCTTCACGATTGCCTGCGTAGCCGCAGTCTGGAGGAAAGGGGCGCGGCCGGCCTCGAATCAACCTACGAAGCCATGCTCCGACAGGAAGACGCCTCTCCCAACCTTGAGTGGTTCGCCGGCCTCGCCTCGATCGTGGCTGCGGAGTTCCAGCGACGAGCTGGCAAGGACACCGAAGCCACAACTGCCTACGCGCGAGCCATTGACCATTACGAAATCTCCATCAAGATCAAGCCTGACTCCAAGGAGGCTTCCGATCACTACATCGCGCTGGCGCAAGCGGGCCAGGCGCGCCTCGCCTACGAACGCGGCGATCACGAGCAGGCGCTGAGCAAATTACTGTCATGTTTCAAGCGACGCCCGCAGGCTGCTGCCAGCCGGGACGGGCTCAATATCTCACCCGTCGATACGGCGCGAATGCTGGGAGCAAGGCTACGCCGGCTTGGACACGATGATCTCTCGGCGCAACTGCAAGCAGCACTCGGTGAACTCGATCCCGAAATGCTGCGGCTGCCAGCCTACGAACGCTGGGGACGATCCAACCAAACCCGCCGGCGACGGCGATAGATCGCTGCAACATCGCACTGCGGGCGCCCGGGGCAGAATCTCAGACCATCAGAACAGCACCGCGACCGCGTTGCTCAAATCACGCTGTGCCGCCTGAAAGTAGAGAGTCACGCCGGAGACCCCTTTGGGCACGGAAAACGATACGCGCGCCGCGCCCTTCGCATCGAGCGAAAGCGGCGCCACCAAGAGAGATGCTGGATCGATGGCCAGCGTGCCGACCGAGCCGAGATCGACCGCGCCCGGACCTGCTGCCAGACCAAAGGCTGCGGCAGCACGCGGCGCGCCTCCGGTGAGGTTGAAAACCAATACCTGGCCCGACTGCGAACTGCCGCTTGCCCGCAGTTCGAGGTCCGTCGGACTGCCCGTGCGCCGGGCATCGTAACGCTGGAAGGGAAGTCTTGAGGAAAGCAGGGGGCTGGCACCTGTCGGACGCCAAACGTAGAAGAGTTGGTCACCTCCATCGGGCACACGGGCAAAGGCCCGATCAGCCTTCTGATTTCCAAAGACAACGAGATCGAGCAGCCGATTGTTTTGCGCATCGGTGTCATGCAGAGCAATCAGCTCGCCCTTCTTGCTGAGCTTGAAGCTGGCGTGGTAAGGACCCTCCCCCACTTCTTCATCGGCCCAGATCCGCAGGAAACCTCCGGCTGGAATGACAGAGTTAGGGGGTAGCTTCCACTTCTTGGGGTTGCTCGGGTCGTCGGTCAGATACTGACCGGAGATGTCTTGCGATTGCTGGCTGCGGTTATGCAATTCGAACCAATCGTCGTTGTCGCCGGCCTGGTCCTTGTCGCCGGTTTCGTTATCAGCGACAACCTCGTTGACAAGAACCGGACCCGTTGGACTTCCATTCCAGACGCGCAGGCTGTGAAACTCGTGTTCGGCCCGGCGCGGATGCAAACGCAGGGTGCCGACATCATCAGCGGCAATGACATAGTAGCGATGAATCTCGCCCGGTCGGCCTGCCTTGAAGGAGCCTCCGTAAATGCCATCGCCCGGAGCGCCATCATGATGCTGACCATCATCGAACATCGGAGCGGGCACGAACGGTCCGGTGACCGAGGTCCTAAAATTCACGGACTTGACCGGGCGGCTACCGCTGACGCGGCAAGTGATCCAGATGTCCTGCCCTTGCAAGGGCTTCCTCGGCCAAGCACCCACCTCGGTGATATTCGGCGTAGGCTTGTTGATATCGGGATATGACCGAAGAAAGGCTCCTCGCTGGTCGGTGAGGGGCTTGAGACCGAACATCGTGTAGTTGCCGGATCGGAAATCGGTTGTCACATTCTGATCGAAGTAGCTGAGCGGATAGAGGCGATGTGGACTCTGCGCTACCGAACTACGGATCAAGGCCTGGTAAGCCGTATTCAAGGCTGCAAGCTTGCCGTCCCAGTCGTACCACTCATCGAGGATCGTGCGGATGTGCGCATAGTAGATCTGGCGAAACTCGCTGACCGCGAGCAACTTGCTGACCAGAGGACGACGTGAGTCGGTGATCTTGAAATTCGGCGACAGCCTGTACGCGCTACCCGAAATGCCGATCCGGAAGACGCCGAAGCTCATATTGCAATCCCAAGCCACCATGTTCATCCGACCATCGGCCGGGTCGAAGTACATGTAATAGTTGTGACCGCCACCGGCGTAAGAGTCCATGTTGTGGATCACGTTCGAGGTCGCCAGATACCACAAGGCCCGGTCCACGTTGAGAACCTTCTCTATATCGGCACGACTTCCACTGTTGAGCTTGGTGCAGAGATTGACCAGGTCGGTCCAGGCATTCGGGTGCGTGGGCGTCTTGATCTCGTAACTGCCCTGGTACTGAGATGCAGTTGAGCCGCGGTACTCGAGCGTAGCACTGTTGAGCCGGGCCCCCGTCGGCGGATCACCCTTGTAGCGGTCGCCGTCCTCATCGCTGAACCACTCACGCAGAAAGTCCTTGTTGGGTTGTTCCACGGCAACATACACACCCCAAAATGTGTTGTTCAGATGAACACGGACGTAACCCGTTCGCGGAGTCGGATGGTAGTTCCTCATCACCTCGTAGCTCAAGACTTCCCGGGTCAACGTCGGGTCAACGTAGCCGTTGTTGAGGTTGAGAGTTTTGATGCCATACAAACGCTGGTTCGGAGTGAAGGCGTCAAACGTCAGGTTGAACGGCTTCTTGTTGCCCCTCACTCGCGACGAAGTATTGCCCTTCACACGGATGCCTATATCGAGGTAGGACTTACCGTCCACGCTGAGATCGGCCTTCATGTCCCGATGCGAGGTTCGCGTGGCCTGCAAGCTCTGCCACCAGTTGGCTTGCTTGAAGGTGATGTAGAAATCACGCAGCTTGGTCTTGTCGAAGAGATCCTGAGCGGAAATCGGGAAAACCAGGCAGGCGAGAAGGAAGATGGTGCGCGGCAAAGGTCGTGGCATGAGGTCTCGCATTCGGCGATATCATGAAGTAGATCCGAACACCGAGTCTACTACCTGAGCTGAATGCCTGGGAGACCCCTGCAGATAGCCCGGATCCCGAACCTCTCCGACCTTCAGGGAGGCAATATCACTCCGACTTCTGTCCTCTTGCCGGCGACCGATGCTGGCTGCTTACAGCTGGCCGCAGTCTTCGATGGTGACCTTGGCGCTGGTAGTGCCGTCTTGAGAACCGACAGCTTCCACCCGGTCGAGCACATCCAGTCCTTCGACCACCTTGCCGAAGACCACGTGCTGGCCATCGAGCCAAGAGGTCACCGAGGTGCACAGGAAAAACTGACTGCCGTTGGTCCCAGGACCGGCATTGGCCATCGAGAGAACGCCCTTACCCGTGTGCTTGAGATCGAAGTTCTCATCCTCGAAACGGTCGCCGTAGATGGATTTTCCTCCGGTGCCATTGTGATTGGTGAAGTCGCCACCCTGACACATGAAGTCGGGGATGACCCGGTGAAAAGTGCTGCCCTTGTAGCCGAAACCCTTTTCGCCAGTACACAGAGCGCGAAAGTTCTCCGCCGTTTTGGGCACCACATCGGCGGCGAGTTCCATGGTGATGCGCCCGATGGTTTCACCGTCAAGGGACATGTCAAAGAAGACCTGAGGATTGGACATTCGTTTGGTTCCTGTTCTGTATGGGGTTGAATGGCTGGGAGAATAACTACCATCGCTACACCCTGAGGTGAATACTTCATCCTTATCCAGGCAAGGAATTGCCAGCCAAACCACATCCCGATCTCACTGCTCTTGAGTAATGTTGTCCTGCCTCCTGGCATCATCGATGCCCGAGATGAGATTGCCTTCCCAGACTCCCAGCCGTCTCAATCCTTGCCATGCAATACACCATGATGACCCGCCCCACCCCTCGCTTCGCCAGGACCCGAATCTCACTGCTGTGGGTCATCGTGCTCCTGCTCGCCAGCCTCATGTTCCAGGCATGCTCCTACGGCAGCCGCATGTTGCGGACAACGCCGTTCACCGGAGAGGAACTTCCCGATGCAGACCGCGTCAATCTCTGGCCGCTGCTTTACGAATCAGGTGATGCGCTGAGCATCATGTGGCCGTTCTTTGACATGGATGAGGATGGCTTTGCCTTGCGCCCCATCGTGACCAAGGACGGCACCGAGTGGACCGTTGCCTGGCCGCTGGCCGGTTGGGACACGGAGTCCGGAGACTGGTGGCTGCTGCCGGCTTACTCGTTCGAGGAAAACCAGGGGATTTTCCCCCTCTTCAACACCGGAGATTGGACCCACATCGGGCCGATCTACTGGACCAGGACAGAGGGTGATGACGAAGAAGCAGGAGACATCTCCAGCTGGGGCGTGTTTCCCCTTTTCGGCAAGGGCCAAACGTTCACACATATCGGACTGCTCTACTGGAACAGGGCAGAGGACGAAGAATCGGCTGACGTCTCCAACTGGGGCGTATTCCCGATTGCACATTTAGGCGAACACAAAGGCCATGTCCTGCCAGCTTGGTGGAGCAAGGACGAGGACGGAGACTTCAAGAACCTCGGCGTGCTGCCTCTCTTCTACTATCACAATAACAAGGATGAAGACTACAAGTCCTTCATCACCCCGCTGGGTGGGCGGGGCTGGAGTGCCGACGACAGCCACAAGTTCGTGAACGTGCTCGGGCCGGTCTTCCACTACAGCAGCGATGGCAACAAGACCTTCGCCGCCTTCGCCTGGCCGTTCTTCACCATGACGAAGACTCCCGACAGCACGCAACTGGCTGCCTGGCCACTACTCGACTACGACGCCGACCCTGAGGAAAAATCTCTATCGCTGCTCGCCGGCATCTACAAGCACCGATCTGAGGACGAAGGATTCGGTGTCCGAGTCGCCCCCTTGTTCTCTTACGGAAAATGGGCCGACTCCTACTACCGATCGCATCGCGACCTTCTCGATTACCTGTCTGTCCTGGGCTACTACGAGGATGACCGCGGCACCAGCATGTACATCGGTACACCGCTCCTGTTCAACTGGAGCTCCTTCGAGCGAGGCACGAACTGGAACTGTCTTCTCAACGTCCTCGACTACGAGTCCAGCGGCGACGAGTCCGAGTTCAGCTTCCTCTACTACCTCTATCGCCAAAAGCGCAAGGGTGACCAGGTGCGGCGCGACTTCTTCCCCTTCTTCACCTGGGACAGCGGGCCCGAGCAATCGGGTGTTTCCTTCTTCTGGCGATTGTTCCGCTACGAAACGGTAGGGGATCGCACGCGTGGTTACGTCCTGGGCATCCCCTGGGGAGATCATGCCGAGCCCGAAACCACGCGAGACGAACAGCCTCGGCTGAAGCCCGAACGCAGCAAGATCTGATCAGGGCACCGGCGTGCATGCCGGTGGTGCGACCGATCCGCTATGCTCGACCGCCACAATCACGATCAAGAAACACAATGCTCGAACAACAGACCCTCACCCTGAAGATCGCCGCCTCGCTGGCCTTGTCGCTGACCTGTCTACCGGCGGGCGCGCAACAAGCCAACAACACCCCCAACTTCCTGTTCATCATCGCCGATGACCAGTCGCCCTTCGACCTGAAGGCCTACGATCCCAAGACCTCCCTGCAGACCCCCAATATCGACAGCCTTGCCGCTGAGGGCATGGTGTTCGACGCGGCCTATCACATGGGAGCCTGGGCCGGCGGAGTCTGCACGCCGTCCAGGCACATGATCATGTCCGGGCGCACACTCTGGCACATCCCGGACAGGAAGGGCAAAACTCGCAACCCGAACATTGCCAACCCTGCCATGGTGCCCCCCGACCTGGCCAAGAACACCTTGCCGGCAGTCTTCAACCGCAATGACTACGACACCATGCGCACCTGCAAGAACGGCAACAGCTACGATGCTGCCAACAATCTGTTCGCGGTGCGGCGGGACTCGACCAAGAGAGGTGACACCGATGAAACCGGCAGCGGCTGGCATGCCAAACAGGTCTTGACCTATCTGGAGGAGCGCGAGGCAGGCAAGGACACGGACCCCTTCCTTATCTATTTCGGCTTCTCGCATCCGCACGATACGCGCAACGGCAAGCCCGAACTTCTCGCCAAGTATGGTGCTGTCAACCACACGGACAAGGCCACCCTGCCGCCAGCCCATCCCGAGCAGCCTGCGCTCCCGGCGAACTACCTTCCAGCCCATCCATTCGACAACACCGAGATGCTGGTCCGGGATGAAAAGGCGGTCAGTGGCGTCTGGAGCAAGCGTGATGAACGAACCATCCGCAATGAGCTGGGACGAGAATTCGCCTGCAGCGAGAATATCGATATCCAGATTGGCCGTGTGCTCGAAAAGCTCAAGGCCATGGGCGAGCTGGATCGAACCTACATCTTCTACACCTCCGATCACGGCATGGCGATCGGCCGTCACGGATTGCAGGGCAAGCAAAACCTCTACGAACACACCTGGCGCGTGCCGCTCATCGTCAAGGGACCGGGGATCCAGCCAGGTTCACGAGCGAAGGGGAATGTCTACCTGCTCGATGTCCTGGCCACGCTGTGTGATCTCGCCGGCATTGCAGCTCCCAAAACCAGCGAAGGCGTCAGCTTTCGATCCGTGCTGACCGGCGAACGAGATACCGTCAGAGACGTGCTCTACGGCGCCTATGGTGGCGGAGCGAAGCCAGGCATGCGATGCGTGAGGCACGGTGACTGGAAGCTCATCAAGTACGATGGCAGGGGCCGCGGAATCCGCGAAACACAACTCTTCAACCTCGCAGATAACCCGAATGAATGGATCGAGCAGCATCATGACGAGGATGTGATTGCGCTGACCGGTGCCCGGCCGACGAAGGCCCAGACAAATCTCGCCGATGACCCCCGCCATGCAGCCCGACTGGCAAAGATGGAAGCCTTGCTGCTGGCCGAGATGCGACGAACGAACGATCCATTCCGCCTGTGGAACCAGCCCGATGATGGACTCACACCGCCCGCGGAAGAGGCCAGGGCGAAGAAGAAAACTCGCAAGAAGAAGTGAGGCAGACGATGGCCTGATAGGCCCTCGACATGCGGTCCAGGGCAACTTGCCCGATGGGATCTTGCCAGAGTCCTTGCCGTCGCGGCGCAACTCATGTTCTTGGGTGCCACCGCACCGGCAAGCGCGGGAACTCGTGAAAACCCCAATAGAGCCGTGTGCGCGCCTTCTGCGGCGGGCACACACCCATCGGTCGCACCGGCAGCAATGTCTGAAACTTTTCAGCGAAAAATTTCTGCGGTTCGCCACCGGTTCCCGCGCCGAACGAGATGAACGAGGTCGGCTCCTATCCGACCGACAACCATTTCTTCAACAAGGAGCCATTCAAATGCGACGTTTCTTATGTCTTTCTCTCTTATCTCTCGCAGCAACTCTACCGGTCGCGGACCTATCTGCCGGTGAGAGCATCTCTGGCGTGAAGGTCACCTCCGTCAAGACCAAGAACAACTGGACCTGGGACATCTGGTCGGTCACCGTGACCTTCAAGATCCACCGGAAGTTCCCCAAGGACCCCCCCCCTTGTCTGTGCTTCAAGGTGTGGCTCAGGGAAAACGACATCGGCCCTTACAACGACGAGAGCTTCGGCCCGGTGATCATCACCGTGCTGAAGAAGGGCTGGACCAGAACGGCCCGGATGGGGCATCAGGCCAAGGTCTCGGTCACGTTCAAGGGGATCTCTGATTTCTACGGTACGGATTGGTATGTCACCGGTTCTGAAGTCACCATGGTCCCATGCCCCAAGAAGGCCGCGCGCGTTGGCGGCGGCATCGGCCATGACGAGAACAAGTTCGCCCCCAGCTACTCCTACAGCTACTCGATCGAGAACGACCCGTACAGGGTCGCTTCGAACCCGCGGCCTATCACCGGTCTGGTCGTCGGCGACCAGTTCTTCTCGCTGAATCCCCCGGTCATGCCGGGCGGCGCCACCCGATTCACCATTCTCGACCCTCGCCCTCCCATCGCCGATGATCCCACGACACTTCACCCCAGCGAAGTGCCCTACATGATCATCTATGACGACGGGACAACCGAACATGGTTATGTGTCCGGACCCGCCGGAACACCCCGAGTCGCCGCCGGTGACGAGGCCAAGATCGGCACCACCTATCCTATGGACTTGTGGGCACCCGATCAGGCCGGGCAATCCTATCTGGCAGCATCGTCGTTGGGTGCCTTCCCCGGCATCGACCTCGGCCCCAACAGCCCGCCACTGTTCTTGAATCCGGACGCGTTGATGGCCCTGTCGCTGGTCCCTTCGGGACTCTTCACCGGCTACTCCGGTTCACTCGACGCGAACGGTAAGGCCACGGCGAGCATCCAGGTCCCGCCGCTTGCGGAACTGGTGGGAATGAGGATCTTCACCGGCTTCATCACCGTGGACTCGACCGGCATCACCGGCGTCTCCAACCCGCAACCGACCGACTTCACACGGTGATCAAAGAAAAAAGTTAGGGCCGCCGCGGCAACCGGTCGCGGCGGCTTTGGCCATGCAGGAATCCCCCCTCCCTGTCCCTTGTTCTCGCCGCGGCGGCGCTCTCCCTCTCCCCCGGTGCAGATGGGCCTGCAACTAGCCCTCTACCCGCCCCGAATGTAGAGTCGGAGGGATACTGCATGCCAGACCAAGCCAGACTCCTCGTTCCCGCAGTGCAACTCATGCTCTTGGTCGCCACTGCACCGGCACAAACGACTCCGGGCAAGCGCGGGGAGTTCCATGGCTTCGCGATGCACGACTTCAAACAAGACGGCGTCAACTGCAGAATCGTCGAGCCGAAGAAAGCCGCCGTCGGCAAGCCCTGGATCTGGCGCGCGCGTTTTTGGGGACACGAACCACAGCTCGATATCGCCATGCTCGAGCGCGGCTGGCATCTGGCCTATTGCGATGTGCGCAATCTCTTCGGCAGTCCGAAAGCGGTTCGGCGCTGGAATGCCTTCTACACACATGTCACCACCCGGTATGGCCTCAGCAAGAAGACGGCGCTGGAAGGCATGAGCCGTGGCGGCCTGATCATCTACAACTGGGCCAAGGCCAATCCCGAAAAGGTAAGCTGCATCTACGGCGATGCGCCCGTCTGCGATTTCAAGAGCTGGCCGGCCGGCAAGGGGACCGGCAAGAAGAAGGACAAGGTCTGGCAGGACTGCTTGACGGCCTACGGCTTGAGCGAGGAACAGGCTCTGGGCTTCGAAGGCAATCCCATCGACGGCCTCGCACCCCTGGCCAAGGCAGGTGTGCCGCTGCTTCACGTGGTCGGCGATGCGGACACGGTGGTGCCGGTGACCGAAAACACCGCCATCCTCGAGGCGCGATACCGGCAACTGGGTGGCAGCATCGAGATCATCCACAAACCGGGCATCGGTCATCATCCGCACAGCCTCAAAGATCCGAAACCGCTGGTGGACTTCATCCTCGAGGCACAGGTTCGGGCGGCCAGCAGCCCCACCAAGGAGACCGGAGAGCGGCCCAACATCCTCTTCATTCTCGCCGATGACCTCGGCTGGAACGATCTGA
>CAZIVO010000107.1:7363-12460 GCA_964542765.1 uncultured candidatus Brocadiaceae bacterium | reverse complement strand
ACAACACCAGCAATGCCGCCATCGACATCTCGGGCTACTACCTGACCGATCAGTTCGATGACCCCAAGAAGTACCGCTTCCCGGCCAACTCGGTGATTGCGGCCGGCGGCTTCGCGCGTATCTGGTGTGACGAGGAGCCGGGCGAGGGGCCCGACCACGCTGACTTCAAGCTGACCAAAGGTGGCGAGCAGGTTGCCCTGTACGGAACCGATGCCGGCGGACTGCTGATGAAAGACGCTCTGGTGTTTGGCGAGCAGAAGAGTGATCGCAGCTACGGTTTCGTTCCCGATGGGGGGCGAGAGCCCTACCACATCTACACGCCACGTGGTGGTCAGGCGGTCACCGGATCCGGCTTCGGCGATGCGACCCGCTACGACAAGCGCAGGACCGGCAGTCCGGCCGACTTCGACCTCAAGGCAGGTGGCCTGGCACGGTCAGGCAAGATCTTCAGCTTCAACCTCTCCGGCGGCACCCCCAACGGCGTCGCCGTGCTCGGCTTCTCGACAGCCCCTGCCGCCTTCGACCTGGGCAGCCTGGGCGTGCTGAACATCGCCCCCGGGCCGATGCTCACCCTGGGCCTGTCCCTCGACAGTCGCGGCGGCCGCAGCCTCCCGGCCATGGTGCCGGCATCGGTCGCCGGAGCCTCGCTCTATGCTCAGGCCCTGTCCCAGGACCTGAGCAATGCGCTGGTGGTTCGCTTTTCCAATTGAGATCTTCGACCGTTGTCAGTGGGCTCCGCTCACGCGTGTCACCTACGGCATCCTATGTATTGCCGATCGCGATCGCTTATGGTCGGTCGCCCCGTGTCCCGATTTCTTTGCCTCGTCCTGTGTTCCACCCTGCTGCCGGCCCAGCAACCAGTGCCGGCGGGCTTCGAGAAGCCCGACCACGAGATCGAGATCGGCGTTCTGCCGGCTCGGCTGCGGTTCGACAAGGAACGCTTCGCCGTCGCTCCGGGCAGCAAGGTCAAGCTCACGCTGGTCAACAACGACTCGATGCAGCACAACCTGCTGATCTGTAAGCCGGGCAAGGATATCGCCCGCAAGGTGGGCATGCTCGCGCTGCAACTCGGCGCTCAGGCCAGCGAGAAGGACTTCGTCCCCGATACTCAAGACGTGCTGTTCCACACGCGGGCGATTCTGCCCGGGGAGAAGGACACGATCTGGTTCACGGCACCGCGGAAACCGGGTGCTTATCCGTATGTGTGCACCTTGCCGGGTCACATGTTCACGATGATCGGTGTCATGCAGGTCGGCGACGTGCCGCCGCAGATGGCCACGCCGATCGACGATGTGAGATACCGTGTCTACGAAGGACAGTGGAAGCTGTTGCCCGACTTTTCGGCGCTCGAGCCGGCATCGAAGGGCGTCATCGAGAGCGGGGTGTTCGACCTCGCGCCGCTGAAGCGACGGACAGACTATGGCGTGCGTTTCGACGGTGTGTTGCACATCGAAAAACCCGGTCGCTACACCTTCATGCTGAACAGTGATGACGGCTCGCGCCTGTTTGTCGACGGCGCCATGGTGACCGAGTGGGACGGAGTCCACGGTGGCGGCAAGGCGCGAACGGGCGAAGTCGAACTCACCGCCGGACCGCATGACCTGCGGCTCGACTTCTTCCAGGGCGGTGGCGGTCAGCTATTGCAACTGTCCTACAAGGGGCCCGGCGTGAAGCGCACAGAGCTCTCCGCGAAGCCGACCAAGGGACCGCCTGCGGGCATCCCGATCGCGGTACACCATGCACCGCGCGTGCTGCGTGTGCATGTCGAGGGTGCCACAGCCCGCTCGATCGCCGTCGGTCTCCCCGGCGGGACGAACTACTGCTTCGATGCGGACCGCTGTTCCGTGCAGTTCGGATGGGCCGGGGCGTTTCTCGATGTTGGTCCGGACCGGGAGGGGCGGGGTGGCCGCCCGTGCAAGACGCTCGGTCCGCGGTTCGATGTTGGTGATCTCGGATTCCCGCTGCGCGCAGCCAGCGGCGCCGAGCTTCCGGTTCGATTCCGGGGTTACCGGATCGGCGCGGCACCAAGCTTCTTGCTCGACTGGGGCGGCCGTGAAGTGATATGGACCATCTCGGCCCTGCCGTCGAGCATCGGCCTGCGCTACACCTTCACGATCCCTGAAGCAGATCGCGGTATCCGGTTCGCCTACGACCCGACGGCTGTCCGATGTTCGAGTGACGTCGGAAGGTCCGGCGACGGCAGGATCATGGTTTCTCCGAAGCAGGCGAGAGAGTTCACGCTGACGATCACGCCAAGACAGGGGGAAAACAAATGATCCGGCTCACTGCGATGCTCGCCCTTGCTCTGGTCACGACGACACTTTTCTCGCAAGCCCAACCGAAGCACCTTCCGGCAGGCTACCGGGTTGAGACCATCGCGACACCTGAGGGGGTCGCGTTCGGCGTCGGCGGACTCGACTTCGCTGATGACGGAAGGCTGTATTGCTCGACGCGCGAGGGCGAGGTGTGGACCCTCGATCGTGGGCGGTGGCAACGGTTCGCCGAGGGGCTACACGAACCGCTCGGCATCCTCGTCGAGCCGAAGACGGATCGCGTCTTCGTGGTGCAGCGCGGTGAACTCACTGAACTCGTCGACGAGGATGGTGATGGAGATGCGGACCTGTTTCGCACCGTGTGTGCCGGTTGGGGGCTGACCGACAATTACCACGAGTATGCCTTCGGTCTCGTTCGAGATACGGACGGCAACTTCTACGGCACCTTGAACACTTCGCTGAGCTGGCCGGGCTGGGCCGGTAGCGACAAGTGGGATGTTGCCCGGGTCCACGATGGCAAGATGGGCAGGGCCGCGCGGTACCGGGGCTGGTCCTTCAAGATTTCCCCCGATGGGACCTTCGAACCATGGTCATGCGGCATGCGGTCGCCGGCCGGCATCGGCATCAGCAAGGATGGCGAACTGTTCTACACCGACAACCAGGGTGATTGGGTGGCGACGTCGGGTCTGCATGCGGTGAAGAAGGGGAGGTTCCACGGCCACCCGTCCTCGCTCACCGATCACCCGGACTACGACGGCGTCGATCTGAACTCCATTCCGATCGAAGGCTACGCCGAACTGCGCACGCCTCCGGCCGTGTATTTCCCGCACGGCGATCTCGCAAACTCGCCCGGCGAGCCCGTGTTCGACGGCACCAAAGGAAAGTTCGGCCCGTTCGAGGATCAGATCTTCTGCGGCGATCAGACGCGCTCGAATGTCTTCCGCGTCGTTCTCGATGAGGTCAAGGGCGAGTATCAGGGCTGCGCGATCAACTTTGCCGACCACTTGCAGGCCGGCATCGTCCGCGCGCGATTCGCCGCCGATGGCAGCCTTTACCTCGGTCAGACGGGGCGTGGTTGGGGCTCGCGCGGACCGGTCAAGTACGGCTTGCAACGTCTCGTGTGGGATGGCGCGACGGTGCCGTTCGCGATTCACTCGGTGCGCCTGACGAAAAACGGTTTCGACGTGCGCTTCACGTCGGCGCCCGATGCGGCGAAGGCCGTGCTGCCATCCAGCTTTCGTGTCGTGCATTGGGGCTACCACTATCGCCCGCAATATGGCTCACCCAAGGTCGATCGAACCGAGGTTGCCGTGCGTTCCGCGAAGCTCGATGGCACCATCGTGCATCTAGATGTGCCGCTCGTGCCCGAGCGCGTCTACGAGTTGATGGTCAAGTTCGACGGCGAGGGCGGCACAACGCTCGCGAATCGGGTGGCGTGGTACACGCTCAACCGCTTGCGCGACTGAGATCCTCATCTGGCTCGAGTTATGAAACCCCGAGTAGTCCGCATCGGGCGCTGAAGTCGCACCTCGATTCTGTACAAACGGGTAGCCGCAATCCTGACCGTGTTGGTGGACAGGGAAAGATTCTGAACGACGAAGGCGCCGCCTTGCGCCATTCAGCAGGGACCCGAGCTAAAACAGTGGGACCATTGCCACCAAGGGCAACTTCCCATGCCCACGATCGGGCTACTCTGCTAGCTTGACGTTCTCGGCCCTGGGGCCCTTCGGGCCTTCGCCCTCATTGAACGTCACAGGCTGTCCTTCGCGGAGTTCCTCGTACGTGACATCTTCGAGGCTCGACATGTGAAAGAAGATGTCCTTGCCATCTCCAGTGTCAATGAACCCGAATCCCTTGTCAGTCAGTCGTTTGATCGTGCCTTCTGCCATTTTCGTTTCCTTTACAAGATGAGGGCCTTGTGGCGCACACGCGCACACTCGAGGACCCATCTGAGGGAACTCTAGTGCTTGCAGAGGCACTCCAGACAGAGTCAATAACAGATTTTCTCGCTATCTGGCTCGGAAGCTTCGAAGACGGGGCTGTTGTGGCCGGGGCCTGGGGCGGCTGTGTACTTCTCTCGGCGAGGGATCGGGCGTATGTTGGGGCTTCCGGCAAGGGGTCTGAGGCCCCTCAGGAGCAAGATTTGCATGTCTTCCGCACATCGAGACGAGAAGAAGGACACCGCGGCAAAGCCGAAGGCTCGCGTGGGTGTGACCAGCCAGGTTGGGGTCAGCGAGACCTGGGTCGGGGTCTTCGAACGGAATGAGCAGGATCAGCTGACGGACAAGCAGATCAGCGAATTCATGAAGAGCGAATTTCCCGATCTGGACGCCGTCACCTTCGATCGGGTCGAGATTGCACGTGGCAAGTACAACCGCGGTGGATTTCACAAGAAGGACAAGAGTGGCAAGGTCGTGCGCCCGAAGATTCATTCGAAGCCGCACGGGGCCCAGAGTGACTCGAGTACCGGTGCCCGGCCTGCCCCGAGATCTGGTGACGCTTCGCCGGTGAAAGACCGTGTCGTCAGCCACAAGAGGGACTTCAAGTCTCACAAGAAGTAGGCTGATTCTCGCTCGGCGAGAATGGCTCGAGCATTCTCCTTCCGAGATTCTCTCGCTTTGCGTGGGCGTGCAGCCTAGAGTCCCCGCCACCGTGGCGAAGGCGCAGCGGTATCCATAACCAAATCAAACCGAGAGCGACACTTGGGAAAACCGAATCCGAGCTTCGAGAAGCGGCTCCGCGAGCACAAGAAACGCGAGAAGCGGGCAGAGAAGGCCCGGCGTAAGGCGGAGCGCATTGCCGCAAAGAAACTGGACCCAGATGG
>CAZIVO010000107.1:0-7263 GCA_964542765.1 uncultured candidatus Brocadiaceae bacterium | reverse complement strand
CCAGATGGCGAGGTGGGTCCAGATGGCGAAGTCGGTCCAGACGGCGAAGTGAGTGCTGACGAGTCGCCGAGCGAGCCTGGTGAGTCGACCGATCGTCCAGCGGACGATTGACGGACCTGTGCCGAGGGGCACTTGATCTCCACGATCATCACGCGGTGTGTGCGTTCAGTCGCCGAGGATCCGCCGCAATTCGAACTGAGCTTGGTTTTGTTCGCAGACGGCGCGCACCAGGGAAATGCCTGCGGCAGAGCGGGCCCGCTGGGCATCGAGCAGTTCGACGAGAAGCGCGCGCCCCTGTTCGTGGCGGGCTTCGACCAGCGCCAGTGCCGCGTCGGCGGCCTCTACTTCGCGAGTTGCTGCAGCCATGCGTTGCTGTGTGGAATGAATACTCGCCCTGGCGGCCTGTAATTCGGCGCGGATGGTCTGCCGCAAGAGTTCGGCTCGCAGTTGCGCTTCATCGCTCCTTGCGCCGGCTGCACGAGCTCGGGCGATGCGACCGAAGTCGAGTTCCCAGAGCAATCCGGCGTAGTAGTCTTCTCTGTGGCGCAGGTCGCTGCTGAGGTCCTTGCCGAATTCGCCGTGGCTGGCACCGGCGTGGATTTCGGGGATGAGCCAGGACCATGCCACTCGCTCGTGCTCGAATTCGGCGGCGTGCGCCAGCGCTTGAAAGCGGCGAAGATCCGGGCGACTGGTCAGCGCGCGATCGAGCAAGTCGGCCATCGGGAGCTTGGCTTCTTCAAAGCGGATCGGAACGATCGTTGGATCGGAAGGGATCAGTTCCGTTTCTTCGGGCAGCAGGAGCAGAGCCCGTAGACGAGCTTCGTTGGTGCGCCTGAGTGCTTCGATCTGTGCGCGACGCCCCTGGGTCTCGGCCAGGAAGGCTTGTGCGCGAAGCACCTGTGCCTGCAGCCCGATGCCCTGCTTGTGCCGCTCTTCTTCGGTGGCAACGAGTTGTTCGGCATGCTCGATCGCCTGATCCATGACGCGTTCGCTGGCGGTTTCCTGCAGAAGTTGGTAGTAGAATCGCATTGCCTGGGCGACGTTGACGTGCTGAGCCGCGCGGATGCCGAATTCGCTGGCGCGGCGACGCTGCGCAGCGACCAGTTCGCTATACCAGGCATCGCCGGGCTGCAGGCGAAGATCGAGGGCTATTCCGCCGAAGCTGTTCCGCGAGTCGATGCTTTCGAAGCCTCCGCCGCTGTGCTGTAGCAACCCCTCATGTCTGAGCAATTCGATTCGCGGTTGTAGCTTGGGCAACCATGCCATCAAGGCAGCGTCTTCCTCGGCGGCTGCGGCGCGGGCCTGGGCACGCGCGATCTCGATCGCCAGCGGTTTCTCGCCGGCGAGTCGCAGCAGCGTTGCTATATCCATGGGATAGGCCGAGGGAGCGTCCGTATCCGCAGTTTCAGCGGGCAGGGATGAGGGCGTCCAGCCGAGCGGTTGCAGGACAGCGGGGCCGCCGGCACAGGCTGTGAGAGCGAGCGAGAGGGTGAGGATCGATGCGCGCACGGTCAATTCTCCAGGTCCACGGCGCGAACGGCTTCACCTGCGCGCAGTCCGATCTTGCCCGCGACGATGACTCGCTCGCCACCGGTGAGTCCTTCGAGAATCTGGATGCGCCGGCCGACGTTGGTGCCGAGCTTGATAGGGACCTCGCGGGCCTTGCCGTCCTCGACGGTCCAGACGGTGCTTCTGGGGCCATTCTTGACCAGAGCTTTGCTCGGTATGGTGACGGCGGCTTCGGTCTGCAACAGTATGAGCTCAACATGGCACAGGGCGCCGGGCATCCACTTGCCATCGGGATTGTCGAGTTCGATTTCTACAATCATGGCGCGTGACTTTGGATCGGCCGCACCCGTCGTGCGCGTGATCGTGACATCAGTCTCTGCACCGATTCCATGTGCGGGGATGATCCTGGCCCGGGTGCCCTTGCGCACCAGCGAGGCCTCTACTTCGGGAACGCCCAAACGCAGGCGGACCTTGTCGACATTCATGATCTCCAAGATGGAGGTGGTATTGGCCTGGGCCAGATTGCCGCTGTCGAGTAGCTGTCGGGTCACCAGTGCACTGGCATACGGGCTCTTTATCGTGGCGAAGCCGAGTTCGATCTGTGCGCGGTCGGCCTGTAGCTGTGCCTTCTTGGCGATCGCCTGTGCGCGAGTGAGTTCGGCGGCCTTCACCTTGATCAGGGCATCTGCCTCGAAGAGCTCGGCCTGAGCGGCTTGAGTCGCGGCGCGGTTGGCAGTCAGCATGGCGCCACTGCGGTCGTGTTCGAGTTGCGCCTTCTCGAGTTCGTCCAGCGTTGCGGCTCCGCGTTCGTGCAGCTTGGTGGTTCGGGTGAGATTGATCGAGGCGAAGCGTTGGGCAACCTCGGCGACTGCCTCGGCACTTTTCTGAGCGTCGACGGCAGCCTTCATCGCGATGGCGGTTTGTTCGGCGCTGAGTTGTTCGTTGCGAGCGACCTCGATGCGGGTCATCGCCTCTTCCGCCGTGGCCTGGGCGATGGCGAGGTCGGCGACCAGATCGGGGCAGTCCAGTTCGACGAGCAGGTCGCCGCCGGCGACGGTATCGCCTTCGTGGACGCTGATCGTGCGGATCTGTCCGGTCACGCGCGGCACGATCACCGTGGACTCCAGGGGGAAGACCTCCGCCTGCAAGGTAGAAACCTTTTCGAGAGGGCCCGTGCTGGCCTTCACTACCTGCACGGTGCGTCCTGGCGGTGATTGCCCGACGAGTGTCGAGGCGAAGATGGATAGCATCAAGGGAATCGGAACTCGCATTTCACACGCCCTCCATGGACGTTTCTTGTTCTCGATCAGGCTTTACCCAGCGGCCGAGGATCGAGTAGATCGACGGAACGACCAGCAGGGATAACAGCATGCCGCCGATGACGGCGCCGATGATGGCGCGCGCCAGGGGAATGTTAGCTTCACTGCCGCGACCCATACCGATCGCCATCGGAATGAGGGCGAAGCAGGTCGTGAGCGAGGTCATCAGCACGGGCCGGAGCCGGTCACGCGCCGCGGCCAGGATTGCTTCGTGCATCGGTGTGCCCTGGCGCTGTAGACGAGCGGCGAATTCGACAACCAGGATCGAATACTGGACGACGATCCCGACCATCAAGATCAGCCCCATGAAGGCGGGCACGCTCACACTGGTACCCGTCAGCCAGAGCACCGGTACCACGCCGATCAACCCGAGCGGCACGGTCAGCAGGATTACCAGCGGTAACAAGAAGGACCGGAACTGAGCGACCATGACGAGATAGACCAGGATCACAGCGATGATCAGACCTTCGCCGAAGTTGGCGAAACTCTTCTGAAGGCTCGCAATCTCGCCCATGATCATGACGCGGTAGCCGTCCTTGCCTCCGTCTGCGAGATAGGGATTGAGCGCCGAGCCTTCGAGTCGTGTGAGGATTTCATTGCCGACGCTGCCGACATCGCGGCCATCAACATCGGCGAAGATATTGACGGTGCGGGTGATGTTCTGGTGCTGCACGATGACGGGTGTCGTCGTGCGGACGATGGTTGCGATGTTCTTGAGCAGGGTGGGGGAGGTCGACTTCGGTCCTGTGATGGGAATGTTGTCGAGGGTCTCGAGCGATTGGATGTCCATCTCCTGGTACTGCGCACCCATCAGGTAGTGGTTGCCGTTGCGGGGATCGATCCAGAAGGCAGGAGCGAAGTTGCACGAGGAGTTGATGGCGGTGGCGACGTTCTTGATCACGTCCTCCTGCGAGAGCCCCAGAACGGCTGCCTTGGTACGGTCTACCTGGATCGAGATTGCCGGGTGGCCGGTGGGCTCGGCGATGCGGACATCGACAGAGCCCTCGACGCTCTTGACCTGCTCGACAACCCCTCGGGCGATCTCTTGGAGCTTGTCGAGCTTGCTGCCCCGTACCTCTGGATATTGATGGGGGCCGGCAGGCCGAAGTTCAGTGCGGCGGTCATCATGCCGCCCGTATCGAAGGCGAACTCGACGCCCGGGTTTGTCTGAGCCAGATGATTGCGCAATTCACGCGCCCACTGCTGGGCGGTCTGCTTGCGGTCATCCTTGAGCTGGACCAGCAAGAAGGCATCCATAGGTCCGGCATTGGGGGTGTATCCGGCGGGCCAGTCGTAGAGCACGCCGATATTCGAGATCAAGAGCTTCAGGTCGGAGGTCTCGTCGGTCTCGTTCGGGTC
The DNA here is from genome assembly GCA_964542765.1 of uncultured candidatus Brocadiaceae bacterium. Lineage (GTDB taxonomy): Bacteria > Planctomycetota > UBA1135 > UBA1135 > UBA2386 > CAZIVO01. Next base: position 3,076 of record CAZIVO010000107.1, on the reverse strand, counting down.
AGGTTTTCCCAGTTTCTCCATCACCTGCCGCTCGACCCCCTCGACCAGAACCTCTGTCTCCGCCAAGGGTGTGCCGGGCTGGGCGCGGGCGAGGATCATGAACTGGCCCGAGTCGACCTTCGGGAAGAGTTCGTGGCCGATATTCATGATGCCCCAGGTCGCGCCGGCGCAGAGCGCGATGGCCAGGCCGATCACGCCCCAGCGCAGTCGCAGCGTCAGCGCGACCAGTCGCTGATAGCTACCGGCGAGACGATCGAAGAGGCTGCGTTCATTGCCGGAAGGCTTCAGAAAGCGCGCCGATGCCGCCGGGATGAAGGTCATCGCCAGCAGATAGGATGCCAGCGTGGCGAAGATGACGGCCAGTGCCAGGGGCGTGAACAGGAACTTGGCGAGGCCGGTGAGGTAAGACCACCGGGTAGAAGACCACCATGAAGGTCAGCGTGCTCACCATCACCGGCATGGCCACCTCGGCAGCGCCTTCGAGCGCCGCCTGTCGTGAGGTCTTGCCCATGCGCAAGTGGCGACTGATATTCTCCATGACGACGATCGCCTGATCGACGAGGATGCCGATCGCCAGCGACAGTCCACCGAGTGTCATGGCGTTGATGGTGTCGCCGGTGAAATAGAGGCCGGCCAGTGATCCGAGCACGGCGGTCGGTACCGCGGCCAGCACGATCAGGGTCGAACGCACCGAGCGCAGGAAGATGAAGACGATCAGGGCCACCAGCAGAGCGCCGAGCAGGGCGCTGTTGCGCAGGGTCGAGATGGCCGTGCGTACACCGGTGGACTGATCCATGACCACGTCCATGCGCAGATCGCCGGTGTTGGGGTAGTAGCCCGAATTCTTGATGAAGGCGAGGATCGAGTCGGCCTTCTTCTTGACCTCGTCGACGATCTCGATCGTATTCGAGCCGGGCTGGCGATAGACCGGGATGTAGACCTGTCGTCGGCCATTGATGCGTACGATGTTGGACTGGATCTGATGGCTGTCCTCGGCCTTGCCGATGTCGCGAATCAGGACCGGCACGCCGTCGACCACGGTCACCGGGATGTCGTTGATGTCGTCGACCTTCTCGACCATCGCGTTCGAGAGGACGAAGTACTCCTGGCCGTCGAGGGTGGCGCTGCCGGTCGGGACGAAAGGGTTGGAGCGGTCGAGGCTCTTGGCCACGTCGAGTGGCGAGAGGTTGCGCGATTCGAGCTTGTCGCGATCCACGTAGGCCAGGATCCGTCGCAACACGCCACCATAGACGGCGGGCGCGATGACGCCCTGGATCGATTGCAACCGGTTGCGCATCTCGAAGTAGGCGACGTCATAGAGTTCCTTTTCTGTCATCACCTCCGAGGACACGCTGAGCAAGCACACCGGCACGGACGCGGTCGGGTCGAAGGGCATGACCATCGGCGGCAGCGTGCCGGGTGGCAGGTAGAACATGTCGGACACGGCCAGCGAGGTGACCTGCGACATGGCGGTGTCCGGATCGATGTCTTCTCGGAAGTAATCGCGGACGATGCTCACGCCGAGCATGTTCTTGGCTTCTTGGCGAGCGATACCGACAGACTGGCCGGTCCAGCGTTGAAGTCGCGAACTGATGTCCTTCTCGACGACCACCGGCGGCATTCCGGGGTACAGGGTCACGATCTGCACGGCCGGTGTCTTGAAGATAGGCAGCAAGTCGGCCGGGATCTTTCGCAGTGAGTTCAGGCCGAGAACCAGCAGCAGCAGCATGAAGACGAGGACTGCGTAGGGGTTGCGGAGGGCTGCTTTGACGAGGTTCATCTTCTGTGTTCGCCGTTCAGATGGGGACGGAGATCAGGGGTGCGAGAGACGTGGTCCCGGTAGCCTACACTGTTTATTCTCGCGTGAAGCGCTGTGTAGCGGCAACGGTATCAGTTTTGGTGGGGGAACACCTTCCGGGAAGATCTGGACCCCACCCGAAGCATCAACTTGCGTTCGCTACCATGGGGTGACTCGGTCGGGCAGCGAGGATCACTCCCGAATGGCGGGACCAGAGCTTGATTCGATTGCCGTCAGAAACTGGGTTTGCCCCTCTTGTCCCCGGCAGGTTTGCCGCGGATCCTGTGGAGCGAGCGTTCGGTTGAAGCTTTGAGCAGGAGCTTGTCCGGGAATGGAGACCGTTCGCTAGAATGCGAGGGACTTCCAGGAGCCCGTTAATCCGAGATGAAACTCCGATCACTCGCCCCCATCACTCTCGTCTGTCTCGTGCCGATGCAGTTGCCCGAGGTGGCACAGCGTCCCAACATCGTCTTCCTCATGGCCGACGATCTCGGCTATGGCGATGTTGGTTGCTACAACCCCGAGTCCAAGATCCCGACTCCTAACATCGATCGTTTGGCGAAACAGGGACGCCGCTTCATCGATGCCCACAGTCCTTCAGGAGTTTGTACGCCAACGCGCTACGGAGTTTTGACCGGACGCTACGCCTGGCGCACGCGTCTGAAATCGGGCGTCCTCGGCGGCTATTCGCCACCGCTGATCGAAGAGGGGCGCGCCACCGTCGCCTCGCTCTTGAAGAAACAGGGCTACCGCACCGCCTGCATCGGCAAGTGGCATCTCGGTCTGGGCTGGCAGGCGCTTGACAAGGAGAAGATCGAGGGCGATCCCAAGCACAGCGGCGCGAAGATCGATCACGCGAAGCCGCTCACGGCCGGGCCATTGACGGTCGGGTTCGATGAGTATTTCGGCTGCTCGGCCTCCTGGGACATGCCTCCCTATGTCTGGATCGAGAATGACCGCCTGACGCGGACGGACCTGGTGCCCACACAGAAGAAGGAGCCTCGTTCGACTCGTTTCGGGCGCGCTGGCTTGAAGGCGCCGGACATGAAGCCCGAGAGTGCCTTGCCGGACCTCACTGCCAAGGCCGTCGAGTACATCAAGACCGCAGGCGAAGAACACGAGGACAAGCCCTTCTTCCTCTACTTCCCCTTGACCGCTCCGCACACGCCGGTGGCAACCAACGATGAGTTCCTCGGAAAGAGTAAGGCCGGTAAGTACGGCGATTTCGTCGTCGAGACGGATTGGGTGGTGGGGCAGGTCATGAAGGCGATCGAGGAT
>CAZIVO010000106.1:0-12484 GCA_964542765.1 uncultured candidatus Brocadiaceae bacterium | reverse complement strand
ACACACGGCCATCGGTATCGGCATGTGGTTCGGCATCATCATGTGGTTCAACGTTTGGTTCGTGATCTGGCCCAATCAGAAAAAGGCCCTGGGCATCGTCGAAGTCGATGCGGATACCAAAGCAGCTGCGGCTCGCACGGCTATGCTGTTCTCGCGCACCAATACGCTGCTGTCGATCCCGATGCTCTTTTTCATGGGAGCGGCGAGCCATCTGAGTGGACTCGCTGGTGACGGCAGTGGCTCGCTCCAGATCTACTGGATCGTGACCGTAGTGGTCATCTTGCTGATCGAGGCCAACGGACTGATCGGCCCCGGCAAGCCGACACAGAAAGCACTGACCAGCGTCAGCGGCACCATCGCCGCCGGCTTCGTGGTCACGGCGATACTGTTTCTCATCGCCACCAACCTACTCTGACGCTCAGCAACCCATAGCGTTCTAGCCACCCGGTGCGGGGATCTCGGCCAAAAAGGCGGCCAGATCCCCGATCTGCTCCATCGTTGCCGGCAGTTTCTGCATGATGGCGGTGTTTCGTTTGGGCTGGTAGCCCGGTGGGTATGCCCCGCGCAGCACCTTGGCCTCGAGCAGTTCTTGCGAAGAACCTGCAACCGCCGGTCCCTGGATACCATTGGCGTGGGGATTGGCACCATTGTGACAAGCGGCGCAGATGTAGCGAAAAAACTTCCGACCCCGCTCGCCTGCCTCGGACAGGGGAACATCCGGCACACCATCGCAACTCGACAAGAGCAGACTCGCAAGCACGACGCAAAAAGCAACACTCGCACGCCGGGTCATCGCAACAAAAAATATCAAGCGAATGTGGATCACGACCACGACAGACAAAGGCATATGCCAAACGGATGCAACCCAAACTGATCCACGGAGCCCCCACGACGACCGAGCGAGAAACCCGCAACATTCCCCGGACTGCCACCTTCGATCTCGAGGTCTCCATCGCTTAGGCTACAGCACCCGCCCGGTGCTGCTGACGTGGCCACCCTCCGGAAGACCAGTCGATGAACGAAGGATATACGAGCTTTTCCACCTTCTACCCCTTCTACCTCGGCGAACATCGCCACGGAGTCTGCCGTCTCCTCCACGTCCTCGGCAGCACGACCGTGCTGACCCTGCTGGCCACCTCGATCCTGACCGGGCGCTGGTGGCTCCTTTGGCTTCTTCCGCTGGTCGGCTATGGCCCGGCCTGGCTAGGCCATTTCTTTTTCGAGAAAAACCGGCCAGCCACCTTCAAATATCCCTTCTACAGCTTCCTTGGCGACTGGGTGATGCTCAAAGATATCCTTGTGCGCCGCATTCCGCTGCTGGGACCCCTCACAGTTCCGACAGACGATCGAAAACCAAGATCGTGACAACAGATCCCCTCCGTCAGGATGATCTCTGCCGCATGGGAGCGTAAACTCCGCACTCCATCTCCTTCCCAAAACCATCACCCCCTTGCCAATCTGAAATCCCAATGGAAGCCTCGAAAATCAGCGCGTTCGTCGATTCAGTCTGGGATGAGTCCATCACCCCCACACTCGTCGATTACATCAAGATCCCCAACAAGTCGCCGGCCTTCGATCCCGACTGGGAATCTGCCGGCCACATGGACCGCGCCGTCGAGTTGATCGAGGGTTGGTGCCGCGAACAGGAGATCGAAGGCCTCACCGTCGAAGTGATCAAACTCCCCGGTCGCACACCCCTGATCTACATGGAGATTCCCGGTGACCGTCAAGACGATTGCGTCCTCCTCTACGGCCATCTCGACAAGCAACCGGAGATGACGGGATGGTTCGAAGGCCTGGGCCCGTGGATCCCCGTCCTCAAGGATGACAAACTCTACGGTCGCGGCGGCGCCGACGATGGCTACGCGGCCTTCGCCTCGCTGACCGCAATCCGTGCGGTGCGTGACTTCGGTGGCAAGCATGCGCGCTGCGTGGTGATCATCGAGGGTTGCGAAGAGAGTGGAAGCTACGACCTGCCATACTACATCGACCATCTCAAGGATCGGATCGGCAGCCCCAGCCTTGTTGTTTGCCTCGACTCAGGCTGCGGCAATTACGAACAAATGTGGTGCACCACCAATTTGCGCGGTATGGCAGCCGGCACCCTGCGCGTCGACATTCTCGATGAAGGCGTTCACTCCGGCGACGCCAGCGGTGTCGTCCCCTCGAGTTTTCGCATCCTCCGAAGCCTACTCGACCGCATCGAGGATCCGGTCACCGGCGAAATCCTGCCCAAGGATTTCTCTGCGGACATCCCCGAGCAACGTATCGAACAGGCCCGTGTCGCCGCTCGCACCCTCGGCCCCTTCATCTTTGAGCGCTTCCCCTGGACCCAGAGTTGCGGAACCATGAATGAAGATGCCACCGAGGCCATCCTCAACCGCACCTGGCGACCCTTCCTGTCCGTCACCGGAGTCGAGGGCATCCCCTCGCTGGAAGACGCCGGCAACGTGCTGCGCCCCTATACCGCAGTCAAACTCTCCTTGCGCCTGCCACCGACCTGCGATCCTGACGAGGCGACCAGAACCCTTGAGCGCATCTTGACCGAGGATCCCCCCTACGGCGCCAAGGTCACCTTCGAGGGCGAGCACGGTGCCGCCGGCTGGAACGCACCGGCGGTCGCGCCCTGGCTGGAGACCGCGATCGAAAAGGCCTCGCAGGCCTACTTCAACAAGGAGTCTGCCTACATGGGAGAAGGCGGAACCATCCCCTTCATGGGCATGCTCGGCGAGAAGTTCCCGGCCGCTCAATTCCTGATCACCGGTGTACTCGGCCCCAAGTCGAATGCACACGGACCCAACGAATTCCTGCATCTTCCCACCGGCAAACGACTGACCGCCGCAGTCGCCCATGTCCTCGACGAGCATTACCAAACAGGACCGCACGGCGACTGATTGTCGCCAGCCTCTCCCCATCGACGCCTAGCCTCGGCCCTGCTATTGCTCGGGACTCCGGCTCAGCCAATCGCAGAACTCGGCAACCGGTAGCGGACGCGCGTACAGATAACCCTGACCGAGTTCACAGCCGAGGTCGAGCAGAAGATCTGCTTGCGCAATGTCCTCGATCCCTTCCGCAACAATGCGTATGCCATGGCTCTTGCCAACCTCGATGAACGACTTGCAAAGATCTCGAGACATCCGGTTGGACTTCTCGTCCCCGATCAAACCGCTGATGATGCCGCGATCGATCTTCAGTTCGTCGATCGGCAACTTGGGGAGGATCGCCAGGTTCGAGAAGCCTGTCCCGAAGTCATCCAGAGAGATCTTCAACCCTTGATCTCTGAATCGCTGCAGGGTCGCCCCCCTGTTATCCATCCTCTCCATCGACACCCCCTCGGTGAGTTCGATCTTGAGCACCTCGGGCGGGCATCCGCTCCGTTCAAGAGCGGCCAGAATCTGATCGAGGAACTCCGAGTTCATGAGTTGGATCGGACTCACATTGATCCCGAAACAGGGGATCCCCGCCGCACCCGAGAGGTGCTCGCAAAACTCTGCCAAGGCTTTATCGAGGACCAGCAACCCCAACTCCTCGATCATGCCCCATGACTCCGCCATCGGAATGAAGACACCGGGCGACACCGGTCCACGATCCGGACAAACCCAGCGCAACAAGGCCTCGGCACCACTGCAGGTGCCGTCGGTCAGCGTCATCTGCGGCTGCCAGGCCACGGAAAACTCCTCGGGATGTTCGCGCAGACTCTTTCGAAGTCTTGGAGGAATGTCCAGGAGCCGCTCGGACACCACGCCTTCGCCACCGCGATCGAGAATGACCGGATCAGTGACTCCCTCGGCTTGCGCATTTTGCAGCGCGAGTTCCAGACCTTCAACGAGAACCGCCGGCTCTTGCGATACGATCTCGGTGCTGCTCTGCGGGAGGCCTACCAGAAGGAAGCTCGGTTGATAGCTGCCGTTCTGAAGATCCACCGGTTCCTCCAGGCGACGCTTCGCTTCAAAGAGGAAATCGCTCAGATCCTTCTCCGCCGGAAGACCAACCCACATGAAGAGCCCATTGCCAAGATAAGCACAATGGGAATCATCCATGGCCAACTCCCGGATCCGCTCACCCACCGCCTTCAGGCAGCGATGGCACTCATCGACTCCGAACAAGGCGCGGAAACGGAGGAACCCACTGACAGCAGCTCCCGTGATCACAACATTCTCACCGACACCCCCCCGGGCGAGAAGACCAGGAAGAACCTCTATGGCAGCGCTCCGATGAAAGAGACCAGTCACCTGATCTCTGTCCACGACTGCATCGCCGCGATCACTCTCGTCGAGCAAGTTCCGGATCGTCTTCAGAAGGTCCGCGTTGTCCCAGGGCTTGGCAATGAAATCGTTGGCACCGAGCCGCATCGCCTTGCGCACATGCGAGCGACCTTCGTGCGCGGTCACAACAATCACAGGAATCCGGTGCAACAAGAGATCCCCCCGCAGGGCCTCTAGAAAACCGAAACCATCGAGATGGGGCATCTCCAAATCCGTCAGAATCAACTGCGGGGGCTCCGCGTGGATTTTTTCCAGTGCTTCGATACCATCTGCTGCCTCGCATACGTCAAAACCCTCGAGACGCAGAATCAGACCGAGATTTTCACGGATTTCGGCGGTGTCTTCGACAACAAGAATGGACATGGCCCAGGTGTGCGATGGTACAAAAACCAGCTTCACTAATAACAGATTGATGCTTCGCCAAGAGACTAATAACTTAGATTGCTCCGGTATGGTGTCCTGCTAAACGCCAGCCACCGCTGAGGACCATTGATCCCATGTACGGAATTGTGAACCTATCGTTCGTCGGCTTCGTCACCAGCCAGTATTCCGCCGAGAAATGGGCCGAAGTTGCTTCGCAATCCGGCCACCCCGATACTCAGTTCGAACCCTTTGAAAGTTACCCGGACAAGATCTCCTACGACATCGTCGGCGCCGCCGCCACCGTCCTCGGAGTGACTTTCGAAGAGTTCCTCGAAGGAACCGGGGAATACTGGGTGCTGGTCACTGCCAAGGAAAACTACGAAAGCCTTCTGAAGCTCGCCGGAAGTGACCTGCCAACCTTCCTGATGAGCCTGAACAATCTTCACGAGCGCGCTCAGTCCATCTTTCCGCACTACTCCCCGCCCTCCTTCCGCTGCGAACCACAGGAAGAAGGATGCCTTCGGCTTCTCTACTTCTCCGAAAGGGAAGGCCTCGCCCCCTTCGTTACAGGCGCACTCAGAGGCCTCGCAAAACGCTTCAATGTGGAGATCGAGATCGATCACAGGGGCCCCGATCCCAAGGAATCCGCCGAAGTCTTCATCCTGTCCTGGACCGCAGAGTAATCATGGTGCTTTCAGCGGAAGCGCTCGACGAGGCCTTCCCCTTTCATCTGCGATTCGGGCGTGACCTGATACTTCGAGAAGTTTCTGCTCGCCTGAGGAAGCAGTTCCCGGACATGCAAGCAGGATTGCCGCTGGCCGAGCACTGGTCGATCGCCCGGCCCAAGATTCCCATGGACTTCGACGCCTTGCAGGCCAATCGCGGCCTCGGCTCCACCATCACCCACCGAACTCAGAAGTTCAGGCTCCGCGGCCAGTTCCTGGCCAACCAACCCGACGAAGAGCTGATCTTCGTTGGAAAACCCTGGGCAGAATCCATCTCCGAACTCGCTGCGACCGGTATCACCCTGGCCGACTACGCCGGCCATGACTCGATGGCCGATTCCTTTCTTGCCGTCCAGCGTCAGGAAGAACTCATCAAGGACCTCAAGGCGGAACGCGCACAACTGTCCGAGAAGGTCGAGGCCCGGACACAGGAACTGTCCGCCACATTGAACCGTGAAGCAGATCGCAGCCGCTTTTCCCGGACCATCCAGGGGATCTGGAATCTCGACGACCTGTTCATGCGGATGGCCATCCTGGTGGCCGAGATCATGCAATTCGATGACTGCGTCCTGTATCTGCGCGAAGGAAGCCAGCTCATCCAAAAAGGCGCACACGGCATCAAGATGCAAGGCAACGAGATCACCCAGCCGATCATCATCTCCGTGGGAACCGGCATCGTCGGTCGCTGCGCGGCCAGCGCTTCTCCTATCCGGGTCGCCGATGTCGCACAGATCGAAGACTACATTCCGGATGTCTACCCAGGTGCCTCAGAACTCGCGGTACCGGTGATTTACCGCGGTGACGTGCTGGGCGTATTTGATTCTGAATCCAAAACGCCCGGGAAATTCACGCAAGCTGACGAAGAGATGCTAACCGCGCTGGCCAGGATCGCTGCCCCTGCCATCGTCGCTGCACAGAGCATTCGCAGTGCCGAAGCTCAGGCGAGCAAGGAACGCGAACAACTTCGGCTCAAAAATCGCTTGTTCCAAACTTCGTCCCACGAGTTCCGCACTCCGCTGACCCAACTCATTTCCTCTGCCGACATCCTCGTCAACTACTGGGAAAACCTCGATGACCAAGTCCGACGAGAAAAAGTCGAGAGCATGCAAACGGCTATCTCGCGCCTCAAGGTCCTGATCGATCAGGTGCTGTCCTTCCGTGAAGTCCAGCAATCCAACATAGGTATCCAGGAGCGAGAAACCAATCTCCTCCTCTTCATGGAACAATCGGTACCGCCGATTCTGGAAGCTCATGCTCGCTCCGAAGATCTGATTCTCGAAATCTCAAGCGGCCTCGAGGATGCTTCAACCGATCCTGAGTTCCTCTTCCGGATCATCTCCAATCTCGTCACCAACGCCGCCAAGTATTCGGAGAAGGGAACCCCTATTCGAATCACTGCACACCCGCTGAGCTCCGGCTTCCGCATCGAGGTCGAAGATCACGGTCGCGGCATTCCTGCCGCGGATCAGGAGTCTGTCTTCGAGGCCTATTTTCGCCACCCAAACGCCAGCGACACCCCCGGTGCTGGACTTGGGCTGGCCATCGCCAAGGAAGCAGTTGAGAGGCTCGGCGGTCATATCGAACTGACGAGCACGCCGGGCAAGGGCACCACCTTCCGCGTCGAGATCCCCGAAGGCCCTCTGGGCTGAACGGCACAGCAAGATCCAGCGGGCCTTCGACCCCGACAGACTCTCACCGACCTTGAACTCACCCTCTCCGCCTCGGCCTTCTTCGCGCCGATGTGCCGGACGCCCCCTGTTCAAGAGTCTTTTTTACGACTTCTCCTGGAGCTTGTCCGGCGAGCAGCTAGCCCGAGGCCGCCATTCGCAACACCTCACGATACTCCGCAGCAGTCACGGGCTGCACCGACAACCGCTGCCCTCTCTGGAGGAGCGCCATCGCCGCCAACTTCTTCGCATTGCGAAGTTCTTCCAGCGACATAAAACGCGGTAAGTGCTCGATCCCCTTCACATCGACCAGGATCCAGCGGGGATTCTCCAGATCGCTCTTCGGATCAAAATACTTACTCGTGGAGTCGAACTGAGTGGGATCGGCGTATGGCTTGCTGACGACCTCGGCGATTCCAGCCACTCCAGGCGGCTTGGCATTCGAGTGATAGAAGAGAACTCGATCACCGATCTTCATCTCATCCCGCATGAAGTTCCGAGCCTGATAGTTGCGGACTCCATCCCACAGAGTCCGGCGACCTTTGTCCTTCATCAGATCATCGAAAGAGTAGACATCCGGCTCAGACTTCATCAGCCAGTAGCGCATACCAAAATCCTCCAAGGCCGACAGCAGAACTCAAGAAGGAGCTCAATTTTCGTAATGCGGCACCGCCATCCGCTCACCATCTCGCAAGGCCGACTGGTGAGCAACGATGCCGGGAACCGTCATGTTCAGGGCCTGCACGACATCCACGACCGGCTTGCGATCTTCGAGAATCGACAGCACAAACTCGTTCATCAGCGGCCCATGCGAACCACCATGGCCACCGGCTGGAACTCCTGGAGGAAGCGGCGGACGCTGCAAGTCGGGAAGTTTCTTCATCGAACCGTAGTAACGGGTATCGGCCATCCATCCCTTCTCACCAAACACACGCCCGGACTCGCCACCCTTCTTGTAAGTGCTCCTGCACTTGAGCATGCGCGACAACCCGCCCTCACTGGTTTCCAGCAATGCGACCTCGTCAGAAAACGGATTCTTGTAGGCGTTGCCATCAACTTGATATTCAGGGAAGTCGCCCGTGAAACCAACGCAGGAAACAGACGTGTACCACCTGTCAGTGACACCGATGTAGTAGGCCGTCGAATGCGTTGGATACCACAAGGGAGGGAAACCAACACGCCAGTTCTTGTAGGAAGGGATTGGCTTGGCGGTGTAGTGATAGTACTCACCCTCCGAAAAGACAATGCGACCGAACCCGCCTGCCTTGTAGATCGTGCGCATCGCATAGCAATCAGCGCGGAAACATGAGGTCTCGAACATCATGTATTTGAGCCCCGAATCCTTCACTGCCTCAAAGAGCTTGTCAGCATCCTCCAACGATCCCAGAGTTGCCGGAACTGCGCAGGCAACATGCTTGCCATGCGCAAGAACCTCGATGCAATGCCGTGCGTGGCTCGGCGCGTCAGTCGCCACGAAGACCGCCTCGATGCGGTCATCCTTGACGAGTTCTTCGAGCGAGGGGTAGGTCTTCTTGCAGCGGCATGCCCGAGCCAGTTCTGCACAGCGCGCCGGGATCAGATCACTGACCGCCACAACTTCGACATTGGGATGGTCCTGGAAGCCGAATTTCGCCCCGAATCGGCAGTAGCCATGGCCGACGATGCCAACGCGAACCTTCTTGTCGAACTTCTGTTCCCAGCGAGGCCCTGCCAGCGCCTCCGCAGTCCCTTCCTCGAAACCCCCGGAGGGGCCCATCTCGGGAAGACCGAAAGCGGCAGCCCCGAAACCCAGGGAATGCAAGAAAGCACGTCGTGAGTGGATGTCATTCATGAAAGTTCAACCTCATCAAATTGGAGCCGCCTACTTCCTCAGGAAAGAGGACCCTTGCCAGCCTGATCGAGCGCATCAACAGAGCATTCACGATCTGACGGATCGACAAGTTCTCCATCGAAAATTTTCAGGCTGCGATCAGCCTGATCAGCTGCGTAGGAATCATGGGTGACAAGCAGCACGGTGCCACCATCCCGGGCAAACTGACGTAAATGCGCGATCACGATTTCGGCGTTTTCGCGATCGAGATTGCCCGTGGGCTCGTCGGCGAGGACGATCCGAGGCTTGTTCAGAAGCGCGCGGGCAAAAGCCGTCCGCTGGCGCTCGCCAGTGCTGAGTTGCGCTGGCAGATGCGCAGCACGTTCAGCGAGATTGAACTGTTCAAGCAATTCATCGACTCGATCAAGACTCGCGTTCGATTCGCCAGCGAGTGAGGGGACGAGGATATTGTCTCGCACATCGAGATACGGCACGAGATGGAATTGCTGGAACACGAAGCCGATGTTCATGGCGCGAAATCTCGCGCGGGCCTCGGGCGACAATGTATAGGGATTCTCGCCATCAATATTCAGACACCCCGCTGTGGGCTCAAGCAATGCACCGATGGTAAGGAGCAAGGTGCTCTTGCCACAGCCACTTGGCCCTTGCACGGCGACGAACTCACCAGCAAGCAACTCGATGCTGACATCGCGCAGCGCATCCACAGTCGAACTGTCCTGAGCGGTATATTGCTTCTTCAGGTGATCGGCTTGCAGCAGCACTATTCCTCCTGCAGGATGCTGGCGGGATCCCGTCTCGCAGCCATGACCGCAGGAATCCAACTGCCCATGACCGCGATCAACGGTGCCACCAGAAAAACGACTGCGAGGACGCTCGGATCGATAGCTTCCGCCAAGTTCGAAGCATCGCCAAATGCCATGGCAGCGACCAGACCGAGCACGCAACCGAGCAAAGCACCCAGCAAACCAACCAAACAGGCTTTGCCCAAAAAGAGTTGTAGCACCTGGCCTGCGCGCAGGCCGAGGGCACGCAAGATGCCTATTTCCGATTGCCGGCGATGCGTGTTGTCAAAGGCCAGAAGGGCGAGCAAGGCCAGGCCGCCCAGCATGGCGCCAATGACAATGGCATCGCTCAGTTGCCGGAACCGCTCCATGAATTGCCCCGCCTTGGCTCGCTCGTCATCGAGAATGGACTTCGAAGATTCTCTCTCACGCGCGAGGTTCGCCACCGCTCGCACCTTTGCCTCATTGCGCGCCTCCGCACGAGCCAAGGCCTTGGAGCCTCGCTCTACAACCTTTGTCCCGGGCAGGATGCCGGCAATCTCCGCACGAATCTCCGCCACCCGGTTGATGGTGTTGCAATTGCATTCGAGCGCCAGGATTGCATTGACAAGATTCTCCATTCCGAACAGTTCCTGCGCCTCGCCCAGATTGATCCAAATGGTGCTATCGTCACGATCGCCGCGTTCAGCATGCACCTTGCTGATGGTGAAATCCCTTCCCATCAGCGTGACAGCTTGAGTTGCAATCAACCCACGTTTTTGCGCAACCTGAAAACCGATTTCCATCTTCCCCCTGGGCACACGCTCGAGGAGCGGCTTCTTCGGATCACGGTGTGCCAAGGTTGCCTCACCTCGGGTGCCGATAAGGATGACCTCCAACTTTTCTTGCTCCAGCCACTCGATCCGCTTGGTCACCACGGGAAGCAGATGGTTGACAGTGACAATCTTGCTGTTGGCCAGGCGCGAAACATGAGTTTCGGGCATGGTGCTCGCAGCCACGCCTTCAACTTGAAAACGGGCGAGATCCTCATCTTCGGGAAGAATGAGGATGTTGAAACCCAATCCCTTGGTGATCGTGCGCATGGCTTCTTGCAGCACCTTGCCTGCCAGTTCAACATCCTTCTCCTTGGCCACCAGACGTGCGGATAAATCAGCCTCCTTGTCACTCAAAAATTTCGTCTGCCGATGATGATGCATGATGAGAAGAGAATCGGCAGCCACCAGCACACCAACGGCCACGCCGACCGCCAACAAACTGGCCGCGAAATTGAGTTTGCGATGACGAATCTCGCGAATCACCAGGTGGGAAATCTTCATGCCTGTCAGGCTCGGCGAGTGAACAACCAAGCGCCTACGAGGTAAGACCCCAGCGCCAGCATGCCAAGGAAGATCCAGAACTTGCTGCTGGTCGAAGCAAGATCGGGCGGCGGACTGACGGTGCCCTGCACCATGTCACCCATGGAAACATCACCCTTCCTTGCAGATACATCCTTTTCAGCAGGACCCGCGTCGACCATCCCCACCCCGGTCAAAGGCGGCAGTTCACGGTCTATATCGATTTGCATCTGAATCTGGCTTTCCCAATCAACAGCCACAAGCAGATCCTTGCCGGGGTTTTGCCGCTTGACCTCACAAGAACAAGGACCGACCAAGAACACTGCGTCGCGAGTGATGTTCTCGTCGGTGATACCTTTGCCGACCATTGCCGGCATGAACCGCCCACGCCCGTATACAGGGAAGACCATCGGCTCGTTCAGATCATCGAGATCGTCCTCGCTCGCCAGGAGCATTCGCACGAAGGCTGATTCGGCATCGTCCTCACGGGAAACCCGCAACACGGAGAACTTCAACTTCAGTTGCGACTTCTCGATATTCAAAAGACCGGCAGCGATGTCTTCCTGCTTGATCTCCGGGAGTTTCAGCTTCTCTTCCAGAACAGAGGTACGGGCCACCAGTGTTTCGAAGGCAATCTCATCCTTGGCCTCATCACCACTCTCCAGAAAAAGCCAAACCGCGGAGTCACCATCCAAGATCCGTCGAGCAAGCTCCTGGCGCTTGGGAGAATCCATGACAGCCTCTACGTTTTCCTTCGAGATAGGGCCGCTCCAGATCACATCATTGTTGCCGCCGGATTCCGGATAGGTGACCACCATCCAGGGCGTACGGTCACCACCGGCCTCCTCCCAAACTTCCAGCATCCCCTCCTCTGGATCTCCATCGAGATCTACGGCTCGCAACTCAATATTGGCAATCTCCAGGCTGGCGCGAGAATCAGGCGCCACGTCCTCGATGAGATGAGTGCTTGCGCCCGAAAGAGCTCCCCGGTGAAAAACAACCGCAACGTAGTCATCCGAAGGCCAGCGCTCGAGGGCATAGCGAAAGACCGGCACCGAACAAACGGCTACGGCGCCAACGCTAACCAGCCAAAAAGCAGACAAGAGCAGAATAGGCTTGCGGGTTTTCATGAAACAGCCGAACCGAGTATCACGCAAAGATAGGATGGCGACAATGGCATGGTAGATGACAGGGATCACACCGGACAGATCCCCGGTGTCACAACTGCGTCATGGTAGTCCCTGCCAGAATCCAGCAGCGGAGACTTCATTTCACACGCTCAAGCGTGAGCAGGCGGAATTCCATCGCCTCGGCGCCGGGGATCTCGGTGGCGCGCAGGACGAGTTCCCCCTCACCCTTCTCCAGCTTGATCCGGCCGATGGAAACAGCCTTGAAATCTTTCACGTAGGACTCAGTGCGTGGATAGCGGTCATTCTCGGCGCCCAGTTCTGGAACGTCGTGCGCCTCGGCAATCTGAAAGGCGAGAACGGAATCCTTGAAGCTGAGTTCGCACTTCG
>CAZIVO010000105.1:11512-12555 GCA_964542765.1 uncultured candidatus Brocadiaceae bacterium | reverse complement strand
GGAGACCATCTCCCAGTTCGCGCCAATCGCCTTCGTCTACCTCCTCTGGATCGCCGTATTCACGGCTGCTCAGATGTTGCTGACCAATTCCATCGAGGAGAAGTCCAACCGCATCATCGAGGTGTTGCTGTCCTCGGTATCGCCCCTGCAACTCATGACAGGCAAGATCATCGGAATCGGTGCCACCGGCCTCACTATCGTCGGCTCTTGGGTCGCCTTCGCCATCATCGCCCTGCAAGTCACGCCGTACTTCACCAATCTCCCGATCTCCGAACTGGGTCTGTTAGAAATCATCAGCGACCCACTCTACCTGATTTCCTTCATCGGCTACTTCCTCGGCGGATATCTGTTCTATGCCGCTATCCTGGTAGGCTTCGGCTCGGTCTGCAACAGCCTCAAGGAAGCTCAGAATCTGATGCAACCCGTGATCGTGCTGCTCATCATCCCTTTGCTGACCATGATCCCGGTGGTCAATGACCCCAACGGCACCCTGGCCCGAGTGCTGACCTACATCCCGCCCTTCACGCCGTTCTTGATGATGAACCGTGCCGGTGGGCCGCCCGAGATCTGGGAGTACTTCGTCACCACTGCCATCATCATCGTCTCCACCGCAATCGCCTTCTGGGGCGCTGCGAAGATCTTCCGCATCGGCATCCTGATGACCGGAAAACCTCCCAAGGTCCGCGAGGTGTTGCGCTGGTTACGCGCCCCCGTAGGAGCTCTCCCGCCGCGGTCCTAGCTCCCTCTGCGGCTACTCCCACTCGATCGTGGCCGGCGGCTTGCTGGAGATGTCCAAGGTGACGCGGTTGATACCGCGCACCTCGTTGATGATGCGATTCGAGATCCGGCGCAGGACATCGGCCGGGAGATACTCCCAGTCTGCAGTCATCGCATCCTGGCTCGAAACCACACGGACGGCACAAGCATCCTCGTAAGTTCGTGCGTCACCCATCACGCCCACGGATTGCACAGGCAAGAGAACCGCAAAATACTGCCACAGGTTTTCATGGAGATCCCTGCTCTCTATTTCCTCACGCACGATC
>CAZIVO010000105.1:5536-11502 GCA_964542765.1 uncultured candidatus Brocadiaceae bacterium | reverse complement strand
CAGCCTCACGCAAGGAAGCCAGTTTCTCCGGAGTGATGTCGCCAAGGCAACGAACAGCCAGCCCGGGGCCAGGGAAAGGCTGCCTGTCCACTAGCGAAGCGGGCAAACCGAGCTCCCGCCCAAGCGCACGAACCTCATCCTTGAAGAGGTCGCGGAGTGGTTCGACCAGTTCCAGATTCAAATCCTCAGGAAGACCGCCAACATTGTGATGGCTCTTGATCGTCGCCGTGGCGCCACCATGTGCGGCCACGGATTCGATCACATCCGGATACAGGGTCCCCTGACCAAGAAACCGTGCCTTGGGAAGACGTGCGGCTTCCTCCTTGAACACATCCACGAAGACGCGGCCGATGATCTTACGCTTGGCCTCCGGATCACTGACGCCCCGGAGTTCCTCCAGGAAGCGATGGCCAGCATCGACAACCTTGAGATCCATCTGGTAGTCCTCGCAAAACAGCTTCTCCACGCCTTCGCGTTCGTCCTTGCGAAGAAGTCCGTTATCGACGAACACACAGTGCAGGCGATCGCCGATAGCACGGTGAACCAAGACCGCCGCAACCGAAGAATCGACGCCACCCGACAAGCCCAGAACAACCTCGCCATCCGAGCCCACCTGCTCGGTGACAGCGGCGATCTTGGATTCGGCAATACTCCCAGGATCCCAGTCTGCTGGGCATTTAGCGATGCCGACGACAAAGTTCTTCAGGATACGTGAGCCACCTTGCGTATGGCTAACCTCTGGGTGAAACTGCAAGCCGTAGAAGCCTCGGCTATCATCGCCAGCGACCGCCACCGGGCAGGGGTCACTCGCGGCCATCGGTTCAAAACCATCGGGGAGTCGGTCCACCTTGTCACCATGTGACATCCAGACCGTTCCAGCATCATCAACGCCTTCGAGAAGCCCTTCGGCCTGGAGAATCTTCATCTCGGTGCGACCGTATTCATGGCCGGTTTCTGCGGGCACAACATTCCCACCGAGCTTCTGGGTCAACCACTGAAGGCCGTAGCAGATCCCGAGTACCGGCACTCCCTTCTCCAGGATCTCGCCACTCAGTTCAGGAGCATCCTCGGCATATACCGAGTTGGGTCCTCCCGAGAGGATGACCGCGCCCGGCATCATCTTCTCGAACGTGAACAGTGCTCGGGCCGGCACGGTGATCCTCGAATACACACCGAGTTCCCGCACTCTCCGCGCAATCAACTGGCAGTATTGCGCTCCGAAGTCAACGATCAGAACACCGCCCGCGCCAGCGCTCACCGCCCCTCCCTACTGTAGTTGGGTGCTTCCTTCGTGACTTCGACATCGTGCGGATGAGATTCATGTAACCCGGCTGAACTCACCCGAACAAAACGAGCCTTCTCGGCCAACTCAACCACGGTAAGCGCTCCGCAATACCCCATGCCGGAACGGATACCGCCAACGAGTTGATACACATAATCCGCGAGATGCCCCTTGGTAGGAACCATCCCTTCGATGCCTTCCGGCACGAATTTCATTCGCTCTTTCACCTCACCCTGTCCATATCTATCGGCACTACCGGCCTCCATGGCACCGAGTGAGCCCATGCCTCTGACCGATTTGAAGGTTCGACCACGATAGAGAATCGTCTCCCCGGGTGACTCATCGAGGCCTGCGAGCATACCTCCGAGCATCACGCATGAAGCCCCTCCCGCCAGGGCCTTGACGATGTCGCCCGAAGAACGAAGACCACCATCAGCAATGATGGGAACATCATCCTTGGCAGCCTCGGTCGCGCACTGCATGACCGCTGTCATCTGTGGGACGCCGACGCCCGTCACAACGCGAGTCGTGCAGATACTGCCCGGTCCGATGCCCACCTTGATGCCATCGGCACCTGCATCGATGAGCGCTCTCGCTCCTTCTGCAGTGGCCACATTTCCGGCAACAACCGGCACATCGAACTCCTTCTTGATGGCCTCGACCGTGTTGATGACATTCTCGGAATGGCCATGCGCGGTATCTACAACCACCACATCGCAGCCCGCCGCAACCAGGCCAGCAACCCGTTCGAGATCTTTGACTCCGACCGCAGCACCAACGAGCAAGCGGCCTCGCCCATCACGTGCGCCAGACGGGAACTCCTCGAGCATGTTGATGTCCTTGATGGTGATGAGACCAGCCAAACGACCGGCATCATCCACCAGCAAGAGCTTTTCGATCTTCTTACGCTGTAGAACCTCTCGCGCTTGATCGAGCGTCGTATCAGGGGGCGCCACCACCAAGTTCTCACTTGTCATGACCTCACTCACCAGCGAGTTACGGCTCTCGACAAAACGTAAATCTCGGTTGGTCAAGATCCCGAGCACTCGCATCCCATCATCAACGACTGGTAAGCCGCTGATGCGATTGGCACTCATCAGATCCTTGGCATCCCCCACCGTGGCATCCGGACGCAAGGATACAGGATCGATGATCACACCATTCGCCGACCTCTTGACGGAATCAACCTCCCGCACCTGCCTGTCGATGGAGATATTCTTGTGAATGATCCCTATCCCACCTTGCCGAGCCAAGGCCACCGCCATGGCCGACTCCGTCACCGTATCCATCGCGGCGCTGCTGATCGGAATCTCCAGCTTCAAGCCACGACAGAATCTCGATTCTGTGGAAACATCCCGGGGCAGAGCGGATGCGCGTTGCGGCAGCAGCAGCAGGTCGTCGTAGGTCAGTCCTTCACCGACGATTCTGTCCAAGAGGGCTCTCCTGTAAGAAAGCCAATGATTAATACAGCCGATGGGGCTCGACCCCAAGCGGATTCCCACACCCCTGTGCAGCACCCCTCAATCGCCCCCCCGAAGGGCAAAAAGTGCAGTTCCTGGTTCCAGCGGTCCCGGACACCTAACTTCCGGCCGATTCAGGGCCAGATGCTGCAAGATCGGCCAGACATCGCAAGGATCGGCCCCTAGCTCGACTGCCAGCTCGACGCAGGTTTTGCCCTCGACCGATAATGCGCCCAGCAGGCGCTCCTGCAACTCAAGGACAGATGCAGCGGCTTCCTTGCCCGCTTCGACCCCTGGCTGGTGGTAAGCG
This sequence comes from uncultured candidatus Brocadiaceae bacterium, assembly GCA_964542765.1. Classification (GTDB taxonomy): domain Bacteria; phylum Planctomycetota; class UBA1135; order UBA1135; family UBA2386; genus CAZIVO01. Next base: position 8,450 of record CAZIVO010000105.1, on the reverse strand, counting down.
TTGACATCGATCAACTCCGCATAGATCCCAACCGAACGCTCGAACAGGGCAATCAAGGCCCCCAGCGAGCGAGCATCCACGCGGTCCACGGTGATGGTCACACAATGGCGCCCCTCCTCGAACAGGGCCCGGCGAGTGCCCTGCAGAAAACCATCGAGAAAATCTCCGGACGTCGCAGTCGGCACTACCTCGGTAGAAGGCCCGGATCTGTCTTCGAGGACCCGCACGAAGTGCGCGAAAAAGCTATGCCGCCCATCACGCAGTTGTTGAACAAGAGCATGCTGGTCTGTGGACCCCTTGTTCCCGTAAACAGTCAACCCCTGCCCCACCACATTCCCTTGGCGGTCGAGTCGCTTGCCAAGCGACTCCATGACCAGTTGCTGAAGGTAGCGAGAAAGAAGGATCAGCCGATCCTTGTAAGGCAACACGACCAGATCACGCTCACCACGCCCCTGGCCTTCCTTCCACCACATGAGTGCCAGAAGCGCCCCGGGATTCTCTTGGCACTCGGACACCCTGGTCCATTCATCCATCGCTGCAGCACCACCGAGGAAACCACGGATATCAACTCCTTGCAGAGCGGCAGGCAGGAGGCCAACCGCTGAAAACACGCTGGTGCGGCCACCTACCCAATCCCACATCGGAAAAACCGCAAGCCAATCCTCTTCCCTCGCCTTGCTACCAAGAGCGCTCGTCGGCACGGTCACGGCAATCGCCCGTGACGCAAAATCCAGCCCCTGTTCACGACACGCGCTCTCTACCTCCAACATCCCATTGCGAGTCTCGGGAGTGCCTCCGGACTTGCTGGTGATGATGAACAAGCAATCTTGCAAGGGAGCTACTCCCGCCAGTAACCGGTCAATCCCATCTGGGTCCGTGTTATCCATGACCTGAACGATCATCGGATCGCTGCTTTGTGCCATCGCATCGGCAACAAGCATCGGACCCAGCGCCGAACCACCAACGCCGATGACCACAACCTTTCGAAACACTCCGCCCTCAGGCGGAGCGATCGAACCGGCATGGATCGACCGCGCAAAGTTCTCTATTCGCTCGATCGTTGCAGCAATCTCGTCGGCAATTTCTTCATTCGGCGCCCGCGCCGGTGCGCGAAGCCAGTAATGCCCGACCATTCGCCCCTCATCGGCATTGGCCAGCGCTCCCCCTTCGAGGGCCTCCATGGCCGCCAGAGCCGCCGACAAGGGGCCGGCCTGAGCCGAAACGTCTTCCTCGACCAACCCCGACAAACTCATGTCGAGTTCGACCAAAGGGTCATCGAGGATGCGCCGCCACATCAAGTATTGCTCGAACTCAGCACTTCCCAGCGGTCCAGCACGATCGCTCATTACCCGCATGGATAACAGCGTAGCGCCGCGATGACAAATCTTTGTCGGTTCACGGCAAAAGAACGGGAGCAGAACCTTCCGGCTGAGCCCCGGAATCAAAAGAGATCCGAAGATAGGCAATCCTCCGCGCTTGAAGTGCCCGATTAGCTAGAATCCATCCAGAACTAACCCCTCCCATGAGTATCCGAAATTACCTGCTGATCAGCCTCGCAGCGGCCGCCACCTCCCCGGCACAAGACACCGCCGACAAGCATCTCGAAGGCCACTCCTACCACGGCGAAGCCTTCAACGAAGGGCCCCGGCAAAGAGCTTACCTGATGGGTGGAACTGGCGATGTCAACCTACCGGTAACGACCAAGAACCAACGCGCACAGAAATACTTCAACCAGGGTCTCGGGCAATTGCACGGATTTTGGTATTTCGAAGCCGAGCGGTCATTCCGTCAAACCGCGGCCATCGATCCGGACTGTGCCATGGCCTACTGGGGAATGGCCATGGCCAATCCAAACGCCGAAGACCGTGCGGCAAAATTTGCTCATGAGGCGTGGGCTCGGCGGACCAAGGCCAGCGTTCACGAACGCCACTACATTGAATCTTTGGCTCGCTTCTATGCAGTGGACAAAGCGACACCCACAGACAAGTCTTCGCCCGAGGACAAACCCGAGCAACCTGACAAGAAGAAACCCGTCCCCAAAGAAAAAGACATCGCGCGCAGGAAACGATGGATCGCTGACACAGAAAAACTCATCTACGAGTTCCCCGACGACACCGAAGCGAAAGCCCTGCTCGTGAACCAGCTCTGGCTGAATACGCGCAAAGGCATCCCCCCGGTCAGCAGACAGGCCAACCAAGCCCTTCTTGATCAGGTGTTCGCGGCTAACCCCGCGCATCCAGCGCACCATTACCGCATCCATCTCTGGGATAAAAAAGGGACAGCCTACCGCGTCGTCGACTCCGCCATTCAAAGCGGTCAATCCGCTCCACGCATCGCACACATGTGGCACATGGGCGGACACACCTTCGACAAACTCACTCGTTATGCAGACTCAGCATGGCAGCAAGAGGCTTCGGCACGCGTAGATCATGCCCAGATGATGCGCGATCAGATCATGCCATTCATGATTCACAACTACGCCCACAACAATGAATGGCTCGTCCGCAGCCTTTGCCGAATCGGCCGGGTCGATGACGCCATCGACCTCGCGATGAACATGGTTGAACTTCCTCGACACCCCGAGAAGAACCATCTCCAACGCCGTGGGAGAAGTGCCGCCTACGGCCGCGATCGCCTCATAAACACCTTGTCGATGTTCGAGCAATGGGAGAAGGTGATCGAACTCGCTGAGACGATGTATCTGGAGCCCGGCAAGGCGCTATCCGATCAAGCAGCCAGACTCTCCGCTCTCGGCGAAGCCAATGTTGCCCTTGGTAAACTCGATCGGGCCAAGGAGAACTTGCAGGCTCTACGCAAACTCGCGGAATCCGAATCACAAGACAAGCCGGAAGAGACCGAGAAACCTGCGCCCGACAAGGAGAAGTCCGACAAGGAGAAGTCCGACAAGGAGAAG
>CAZIVO010000105.1:0-5436 GCA_964542765.1 uncultured candidatus Brocadiaceae bacterium | reverse complement strand
CCGACAAGGAGAAGTCCGACAAGGAGAAGTCCGACAAGGAGAAGCCCGACAAGAAGAAGTCCGACAAGAAGAAGTCCGGCACTCGCCGCGAAATCGACAAGCGAGTCCAGATTCTGGAGGCCTTGCTGTCCTTCAACGAAGGTCAGCATGACAAGGCCACAGAAAAACTGACCAAGGCCCGTTACTCCAACCTTCACCTCTCTCGAATGTATCTCGAAACAGGCAACGCGACGAAGGCCGAGAAGGCCGCTCGTAGCGCTGCAAAGAACAAAACCAACATGGCCTGCGAAACGGCCAACTTGGCCTTTGTTCTCTGGTCCTGTGGCAAGCGCGATGAGGCCACCAAGCTATTCAAAGATCTGCGCAGCGCCTCCGCTCGCTTCGACATGAACATGCCCGTTTTTCAGCGACTCACCCCCATCGCCAGCTCACTCGATTTGCCTGGAGACTGGCGCGTCAGCCAAGGCCTTGCTAGCGACACGGGCGAGCGGCCAGAGCTCGCTAGCCTGGGACCTTTCCGCTGGGCACCGACACCCGCACCTGCCTGGAGTGCACCGAACTCCACGGGCCAAACAATTTCTCTCGCTGACTTCAGCGGCAAGCCCGTCCTGCTGATCTACTTCCTGGGCTTCGGCTGCGTGCATTGCGTCGAACAACTAAACGCGATCAAACCACTTGTCGACGCCTTCACTGATGCCGGCATCTCCATCGTCACCATTGGCACGGACACCGCTTCGCAGGTCAAAGAATCGGTCGGACGCGGCGGTGATTTCCCCTTCCCCATCTTGTGCGATCCCGAACACGAGGTTTTCAAGACATATCGAGTCTGGGACGATTTCGAGTCAACGCCGCTGCACGGCACTTTCCTGCTCGATGGCGACGGCCTCATCCGCTGGCAGGACATCAGCCATGAGCCCTTCGTGAAGATCCAATTTCTGCTCGAGGAGTGCACACGACTGCTGGCGCTTCCACCCAGATAACGATCATTTCGACCTGACGGTTCCTCGCAAGAACAGTCGGAACAGCCTCATGAAGGCTTGTCATGAAAACATACGGTTTCCATATCGGACTCTCACTTCTGCTTGCAGCCACTACCGCCCTCGCTCAGTCCGATAGCAAAAAATCCCCGGTCATCGCTGTCGAACGAATATGGGACCGAGCAAAGCATTCCGCCTTCACCGATCTTGTCGACTTCAACAAACAACTGTTTTGCACCTTCCGAGAAGGTGAGGGCCACGTCCATGGAGCCAATGGCACTATCCGCATCATCCGCTCAGATGATGGTCAGATCTGGCAGTCAGTAGCACTTCTTGACAAGAAAGGCATCGACCTCAGAGACCCAAAAATATGTGTGACCCCCGATGGTCGTCTGATGATCTTGATGGGAGGCTCACATTATGACAACCGCAAGCTGATCGACCGCCAGACACGAGTCAGCTTCTCCAATGCAGACGGAACTCGCTTCGAAAAGCCACGGTCCATCGAATTGCCTCGGTCGATTCGGAGTTCCAACGACTGGCTCTGGCGCGTCACCTGGTACGGCGACACTGGTTACGGAGTGCTTTACCAGCCGATCGGCGAGGAATCAAAACTGCAGCTCGTCAGCACCGAAGACGGTATCCACTACCAGCACATCGCAACCCTCGATATCGATGGTCGTCCCAATGAAACGACGCTGCGCTTTCGAAGCGACGGAGCCATGATCGCCATGATCCGGCGAGAAGCCGGGAACAAAAGTGGGATCATCGGTATCAGCCTCCCTCCCTATCAGAAATGGCAGTGGCATGAACTCGGCGCAAGACTCGGTGGGCCCAACTTCATCATCATCGCTGACAAACACTTCCTCGGTGGAAGCCGAAAATACGGAGCAAAGGCGCAAACGATTCTCGCCTGGATGGATCTCGAAGGCAGCTTCACGCCCGTAGCAACCCTCCCCAGCGATGGCGACACCAGCTACCCCGGCATGGTCATTCGCGATGATCTCCTCCTCGTCTCCTACTACTCCAGCCACGAAGAGAAAACGGCGATCTATCTCGCCACACTGAAACTCTCCGCCCTGCGAAAAGATTGAGCCCGTCTCCGGCTTGCTCAGCGCTGCCGACCGCTCCAGCGGAGCATCTGCGCCGCAAGATCTTGCGGATAGTGGACTTCGACATCGAGAATTTCGCCATTGCGACCATGAACAAGGCGGAGTTCCGGCTGCACAAAACCAGTGATCGAGGGCAAGTCCAGCTTCTCCATCCGCGCGAGCACCTCTTGATGTAGCTTTCGGTCAACGAAGGTTCCGTAATCATCGACCAGTGCCTTACCGGCTTTGAAATCGCCCGTGGCCTTGATCCTCATGATCTCGCTCAACAACCGTCCACATGCGGCGCGAAACTTTTCAACGCTCGTCACCTGGTAATAGGTCTTGCCGTCGTGCCTGTTGACGGCCACCGCGTCTGAATTATCGATCAGCCAGTGAACAACCATCTGGCGGTTACGCATGTGGTCATCCTCAACCTTCTTGCCGAGAGAAATTCTGCGGAGTTGCACCAGCGCATTGCGGGCATAGGACTCATAGAGCGCCAGAGCTGCATCAGGATGAGGAACAATCTTCATCTCCTGAAGTTTTGCATCCGGTATCCAGTAGAGACCAACCAGATCCGCTCGCCCCTCTTCCAATGTCGAGTAATAGGTCCCCAGTATCTGCGCCGGATTCTTCACTTCCTCCCGGATGCGACCGGATGCATGCCCCACCACCTCGTGTAGATTGGTGTGCGTGTCATCTGCAAGTTGACCCCACCTCCTGGCACGTTCGATCTCTTCCGGACTGCTGGCGAACTCAACAAGACTGCCGCCCTTACCGGTAACGTTGTAACCTTCGACCACGTTGCTGAGATTCACGGACTTGCTGCCGTAATCCTGACGAATATCAGCTTCGTTCGGAAGATTGATACCTATCGGAGTGACCGGCCCGGAATCTCCGGTCTCGGTGATCACCGATATCGCACGAGCCGTGATGCCCTTGACGTTTTCCTTCTTGAACTCTTCATCCCAAGGCATTCGATCCTCGAACCACTGAGCTTCTTTCGCGATCGACTCGATCGCCCCGGTCTTATCCTTGTTCAGGAAACTGACCACGGCCTCCCATGCACCCTTCTGGCCACGCGCATCGACGTAGACCTCCACGAAGCCATTGATCTGGTCGACAATCGAATCGCTATCAGCCACCCAGGCAATGTTGAAGGCACGCCAGTCGGCAACCTCTCCGGTGCGGTAGTAACGAATGAGCAAACGCAAACACGCGGCCGTCTTCTCTGGTGCGTAGGGAATCGCATATTCCAGATGCCGTATCACCTCGTTCAACTCGCGAGCGTATAGCCCTGGCGGAATGGACTCCCCATCCCCAGCCCGATAGATCTGCTCGGATATAGAACCGTCAGCCAACTTGACCACGCGGCTATTGAGAGGATTCTTCTCCTCGAAACCATCCAGATCCTCACTGCTCACCCCCACATAAAAGTTGTTGCAGCTCTCGCTAACCGGATCCTTTCCTTCGCCAGGATTCTTGTTCGTGCACGAAATAAAGACGTTCGGGTCGCTCATGATGCCGAACGCCGCCATCGCCTGCGCAGAGTCAGGCAAGGTGGCGCCAGCCTTCCTCGCAGCCTCCAGGCAGGCCTGGAACTGCTCCTTGGTCAGAGCGAGAAGCTCCTTTTCTGTCGAGTGAGCGTTGTGGATGCCGTTGTGAACCCAAAACAGCTTGATGTATCGATCGATCTCTCTGGCAACCTGCACATCCATGGCACTGCGGTGCAGGTAGAGCTCTTCCATCAGATCGCGGATCTGAAGACTGTGAGCAAATTTCTGGTCAATGAAGATATCCCGCCCGGCGATCGCAGCGTGACTGAGGTGGTAACAAAGAATCTTGTCTCTCAAAGAGAGCAGCTCGAAACCATCGGCGTAGAGCTGCACCACAGCCGTATCGTCGACTCGCTCCAGGAAATGCTTTCGGACAGCAGCAGGAGGTTCTGGTTCCTTGCGCTCTGGCTTGCACCAATGATCCAACCAGTCAAAGAAAACGCGATGCCATAAAACCCCGTTCTGTGGGGAGAGGACCCAGTGCCCCTCGCCAGGGAAATACAGAAACCGTGACGGAACTCCCCTGAGCTGAGCTGCCTGAAACGCCTGGATCCCCTGGGTGACCGGGACTCTGAAGTCCTTCTGTCCATGCACCACCAGCAAGGGGGTGTCCCACTTGCCTACAAAGCGATGTGGCGAGAAGCGCTCGTATTCCCGAGCAAGTTCCGGGCTCGACCAGAAAGCTCCTCCAAGGTCCCAGTCCACGAAGAAGAGCTCTTCGGTCGACAGGTACATCGCCTCCAGATTCATCACCCCGCAATGCGAGACCATCGCACAGAAACGATCTTCCTTGTCATGCCCCATCAGCCAGTAGACGGAGTAACCGCCAAAACTCGCACCTATGGCCGCCGTGCGTTCACGATCCACGTAATCTTCGGCGAACATCGCATCAGTCGCAGACAGGAGATCTTTCATCGCCTGCCCGCCCCAATCCCGGCTGATCTGATCGTTCCACTCCTGCCCGAACCCAGGAAGTCCACGGCGATTAACTGCCAGGACGATGTAGCCCTGAGCAGCCATCAAGTGGAAATTCCAGCGATAGCTGAACCACTGTCCAACCTGCGACTGCGGTCCGCCCTGGCAATACAGCAACATCGGCCACTTGCGAGTGGGATCGAAATTAGGCGGATAGATGACCCAAGCATGGATGTCCTTGCCATCGCTCGCCGGAAACTTCCGCTCGATCACGGACGGCAACTGCAAGCTTGAGTAGATCTCGCCATTCTCATCCGTCAGCAATTCACCAGTGCTCCTCTTACTGGTTTCGAGGCGAACGATCTCGTATGGCCTTTCCATCCTCTGGCGAAGGCAATACAGATGCTCTCCATCCTGACTCGCCACCGCTCCACGAAACTGGTAGCGACCCTCGGTAAGAGGTTCGGGAACACCGCCAGACCGGGGCACCGAGTAGATCTGCGTCGTCCCCTGCGTATCGGAGTCGAAATACAGATGGGTGCTATCCGGCGACCAGATCACCGAATGCGTCGATTGATCGAAGCCCTCCGTCACCTCCGTGGTCTGCCCCGTCTCACGATCCTGGACCATGATGCGGTTGCGATCAGACTCGAATCCGCCTCGCTCCATGCTGTGAAAAGCGATGAAGCGGCCATCAGGCGAATAAGCAGGGTCCTGGTCATAACCCATCATTCCCTGAGTCATGTTGCGCGCCGGCCCCCCATCGATGGAGACCACCCACAGATCATTATTGGTACTCCGGGTCCAGCGAACCCCAGGCTCCTTCTTGGCGGTGTAACAAAGCTCCTTGCCATCTGGCGACCATGTGATCTGCTCGCCGCCACCGAAGGGTTTGAC
>CAZIVO010000104.1:0-12811 GCA_964542765.1 uncultured candidatus Brocadiaceae bacterium | reverse complement strand
CGCGACCCTGCTCGCCACCGCGACCCTGCTCGCCACCGCGACCCTGCTCGCCACCAGCAGTACCGCTCAGCCCACGCTCGGCGCGGGCGACCTGCCGCGCCAGGCGCTCGGCAGTCTGCTCGTCACCAGCCTTCTTGGCCTCCTCCAGGCGCGCACGCAGCGCCGACAAGCGCTCTTCCACTTCCTTGCGCGCCTGTTCATCCATGGCACCGGAACCTCTGCCGCCCGAGCCACCGAACTGGCCGAAACCGCCACGGCTCTCGCCGCCGCGCTGACCCTCGCCGCCACGCTGACCCTCGCCACCACGCTGACCAAAGCCGCCGAAGCGAGAACGCATCTCCGACCTCATCTTCTCGGACAAGGCCTGCAGTTCCGGGTCATTCGCAATCAATTCGCGGATCTCCGAGTTGCGGAAGATCGCAAACGAGCTTTCCTTCAGTTCCTCTGCAAACTCGGGGTATTTCTTGGCCACCGCGTCGCTGAGTTCGGATCCGAAGTTCATCCCTTGAAAGCCGGACTGGCGTTGCCCGCCACGCGCGGTGTCAGCACCCGTGCGACGATCAGCTTCAGTGCGTTCAGCAGTATCAGGCTTCCCGGCGTCGCCCGACTTCGATGTGCTCTTATCCTGAGTTCCACCTTCAGCATCCGGACGACGGGACGCCTGTCCGCCACGCTCGGCATCCGTACGCCCACCAGCCCCACCGCGTCCACTCCCCCGACTTGAAGAGGCCACGGGACGGCGCACCGACCGCTGGAGCAGGCCGGCATGCTCTTGCCTGAACTTCTCGGCATCATCTTGCTGCCCCACCCTGTTGAGGAGATTCAGCGCCGCATCTGCCGCTCGGCTTGCGAAGCGATGCTCGGGAGCCGCCGCAAGAAACTTCCGGTAGAGATCGATCGCCTCCTGATACCGACGCTCGCCACGCTCCAGGAAGAAGGCGCGGTAGAACAGAGAATCAGCGGCCGAGCCATCTTGCCGGGCTTTCGAAGCCGCAGCATCCTTCTGGCCAAAGACAGGGAATACGAGCAGAGAAACAGCACATGCAATACGCAGCATCATCGGGAGGATCTCCTTATGTTCAGGGGCAACTACTTTACGAGGGAACGAGGGGATTCGACCACCGGCAGTAAGTAATTCACTTGTCCCACGCCGGTAACCCTTCCTCAGGTGCCGCTTCAGCAGCGAAGACCTGCTTTGAGTTCTTCGGCAACCATCGTCCCCAGCTCATCGGTGCCATGCACGCCCGCCTGAAGGCTGCTGATACGCCCCTCGCAAATCAAGCGCGCCACAGCGCCTTCCACCGACTGCGCGGCTTCCGTCTCACCGAGATGGTCGAGCATCATGGAAACAGCCATGATCGTGGCCAACGGGTTCGCCTTGTTCTGACCACGATACTTCGGCGCAGATCCATGAATCGGCTCGAACATGGAAACGCGGCCCGGATGGATATTGCCCGATGCAGCGATGCCCATCCCACCTTGAATCATTGCTCCAAGGTCGGTGATGATGTCACCGAAAAGATTGGGGGTGACCGCCACATCGAACCACTCAGGATTCTTCACCATCCACATGCAAGCCGCATCAATGTAGGCATGGTCGGTCTTGATCTCCGGGTAATCGGCGGCCACCGCAGCAAAAATGCGCGTCCATAAATCTTGCGCGCGGACTGCATTGGCCTTGTCGATGAGCGTCACCTGCGGAGCATCCGCACCCGGCTTCGGGCCACGCTTGCGCGCCAACTCGAACGCGTAGCGAATGATCCGCTCGGTCCCTTTCGCCGTGTAGACCATCGCCTGATTGGCAACCTCATCGGGCGTCCCCTTCTTCAGGAAGCCGTAAATACCCGCATAAGCATCCTCGGTATTCTCCCGACAGATCACCATGTCCACCTGCTCAGGTCCCTTGTCTTTCAAGGGACACATCGACTCATGTAGCAGCTTGATCGGGCGAAGATTGACATAGAGATCCAGCTTGAAGCGCAGTCCGGCGATGATCGCGAACTCCAACTTGCCCACCTCGATCCTGGGATCACCGATCGCTCCGAGCAAGACAGCATTCATATCGGCGATACGGTCAAAAGCCTCGTCCGGCATCATTTCGCCCGTCGACAAGTAATGATCGGCACCGTAAGGCAATGCATCTCGCTTGGTCCGGAAACCGAAGGTCTCCTGGGCAACGTCGAGCACCTTGAGGCCCTCACGGACAACCTCTTCGCCGATCCCGTCACCGGGGAGAACAGCGATGTCGTATTCCTTGCTCATTTCAATGATTCCTTACAGTCGGTCGGTAATCTCTCAGACTCGGTCAGGGTGGGCCAGTATCGCCACCAAACCCGGCGAGGCAACGGTCCCGCCATACAAGTGACACACCCAATTTTCTGATCAGCTCACCGCGATGAGAGGTTTCTGGCTCATTCTGTCCATACTCAGCCTCCTTGCCATGGTCTGGTCACTCGCCGTGCTGGGCGGAAACCCCGAGCCGGATCAGGCCGGCACAATCGAGGCTGGCGAGGCCGCCGAAGCTGATGATGAAGAACTTGGCCAGGCCGGTCGCGTTGCCCTGCCAGACCAGCAACCACGCGAAGACCCGAAGAATTTCAACCAAGTGGGGCAAACCCGAGAAACCACCAAGCACAACCCAGCGGCGACCACCACGGATCACAATCTGGTGGTCCAGGTCTTTGACCGCATCAGCGGTCAATCCATCAAGGGATTTCGCTACGTGCTGCTGGCCGCCGATACTCCCCGTCGCGACCGGGTCATTGACGACTCGAAAGTGCAACTCACCTTGCCGCCCGGCAAGAAGCATCGATTGCGAATCGAAGCACCCGGATACGAACCCCTGTCGCAAGATGTCATGAGTAACGATGAACCCAGGCAACTGCGCATCGAGTTACTCAAGGAGATGAAGGCGGCCGGAATCGAACTGCATATCCAAGACCCCCAAGCACAACCGATCCGCCATATCCTGGTCACCGCATCGCGGTCCGACCCGAACAACCCTCAAGCCGTAGCAACAGCCCTCTGGCAACGGAGAACGAGGAACGAGCGTGGCATCTTCACCTTGCCGCAACTCGAACCGGGAAGTTATCGCTTCGACCTGCAGGCGCTCACCGACACCGGCGAACGCACGACTCACCTGACAGCTCGATACGAAACATATTACGGCGGCTCTGAGCGTCAACGCGTGCCGCTCACGCTCGCGCCGGGTGCAGGAATCGATCTTCGGGTAACGGATTCCGAGGGCACACTCCTGGGCCAAGAAGTCGCAATCCGGCTGGTCCGACCCGATGGTTCCGCGCCGCCGACACGCTGGCGAGCCACGGTCGATGACAAGCCGATCCTGCGTGTCGATGGCCTGCCGGCAGCGAGTATGGCGCGACTGGCCGAACCCGTCCCCCCAGGGCTCTACCGGCTCGAGTTTCAGCGGGGAGCCGGCGCGGTAACGAAACACCCTGTGCAGCTGGAAGCCGGCCGCCATCATCGGGTCGAGATCACCCTCGGTCGCTGAACACTCTCCGCATGCTCGAAGCGGAGATCTGGCCACATTCGGCAACTCCCTGGAACGCGGCGGTCGGCCATGTCACACATCGATACAGATACGTGCCCGAGACCTCCTTCACGGGTAGCGTGTAACCATGCTCGCCCTCCTCCTGATCCTCTCTTCAGCACCGCAAGACCCCGCCGAGCTCGCGCTACCCAAGATCTTCGGTGATCACATGGTGTTACAGAGTGAGAAGCCCGTGCGCCTGTGGGGATGGGCGAAGGCAGAAGAAGAAGTCACCGTCACCTTCGCCGGCCAAACCGAGAAGACCCGCGCAAAAAATGGTCGCTGGTCGATCCAGCTCAACTCGATGGCCGCGAGTTTCGAACCACGTGAACTGATGGTCCGTGCCAGCAGCGGTGTCATCACCCTGCGAGATGTGCTGGTCGGCGAGGTCTGGGTCTGCGGCGGCCAGAGCAACATGGAGTGGACCCTGCGCAGCTCACGCGACGCCGACCTCGAGATGATGTCGGCCGATTCCCCGGCAATCCGCTTCATCCGCTTGCCAAAGATCGCGCGAGCCGAACCGCAAGAAGACTTCCCGGTCAAGAGCGACACGTCGCCTGAGGGAAACTGGCGACGATGCATCCCCGAGCAGGTCGAGAACTGCACGGCCGTTGGCTATTACTTCGCCCGGCGCCTCCACCGTCGCCTGAAGCGACCGGTCGGCCTGATCGACACCTCCTGGGGTGGAACCATGGCGCAGCACTGGGTGACAAAGGAAACTCTGGCGCCGATCGCGGCGATGAAGCCATATCTCGAACGCTACCAGCAAGACCTGCGCACCTGGATCGACGGCGGCCGCGAGGCCGGCGCCGAACAGCGCCACAAAGCTGACCTCAAGGCATGGGAGGTCGAACGCGACAAGGCGCAGAACGAGGGCCGACGGGTGCCTGGGAAACCGAGCCCCAACCGTTACACCGACCCAGCCAGCAAGGGCCAGCCGGGTGGGATGATGAACGGCGTGATCCGCCCCATCGACAAGATGACACTGCGCGGCGTGATCTTCTACCAAGGCGAAAACAACTCCTTCACGGTCGGGTGGAAGCCCTTCCCGGAAACCTTCCCCGCAGTGATCTCTGACTGGCGCCGCGTGTTCGGTGAGGCCGACCTGCCCTTCGGAATCATCCAGATCGCCGGCTGGAGCAATCGCCGCAGCATGACCTACGACATGAACCACCACTGCAACATCATCAGGGAGATCCAGTTCAACACCTGGAAACACACGCCTGACACCGGCTTGATCGCGACCTACGACACCAACTCCAACGGCAGCATCCACCCGGGACGTAAGCTACCGGTCGGAGAACGCACTGCGCGCTGGGCCCTCGCCGAGGTCTATCGAGTGAAAGCTTATCGCTCGAACGATGCGCCGGAATGGCGCGGACCCGTCTACCGCGGTCACGAGGTCGTGAAGAACAAGGTCGTGATCACCTTCGAGGATGGAACCAACCGCGGTCTGCGGCTCGACCAGGACGTGGATGTCGGTTTCTACATCGCCGGCAAGGACGCTGTCTTCCACACCGCCCGGGCACGAGTACGGGGAAAGGACAACTCGATCGAGGTCTGGAACGATGCTGTGCCCGCGCCCATCGCCGTCCGTTACGCATGGTCCAACCTGCCCGCCGGCGGCCTGATGAACGCGCGCGAACTACCGGCTTATCCCTTCCGAACCGACACCTGGCCGATGACCCCTCACCAATCGACCGGGTCTTACGAGGTTGGCAAATAGATCGCACGCCAACACAACTAGCCATCCCGCACGAGTGCTCGCACCTGTAACCCACCGTGCCGGGTCAAGAATCCCGTCTTCAAGGCCACCCCCGTGCGCAGGGCGAGGCGACGATCTGCAGTCAGCAAAGCCAACTTCCATGTGTCAGGAAGTTGACGAAGATCGTGGCCGAGCGCCTGATACAACCCGCCGAGATCACCACGGCCCACGCGCTTGCCGAACGGAGGATTGACGACAAGCGCCCCGGCTTCCGGCGCCAGGGGTTCGCCACGCAAAAAAGGAGCATCGCGAAAGGAACCCGCCTCGAGATCTATGTCTTCGAGGACTCCGGCCCGACGCGCATTCTCGCAAGCGGAAGACACAGCCTTCGGATCGATATCGCGCGCGAAGATCTCGGCGCGCGGGCGGGGATGCGCCTGCTGTAGCGCAGTCTCCTTGACCTCTTGCCACAAGGCATCATCGAAACCAGCCATCTGCTCGAAGGAAAAGGAGCGGCCCCGTCCCGGCGGTAATCGCCTCGAGAAGTTCGCCGCCTCGACAGCTATCGTTCCCGAGCCGGTCATCGGGTCGATGAAAACACCTTCGCCATCCCAGCCCGACACGAGCACCAACGCGCGGGCAAGATCCTCGCGCAAAGGGGCCGAGGATGGATCCAACCGCCAGCCACGCCGGTGTAGCGGTTGGCCCGAGAGATCAATCGACAGGGTGCACTCATCCCTGTTGAAGCGAGCGGCAACGGTGATCGCCCCGTCTTGATCCGCGTCCCCGATCGGAACATCGCTGACCGCGCCAACGCCTTCGACGATCCTCTGACAGATCGCGCCGGTATGAAAGAGCCGAGACTTCTTGGCTACCGCTCGCACGGATACAGGGACATCGTCACGCAACCACTCTTGCCAGTCGATTTTCGCAGTCTTCCGGACGAGTTCACCGAGACTGCGGACATGAAAGGATGCCACCCGCGCAAGCAGGTGCGAGCACAGGCCCAACTCATGATTGGCGCGATAGGCGATCCGCCAATCTCCCTCGAAGGACACGCCGCCGGCCTCGATCACCGGTCCGACGCCAAGTTCACGCACTTCTTGTGCCAGCAGCGGCTCCAGACCCGGCAAGCAGGAAGCGAACAGGTTCAGCATGGCACCGGCCCAGGGGTCACAACTCGTCGGGAGCGGCAATGCGACCCAGGAAGGCCGAGGCCACGACCACGAGGGGACTGGCGAGATAGACCTGCCCGGGCCCCGAGCGCCCTGGGAAGTTCCTGTTGATCGCCGAGATCGTGACCTGATCAGGCCGGTCGGAAACTCCCGGGCCAGCCTTGATGCATGCGCCACAAGACGGATCTATCAGTGCTATGCCCGCATTCTCGAAGAGTTGCACGTAACCCATTCTGTCCGCGTAATCGCGCACTTTCTGGCTACCGAACTGGATGTAGCAGCGCACATCCTCGGGAATGCTGTGTCCCGCATCCAGTGCGCGGCGCACGATGCGAGCATAGAGATCCATGTCCGCACACTTGCCACCGGTGCAAGACCCACCGTAGGCGATATCGATCTTCACCGTCTCGCCCAGGTCTCGCAGCGGGATGCCGTTCCTCGGATCGCCCGGCGTGGCCACCATCGGCTGGAGTTCGCTGATGTCGATGTTGAAAACCTTGCAATACTCGGCGCCGGGGTCCGCCATCACGACCCGTGATCGGATCTCGTCGGCACCCAGACCTCGCGCTTCGACCAAGTAGTCGACCACGGCCTGGTCAGCTTCAATGATTCCCGTGAAGCCACCAGCCTCGACCGCCATGTTCGTCAGGGTCGCTCGCTCATCGATCGACAGGGCCATGGTCCCCGGACCGCCGAACTCCAAAACCTTTCCGATACCTTCCCCGCTCCGGAAGAACTCGTCACTGAGCAGGCGCAGCATGACATCCTTGGCACAGACGTGAGCGTCCAGATCTCCGGTCAAATTCACTCGCACCGACTCCGGGACACGGACACGGACATCCTTGGTGAACCAGGCATTGGCCATGTCGGTTGAACCGACTCCGAAGGCGAAGCAGCCGAGAGCTCCCGCCATGCAGGTGTGCGAGTCGGTCCCCAGCACCACCTGTCCCGGCAAGGCAATTTCCTCGAGCACAACGGTGTGACAAATCCCTTCAGAACCCATGACAACGCCATCGCGCTCGACCTCGCCGTAGAGGCGAACTCCACTCCGTCTGGCGAAGTCCTCCTGCACCGTGGCCAGGCTCGCCGCCTGCTTGCCGAGCCCCATCTCGATGTGGGCGGCAGGCATGACACGATCCAGGAAGGTCAGGTGATCACGGAACATGAACACGCTGTCCGGGTCGGTCATCTTCGCGTCGGCACCGAAACCCATGGAGAACAAGGCCTCTGCCATCGGCGTCACGTACTCGTGGCTGAACCTCACATCGGTGGCCACGAACAGTGCGTCACCAGGCGCCACGGCAGCAACCCCGGTAGCTCCCGTCCTCGCATCGGCAATCGCACGCTGGCTGATGATCTTCTCGCAAAGTGTCATCGGCCGCGGCGCGGTCTCGATCCGTGGTGGCGATACTTCGCCGGCATGCCGCGCCTTGTTGAAGGCAAACAATCCTCCGTATTCGACAATGGCCCTCGCGATTTCATCGAGGCCCTTGGTGAACTCCGAGATCGGAATTTCCTCTCCGTGTTCGATTCGCTCGATGAGTCCGAAATCGGTAGAGGTCAACAGCCCGATGTTCTGACAGTTCTGTCCGTAAATTTTCTCGATGCTCTCGGCGATGACCAGTTGCACACCCGCCTTCAGCTCGGAAAAGGGAGCCGTCTCGCGACTCGAACCACAGCCCTTGGAAATGCCGCTGACAATGACTCCGAAGCCTCCGCCAGCGACGGCGTCCTTCTCGATCGCACCATCGCGCAAGCCAACCAGGCAATAGCGCGCCAGGGTCTCGTCGTAGTAATAGCAAACCCATCCGGGCGTGATCTCGTCCGTCGAGATGTTGTTGATGAGCGGGCGGTCAGCATCGAAGGGGAGATCCTTACCCTCGTAGAGTTGCGCACGCAGAGCGTCTTGATCCTCGGTCAAATAGAGGACGCGTCCGCCAATCTTCACGTGTTCCTTCACAAGGCGCCTCTCAGACCCGCTCCACGATCATGGCAATTCCCTGCCCACCGCCGATGCAAGCACTCGCGCAACCCAACTGGAGGTTTTGATGCGCAAGTTCTCGCACCAAGGTAAGTAAAAGCCTCGTTCCCGTGGCCCCAAGCGGATGGCCCAGGGCGATCGCGCCACCATTGACATTCACCTTGTCACGGTCCAGACCGAGATCCTTCTCGACACCCAGATACTGCGCCGAAAAAGCCTCGTTGATCTCGAATAAATCGATGTCGCCCAACTCCAGCTCCGCGCGGGTCAGCGCTTGCCGGATCGCCGGCGACGGTCCCATGCCCATGACTTCGGGCTCCACTCCCGCCACCGCGTAAGAACGAATCCGAGCGAGCGGCTTCCGCCCGAGCTCTTCGGCCTTCGACGCCATGGCCACAACGAGTGCGGCAGCCCCATCGACAATCCCGGAAGCATTCCCGGCAGTCACCGTACCATCCTTGCCAAACGCCGGACGCAACCGGCCCAAGCCCTCGATCGTCGTCTCGGGCTTGATGTGGTCGTCCGTATCGACGACCACCTCCTTGCGCCCACGCTTGACCGTCACCGGAACGATCTCTTCGGCAAACTTGCCGGACTCAACTGCGGCCGCGCCCAGCTGGTGCGAACGCAGCGCAAACTCATCTTGATGATCGCGCGGAATCTCCCACTGCTTGGCAATGTTCTCGGCCGTCTGCGCCATGAAAAATCCGCAGTGCGGATCCATCAGCGAGGCAAACAGCAAGTCATCCATCTTCACCTCGCTGCCGAAGCGAATTCCCTCGCGCATCCCATGCACGACATGCGGTGCCTGGCTCATACTCTCCATACCACCCGCAACGCAAATCGACGCCTCACCAGAAAACATGGCGTGGCTCGCGGAGATCACCGACTGGATGCCGCTACCGCAAAGCCTGTTGACCGTCAACGCAGGTGACTGGATGGGGACGCCGGCCTTGAGCCCCACATGGCGCGCGCCGTAGATCGCATCATTACTGGTCTGCAGAGCATTGCCCATGAACACCTGATCGATCTGGTCCGCGGACACGCCCGAGCGCTCGATCGCAGCCATCGTCGCGATGGCGCCAAGCTGGATCGCAGAAAGATCCTTGAACACACCAAAACCCGGGGTTCCCGAGTACTCGGCCATGGCCGTGCGGGCCCCACCGAGAATGACAATATCCTGTTGCATCGCCGGAGCATCACCGCCGCCCCCACCCGGGTCAAGTAAGCACCGATCACGACGGGACGGGAATGCAGGCACGATCCCCCATCACCCCGTCCGGGGTGCGAAGCCCATCAGGCCGATAACGGCACAATCACTTGCCCGGGCGCTTCTTGGCGTCCCGCAAGGTGCACTGAACGATCGAACACTGCACCGCCATCGAATGCTCGACCTCGCGCAAACGTTAGCTCCTGCACAGGTTGGCGAAGAAATTAGCGACCAATATGGATCCGGAGTCCGTTCGATGCGGCCCAACCTTGACCGCTTGCTACCGGGTCATTGGGAATCCAAACCTGCCAGAAAACATCCGATCCACAAAGAGAAGGACTGCTCGGCAAGGAAAACTGCAAGCTTGCCTTGCCGACACTCGAAATCTTGACTGGCAAAGCCAGGTCAGGCTTCACCAGTATCTGGCCACCATCAAACGGGAACGCCAGAGATGTACGGCCCACCAAGAGCTGGCCGATGGCCGATGGTAGAGCGCGAGAGAGACCGAGACGCCAGCTAGCACCCAGCACCGGAGCGGTCGTAGAGTCCAGCCTTGGCCAACCAAGGCTGCCGAGTTTCCCTGTGCCGTATCTGATATTGCGTGGCGGACAGGTAGAGCAACCAAATGGAGTGATTTTCATGTCGTCAAACCAAGCTGTCCCCACCAGATTCCACTGCATGTGTCGCAGACGCACACGGATATCGCGATCGAGCGTGGCCGGAGCCTGAAACGAAACGGTTGCATACTGCCAGCTACCGCTCGTGACACTTGCACTGCCAAGCGTCTGAGGTGGGCTCGATGAAAAGTCGACAACCGTGACCATGCAGCCAACAGGGCCGTTCGTTCTGCCCGCAAAAGACACCGCGTATTGCTGCCCTGCTCGATAGCCCGCAAGGCGCTGCTCAAGAACTTGCCACCCCCTGGCAGGATCAGTATCCAGACGAATACTAAACGAGCCCTGAGTCTGGCAACCTGTACATAGCCGAACTGTCGATGGCTTGGATTGCCAGCGGCGCCAACCGGACGGCAAGCCTGGATCCCTGTAACTTCTGGCCTCGAAACCACCATTAGCGAGAGGGGAGAAATCGAGTTTGAGATCGTCGAAACGGGCCTGCCCGATCTTTGATTTCCAATCGTCGTGAAGAAGGCGAATTCGAAGATCTCTGCCACTATTCGCCGGTGTCATCCAGGACATACAGACCGGTCGCCACTGCTCCCCGACAATGGTTCGCTCCGCCAGAACATGCCGAGAAACCATGTCCAGAACCTGCACACGCGCACCGACATGGGCGTCGCCGCGAGCCCAAGCCGACAGGAAGGCAGGAGTCGCGGCAGGGTAGTGGAGCAGCGGATACTCGAGCACCTGCCAGCTTTGTCCGTTGCTATCCAACCGTGCACCCATGCCATAAAGACCAGTATCGCGATAAGCAGTCGCCGCGGTGGACTGCCAGCGCCGCCAGCCAGATGGCAGGGTCCCATCATCCAGATCGGGACGGCTCAGTCCGCCGCCCACGAATGGTAAACTGGCCAGCAACTCGGCGGCGGCCTGCATCTGAGTAGGCTTGTGGCAACAGCGCAAGTCATCCTGGACAGCCCGCACCAGATCCCAGACCTTGAGCGGCGAGGTGGCGCGAACCCGGCGAGCCAGTTGCGCCCAGGAGGGCAGATAAATCGAATAGCTATCGTCGCCACCTCCCTCTACATCTTGGGTCAATCGCGGTTCATCCCAACTGCGGTTCCACATGACCTTGGTGAGCGTGGACGCCATACGGGCGAGATGCGAATCGTTGAACAAGACACCCGAACGCGCCGCCAGAACGGCGAAGCCAACATCAATATTCGCGTGGCTGAGATCTTCGGGTTCGCCAGCCTTGAAACGGTCACCCGGGATCGGATCGAAATAGCGCCACGTGTAGGCTGACGGATCCTTGGGATTTTGACGCAAGTTACGCAAGAACCAGGCGCCGAGTTCCCGGGCCCGAAGTCGGTACGCCGAACTCCCCGTGGCACGGTAGAGCCAAAGGTAAACCCGCCCGAGGGCCAGATACATGTTGTGCGGCAGGCTATTACCGTGCCACTCGTATGATGGGTCAGGAGGAAAAACATAAGTCCCAGCAGTCCCCCCAAAGATCTTCCGGTAATGAGGTTGCCACTTGGGCAAGATCTGGCTGGTGATGAAGGTCAGATAGGCATCGGCCTTGGATCGGTAGCCCTTCAAGGCGAGATCGCTCCTCACCTCCGCGATGAAGCGAGCTATGGGCCAGGCAATCATGCCATCGTGCACCAACCATTCGAGTTTCTGCTGGAGTCCGATGTCATCAAAATCGACATACCCACCGACTGCTGAAGGATCTGACGGCATCAATCGAACAGCAATATCATGTCCAGCTGCCGGCGCACGAAAGTCGATCACGCTAACACCCCAACTGGTCGATGTGGTCACGCGCGAGGCCAACATCTTGCGCGCAGTGAAGTCATACACCTGAACAGAGGCTCCGACCTTTCCGTTGGTTCGCGCAGCCCAGCTCAATCGATACCACTTGCCGGGGTCGTAACTAAAATTGCCACTCCCCCAGGGGCGGCACTCAATAACCTGCCAGGTTGGTGGTCGAGTCACCAATCGCACTCCCATTTTATCTGTGCGCTTGGCCAAAGACGTTCTCAGTGCCGTGGACACACTCGATTGCCAGCGCACCCAGTGTTCAGGAGTTTTCCGGTCTCGACTGACGCAGAGATTGCCAACACGCGCCGTGCAGCGAGCCTCCTCGAAGCCTCCGTTGGGTATCTCGTCTTCAGAATATCTATAACAACCCCACCCGAGGTAGCCATCGCCATCGTCGTCGGCAGCGCCGGCCAGGATTCTGTCCACATGTGCAACCAAGGTGTCGAGGTAGCGCCTGTCAGAGGTCGCCTCGTACATCGCCATGTCGGCATCGCGGAGCAGCTCGAGCGCGAGCACCCGTGGTCCAACACCGGCCGTCGTAACGCCGTGATCGGCCTCGGGGAGGTCACTGCGCACCTGCTCCGACCGGCCATGGCGATCCTCCTGGTAACGACCGGCTTCGTGCTGCTGATCTGCTGCGCCAACGTCGCCAACCTGTTCCTGGCGCGCGCCTCGTCACGCCAGGGAGAGATCGCCATCCGCAACGCGCTCGGAGCCAGCCGCGTTCGCCTCGTTCGACAGCTGCT